>CACIYM010000001.1 GCA_902590895.1 uncultured Alphaproteobacteria bacterium
TTTATTTATATAATTACATAAAATTAATAAAATAGAAAAAAACTTTTTTATTTTGGTATCAAAGTTGCAAATTAAGTGAGATTATAAATAAAAAAAGTTTAAACGTTAATGGATATTTAAAATGGATTTAGCTACTTTAATTGGTTTTTTAGGAACAATAGGAATGATTGCCGGTGCAATGATTTCTGCGGGGGGCCTTGGCTCATACATCGATGTGCCATCAATATTAATTGTTTTTGGAGGATCTTTCTTTGCAGTAATGTATACAGCTCCTTTACCCGTTTATTTAGGTTCATTTGGTGCATTCGGTAAAGCTTTTAAACCTCCAGTAAAAAAAATGGATGAGCTTATTACAAGAATAGTTGAGCTTGCTGGTATCGCAAGGAAAGATGGGATGATGGCCCTTGAGGGACAAGAAACTCCTGATACTTTTTTCGACAGTGGATTGCAAATGCTTGTTGATGGAGCTGATGAAGAAAAATTAACAGTTCAACTAAAAAAAGAGCTCAAAGCGATGGTTACTAGACATGAAAAAAATATTGGTTGTGCTCAATCTTGGGTTGATATTGCACCTGCTATGGGTATGATTGGTACATTAGTGGGGTTAGTAGCTATGCTTGGTAATATGGCAGATCCAAAAGCTATTGGCCCAGCAATGGCAGTAGCACTTCTTACAACTCTATACGGTGCTATGATAGCTAACACAATATTTATGCCAATTGTTATAAAGCTTAAAGGATATTCTGCTTACGAGGTGGTTTATAGAGAAATGATAATTACTGGCTTACAATTTATTTCTAGAGGTGAAAGTCCAAGAAATATTCAAGATCAACTTGTCGCAAATCTTGCTCCAAAAGAAAAGCAAAAGTTAATCGAGTCAGCAGCAGCATAATAGAAAAAAATGGCTGAAGAAAAAAAAGAGAAAAAAGACAATTCAAGTGAAGAAGAGGAGCATGAATGTCCTGAGTGCCCCCCCAAAGGTGCCCCAGCATGGATGGCAACTTTTGCTGATATGGCAACCTTATTAATGGCCTTTTTTGTTCTTATTCTTTCTTTCGCTGAATTTAATGTCCCAAAATTCAAACAAATTAGTGGAAGTATGAAGAATGCATTTGGTATCCAAAGAATCATCCCCACTGTTGAACAGCCAAAGGGAACAACAATACTTTCTTTGAATTTTAGCCCAAATCCAACACCTGCTGTAACAGATAATAATCAACAACAAACTACTGAGACAGACCAAAAAGAAGTTGAATTGAAGACAAAAGATAATGACGCAACAAAAGATGATGGTGAAACAGAAGATGCCAAAGAATTAGCTGAAAATATAAAAGATGCGGTATCACAGGGTGATGCTGATATTCAGATAGAGACATCTGGTGACAAAGTTATTGTAAACTTTAACCCAATGGAAACTGACGTAAAAGAAATGCAGGAAGCGGTAAAAGCGATTGAGTCGGTTAAGGCAGCATCAGGAAAATCAGAAACGGAGATTTTATTTGGAGGTGTAGAGCAACAATTAGCTAAGTTGACGGCTGCTTTAAATCGAAAGGGAAAAAGAGAATCAGATTCTAATGATGGAGATAACGATGGATCATCAACGGACACATCTAAAGAAGAAGAGAGAAAAGCAAAAATTGCTGAAGATAAATTTAAAGTTGCATTAAAAGAGGAAATGGGAGAAGGATTAATAAATATTGATAGACAAGAAGATAAGGTCATTATCACGGTCGGATCTGGTGGGGCATTCAAATCTGGTTCAGCCGATTTAACATCAAAAGCAAAAAAGATTATGGCTAAAATTGCAGAGGTTAATAAAAAAGGAAGAAGCGAGATTTTGGTTTCCGGTCATACTGATGATAAACCATTGACATTTGGCTCAATATACAGAGATAACTGGGACTTAGCAGCAGCAAGATCCTCGTCTGTAGTTCAAGAATTGTCAAGTACAGGAAAGTTACAACCTGATAGAATGAAAGCGATAAGTTACGGTGAGACAAAACCCTTAGCTAGCAACAAAGACCCTGCAGGAAGGGAAAAAAATAGAAGAATAGAAATTGAGATTAACTATTAGGCTGAAATTATGATAATTGAAAGAAGTCCACATTATAACCCAAATTTAAATAAAGAGAAAAATTCAGAGCTATTGACAAATAGTGTTAAAGAAAAAAACCCAATTCAAGCAGACCCAGAAAAGCTTTCATTTTGGCGATGGTTTAAGGGTTTAGTTAACCCACTTCAAAACCTCCCTTTAATAAGTGGAATTTATTCAAGTGTCAATTCAGAAAATGAGGAATCTGATAGAGATCTTGTTCAGAATAGTCTTGGTGGTTTTTTATATGGTGGTCCCATCGGTGCAATAGTTGGATTTGGAACTTGGGCATTTAATAAGATTTTTGATAAAACTCCCACAGAAATGGCTTTAGATGCGTCAGGAATTAGTGATATATGGAAAGATGAAAGAGTTGAGGATAATCAGTTAGCAAAAAATAAAGAAATTCTAAGAGATAATAATTTAAAACTTCATATCCAATTTGTATCTTCCACAAAAACAGACATTTCAAAAAATATATCTAATGCTGCTTTAGTAAATTATGAAGAAAAAAACCCAGCCCAATTAACCGAAGCAAAAATCACAGAAAGTAAAATTAATTCTAAATCTGAAGATTTCGAAGTTGCGGTTACAAATAAAAATGATGCTTTAAATAATTTAAATTTATCACAAGATGAGAATCTGTTTTCGAAGAAAACTTTAAACAACACTAATAGTTTAACAAATGAAGAAATTGACACAAAGTTTAGGGAGATTAACTTTTCCTATCCAGCATGGAAACCAAACGATAAAACTAGAACATTTAGAGACTTGGAATCTATTAAAAAGGAATATGAAAAGTTAGGTGATAATGATAGAAAAAAAGAATTAAATATTGATGCTTAATTAAGCAAAATCTAATTCTTCCGTTTTATATTTTTCGAAAAATTCAGGCCCTAAAATATCCTTAATTTTTTCTAAAGTCATCTCAGATATTTGGTCACCATAATTCTGGTAATACTCGTCACATTTCCTTGATGCTGCACCTGCAACACCTTGTGTAATAAATTCGTTCTCTACTGCAGTTCTAGCTCTACTTGTAGCCTCAGATTTTGCTTTTGTTAGTCTTCCCATAGCTGAATTTTTTTTTCTATTAAGATCATCGACTACTTCCATAAGCTGTTTGTAGGATGGATCTGGTACTGTGATATTAATGAACTGTCCGTCTACATCATATGAAAAGTTTAATTCATCAATTTGTTCTGTAAGAAGTTCTATATGATCGGTGTTAAAAACTAACAACTGAATTTTATGTACATCTTCAGTTTTTTTAAGATCAGCAATGTCTACTAAACGTCTTGGTTTACCTTGAATACTTACTCTTATATTCCTGATAATTGTGAGGTTCGCATCAGTTGCCTTTACCTCTTTTACAATTTCTTTATATTCTTCGACTGCAGACTTCATTAAGTTTTCTGCTTGCATTGAATACTGTTCAGCCATAATTCTCCTCAATGTAAAATATAACTATCTTACACTAAAGCTTCTTGTTTTTCATCAACAATGTTTTCATTTTTTTTGTTTTCATTCGTATCTTCGTTTTCGGGTTCCTCAAGTTTTGAAAACAAAAATTTTGATTTGGGGTCTAGAGATCTTACAATTTTATGAGCTTCATCTATTGATTTAGCAGAAAATTTTAATGAAAAAACTTTGCCTTCTAACATTGAGAAACTAAATAATAAATTAAGTTGTGCTTTATAACAATACACTGAAGTAAGAACCCAACCTAAAAGAAACATAAAAATATTTATGGAAATTAGCATAAATGACATCAGGATAAAAAGCATTAAAACCCACCATTTACGATTATAAGCCAGCCAAGCAGGTGGGAATACCCCAGCCATCAAAGAGTTTGAATTGTCAAAAACATCATATCTTCTGAATATATCTCGCAGCGCTACATAATCTTTTAATTCATCTAAATCACGATTTTCTTTTTTAACAAAATCATTTTTTATTTTTTCTGTTTCTTCATTGTTTGTTGTTAAAAACTTACAACCCAAGCTATTACTAACAACAACATCAAAAAAAACATTATCTCTTAAGATGGTCATTACAGCTTTTTCGTTATTTTTTTTTAAATCTTTTAATTCCTCTGTAAGTTTTGTTTCGCCAAAAGTATAGAATTGATTGTTGATTGCTACGACAATATCGTCCTGTTTTAAAAGCAAAAATCCTGCATAACTTCTCTTTCTAACTTTGTCGATTTTTACTAAAAAATTATTTTCTTTTTTATCAACCATTATTTAAAATTTATGGGAAAGTAATGCTTTCATTCTTGTTTGTTATTTCTTTTACCAGAAGCTTATTTTGACTAGAAATTGCATCAAGAGCTGCATTCAAAGAAGAAGTACTGTTAGACAATTCTTTGAGTAATTTTGTATTTTGATTTTTTTTATTTTCTTTTACCATTTTATCCAGTTCTTGATTTATTTTTGCTGAAGTCATCACGTTTGATTCTGCAATTGATTTAACAAGTTTGTTGGATTCATCCTTAATTGATTTTGATAAACCACTAGAGAGATTTGATATTTCCTTGGATAGGTTAATCATAAGCGTTTTATCATTTGATTTTATGGCATCTGATAAGTTATCCACAGCACTTTTTAATTCAGTATTAGCATTAACAAGATCGCTGTGCCTCGCTAAACTTGAATTCATATTTTCGACAGCTTTATTTACATTTTCAACATTTTCAGCAAATACTACGAGTGCTTCCCTACTTGTACTTGTCATGTCCTCTAACTCCGATAAAGATTTAAAATATAGAAGTCCTGTTAGTATTATTGCAATAACAGCTGTTGCAATTGAACTTGAAAAAACAATTGTAGTGTATTTATGTATTTCTTTCACTTTTTGCTCCGCTTTTATATATTCATTTTTTATCTTTTTATATTCTGATGTAACATCGGTGGCAGCATCAGCAGCATCTAAAGCAATTTTAATGCTTTCTTGCATAGCGTTTATTTGTTGGTTCATGCAAGCAATCCTTTTTTCTTTATGTTAACATTTTTATTCTTTTTTGAAAATAGTGCACAATTTGTGCCAGAAATTGTTCTGACCTCTAGATAAGGAATTTTTTTTGATATAACGCCAAAAGCTCTGCAGCCGTATGGATAGTTTCTTTTGTGAGTTATATAAAAGTGTTGGCAGTTATTACAATAATCCCTATTCATTGTTCTTAAGTTCCTTTATCTTTGATACTAATTTTGCTATTTGAAATCTTAAACCACCGGCAAAAGATGTTACGGCACAAAACCACAAAAAATATGACAAAAGAATGTTTTCATCTTTGTAAGTTTCAATGGCTTTAAAATGGCAAACAACTGCACTGTAGAAAAATGCAAAGGTAATAATTAGTTGAGATATTTTTCTACTAAACATTTTGTTTTCCATTTTCGTCAAAAATTAAGTCGCTAGGTACTTCAATTTCTGGTTTTTCGATTTCCTCGCCATTATTAATTTTATATATATACGCCAATGCTATAGCTACTGCATTATACAACTTACTTACTATTTCGTCACCAATTTCTGTAGTAAAGTATAATGCCCTAGCTAATATTGGACTTTGCATATTACCGATATTAAGTTTTTTGGCCTTCTCAATTATTAATTCAGCATTTTTTCCTTTACCCTTTGCAATAACTATCGGTGCAGCTGAATCACCAACCTCATATTTAAGGGCAATTGCAAAATGAGTTGGGTTTGTAATTATCGCGGTTGCTTCATCAAGATTTTCTATAGATGCATTTTCTTGTCTAGTTTTTCTCGCAGCATTCATTTGTAATTTTCTTATTTTTTGTTTTACCTCTGGCTGACCATCAGTGTCTTTATATTCGTCTTTGATATCCTGATGGGACATTCTCAGTGATTTTATGTAGTCATATTTTTGATAAGTGAAGTCGATTGCCGCAATAACTGCTAAAGCCACCAACAAGCAAATAACTAAAATTGGGAAAAAAGAGACAAGCCTTGATAAAGCTGAGAATAGGTTTGCCTCACTTATATTTATAATATCTGGAAGGTAAAAAATTAATACGAAATATGAAATAATCCCTAAGAAAAAAACTTTTAAAATTGATTTTGCTAGTTCGACAAGACCTTTAATGGCAAATATTTTACCAAGTCCCTTAATAGGATTCATTTTTTCAAATTTAAACTCAATAGATTTTAGAGAAAAGTTTATCCCCCCAACCATGAATTGAGTTAAAATACAAATAATTACAAGTGGTGTAGAAAAGATAATAACTACTTTAACAATGAAATTAATAGCAGCCTTTACTGATTCTAATGGGGATTTACCATTGTTTAATTCTGGTCCAAAATTAAAAAAAGAGGCAGTAATTTTTAAAAAATCATCTAGCAACGGCGGCATTAAATACATCAATAAAACACCGATTGATAGAATAGTGAAAACCTGCATCTCTCTGGATGTAACAACTTTCCCATCCTCTTTAGCTTTTTCCAATCTTCGGGAGGTGGGGTCCTGGGTTTTTTCCTGACTTTCGTCTTTATCTTCAGCCATTTTATTTTGATCCTACAAATAAGATTTCAACTGATTCAAGTGCATTTTTAGTCAAATCGGAAAAAGCATTACCTATTGTTCTTGATGATAAATAAAGAACAAAAAATGCAAGAAGTAATGTAACCGGAAAAGCAAATGAAAACATATTTAATTGTGGTGAAGATCTGGTGATAACTCCGATAGCGATATTTGCCATCAACAGTGATCCAACGACTGGTAACATAATCAATCCACCTGTATAAAACATTGCGCCTGCTGCCTCAATTCCTAACCCTACAAGTGATAAAGGTGGAAGTTCTGCGCTTAAATTATAAACTTCAAAGCTTTTAAATAAAAAATCTATCGCAATGAGGTGTCCATTTAGTGATAAAAAAACTGTGATTAAAAATAGGTCTAAAATAATACTAATTACAGGGGTTTGACCACCAGTTTCGGGATCCACCATTTGTGAAAACCCAAGTCCAGTAGATGCTGCCATTTTTTCACCAGCTAAAGTTGCTGCACTAAACCAAATACTAAGAGTTAATCCTAATGAAATCCCAATTATTGCTTCAACAATTACAATCATTAATAAGTTATCCATAACATACTGATTGACTTCAGTTTCTGAAATATAACCAAAATAAAAAAAAGAAATTACCATCGAAAAAACTATTTTTACATTTAATGGTATATTCTTTGAACCAAGGAATGGACTGGAAATCAGAAATGAAGACAGTCTTATTGAGGATAAAAAGAATAAAAAAAGATAATCCATTAATTCATTTAATTCTATCCCCGGAAGTGGATCCATAGGAGAAAAAAATGGAAGAGGAATGAACATTATTTTATACCTGAGACTGTTTCAAAGATAAAATGAAAATAATCATGTAAGCTTACTAATAAGAAAGGAGCTAAAAAACCCATTGCAAAAATAACTAACACCATTTTTGGTACAAAACTTAAAGTCATTTCTTGAATAGAAGTAGCGGCTTGTAAGATGCCTATTAACAAACCAATTGCTAACGCTGCTCCTAAAAACGGTCCACTAGTTATCAATACTTGATAAAAAGCTAATCTGACCATTTCAATATTTTCATCAAATCCCATTAATAAACTTCTTTCTAAGGTGAAAATGTTCCAACTAATGAACCAACTGTCATTGACCATCCATCAACCAATACGAATAAAAGAAGTTTAAATGGAAGTGCAATTAACATTGGTGATAACATCATCATACCTAGTGACATTAAAATAGAAGCAATTACCATATCAATTACTAGAAACGGTAAAAACAACAAGAACCCAATCTGAAATGCAGTTTTTAGCTCACTAGTCATGTAAGCCGGAAGAATTATGTAAAACGGTATCTCAGAAGTATCAAGAAATTCACCTTTGTTTGCCATATCTGAAAACATCACAAGATCATTTTTTCTGGTGTTTTTAATCATAAAACCCTTTAGTTCGTTACCCCCACTTTCAATAGCCTCACTTAAATTCATCTCTCCAGCCTGATAAGGTCCTGAAACAGTTGAATATATTTTGTTAAAAGTTGGGGCCATTACAAAAAATGTTAGAAAAAGTGAAATAGCAATAATAATTTGATTAGGTGGAGTTTGTTGGGTACCTAGTGCTTGTCTAAGAATTGACATAACAATTACTATTCTCGTGAAAGCAGTCATACCCAAAACAAGTGAGGGTAGGATTGTTAATGCTGTCATTAATGCTAAAATTTTTAAAGATAGCGAATATGTTTTATCTCCATTAGCTGATTCTGTAATAGTAAGTGCTTCTAATCCTCCTGGAACTGCCTGTGAGAATGCTAAAACTGGGAATAAAAATGTTATTATAAGAAAAATACTAAATTTTTTCATTTAATAACCTTTTTTCAAAAACCTTTTCAAGATGTGATGTTTTATTTTTTGAATTTGTTTTAATTTCAGTTAATAGAGCTCCTGAGTTTTTTCCAGAAATAAATAAATATTCTTTGTCATCAAGATTTAATATTAAAGCCCTATCTCCTTGACCAAGAATGGTCACATCAGATATTTTCATCCTTTTTTTTGAATTTAATTTTTGTGATATTACATGCTTATTTTTTTTTAGATAATAAAAACCAATAAGCATTGATAGTAAAAAACCTAAAACTAACAAATAGTTTGATAAACTGGGTCCTGTAAATTCTTGCATATTACCTCGCTTTTTATACAGAGGATGCAAGAACCTTGCCGTAAGATTGATCTTTAGTGTAAGTTACTGATTGTACTGATAAAATATTTAATAAAAAAATTTGTTGTCAAATAAATGGCGCTAGAGATTTTCAATTAATTCCTCAGGATCGGCCACTTCAGTAAATCTTATTCCAAACTTCTCGCCAACCATAACAACTTCTCCTTTAGCTATTTTTGTTCCATTTGCAAGTATATCTAACGGTTCGCCTGCTAGTCTTTCAAGTTCAACCACGGAACCTTCATTAAGCCTTAATAGGTCTTTGATTTTTATCTCCGTGTTACCAACCTCCACAGTTAATTTAACCTCTATATTCTCTAATACTCGCAGGTTATTAACGGCTGCTGTCCCTTGTTTTGCAATTTTGTCATTAGGCTCACTTTGAGCATTGACATCACCGTCAGCTTTTGTCTCTTCAGGTTTATTTTCTTTAACTTCTTCGTTCGGTGTTTCTTTTTTTTCTTCTTGAGCAGTTTCAGCGTTCATTATATATCTCCTTAGTTTTTTAATCTTTTAGTTAATTTTACAGAAGCATTACCTTTAACTTCTCCCATTTCAGCCTTAAAATACTTTTGATTACTAACATAAAAATCGACGGTATCATCTACATTAATATTTAAAGTATCACCTTCTTTTATTCTAAGAAGTTTTGACATTGAAACAACAGGTTCTGATAAATTACTTTGAACTTTTAAAGGCACTTCTAGTACAGCCTTTTCTAATTTATCTCTCCAAGATAGATTAGTCTCTACAACATCGGACTGTACCCTTGATCTTAGTAACGAAGATACTGGTTTAAGAGTTTGTAATGGGTAAACTATATCAAATGACATTGAGTCAACTTTTGGGAGTTGCATTACAAAAGAACAAACAATTATAAGATCAGAAGATTCAACAAAAGCTGCAAATTGCGGATTTTGTTCTCTACTATGAAATTTGATTGTAATTGGTGTCAAGTCTTTCCAGCTTTGCTCTAAAACTTTTGCTATACCTTCATTTACTACTTCAATTATTTTTTCTTCTGTAGAAGTGAATTCTGTTCTGTTTGTCTCAGAAACTTCAAGCTTCCCTCCATATCTGCTACTCGTACAAAGGTTGACAAAATTTGGTGGTAAGACTGTAAGCATTGAACCTCTAAGCTCATCAATTCTGCTATTCGTCATACTCATGAATGCATCCAATCCAGAGCTATATTCTTCGTATGATTTTACTTCAGGAGGAAAGGAGCTAATTCTTGGTTGAACTCTGAGTAATGGTAAAAAAACACTTCTCACTGTTCGAGCGAATCTTTCATTTATCAATCTTAATGCATAATAATCTCCAAGTAATGAAAGATCATCTGAACCAAATTGGAAGGTTTTGTATTCAATTTCTTTTCCATCTTTAATAGTAGTTGAGGCACTCAAATCACCAGACTTAAGTCCTTCCATTAGAGCGTTTACTTCTTCACTAGATAACTTTCTTGATGGTTCCACCATATTAAACTCTATTGTAGTACAAAGGATGTAAAGTGAACATTTTCAACTCCACCAAATCCCTCAACCTTAACTAATGTGTTGTTAATACCTTCTTTTAAAGAATCCGCAAGTTTTTGTTTGCCCTCTCTGCCTGCAATGTCCGCTGGGGAAAAGGTTGACATAATTGTTAGGATCTCTGATCTAAGTGCTAATTGATGGCTATCAACATTAGCCATAACCTGCTCATCGTATTGTGTTGAAACCCCAAGTGATATTTGCAGAAATTTTTTTGACTCTTTAAGATTGGTTGTAAAATTTCCTGGGAATTCGTAATATGTTGTTGCAAAAATTTCCTCTTCAGGTGTAATTTTTGGAATTTTTTTTGGGCCAACAGGACAATTACCTTCTTCATCTTTTTCCTCCTCAGCACACTCAGCTGCTACCTCTTCAACTTCTGCTTCAGTATCTTTTTCAGAAGCTTCTGGGTTTTCTTTTTTTTCAATAATTTGTGATATTTCGGTAGATGGATCTGATGATTCTCCACCACTCATAAGTATTCCAATTCCTAAACCTGCCCCGAGAAGTACAATACCTCCAACAATCATTAAAATTAATTTTATTGGACTTTTTTTTTCATTATCTTGGTTATTATCTTCAGCCATCTTTACTCCTTAATAAATAGTATTTTATTTATGCTTGCACATCAATATTATGGTTACTAATTATTGTTTTTTTATTATCAATTGATTTTCTTTTATTAACTATTTGCTGGTTATCAATAACTTTTTTTTTTTTGGGATTATTAAAATTGTTATTAGAATTACCTTCAAAAAAATTAGAAAACTTATCATTTTTACTTTCAATAAGCTCATTTAACTTTCCCAAGTTTTCATTAAGTATATTAGCTGATTCAATATTTTCGGCGTTAATTTGAATTTTTGTTGTATTATCTTTTACAGAAACATCTAAATTTATTTTACCTAGGCTTTTTGGTTTAAGTGTGATTTCAACTTTATTTAGACCGTTGGTAACAGCATTTTTAATCATTTTCGAAAACTTTTCTCCCCAACTGCTTTCCATTAAATTTAATATTTCAGGTGTTGCAAATAATTTTGTTGGTCTGGTCTTGTTTTCTAATAATTGGGTATTCTTTTCTTTTTTTAATTTTTGAATATTGTTACTGATATCAATATTTTTTTTGGAACTTGTTATTACTTGATTGAAATTTTGTTTAAGAGGATTATTGTTTTTAATGATTTGATTTTCCTCTTCATTATTTACGTTTGTAGTAAATGATTGTTTTCTTTTTCTAATTTTTTTTTTCTCTGATACTAGTTCTGGTTGATTTGTAATTTTTTTTTTTAAATCAAACCCTTCATGATTATTTTTTTCCCCTTTTATCTCTCCTATTTTTGATTCTGTTCCTAAGTTACTAATTTTTAAATCACTGCTAGAGTTTACCTTAAAGTCTGACTTTGTATTTTTTTTTGGCGGTTTAAATGAGACAGCTACAGAAATATTTTCAGTATTAATTGTTTTCTCTGGATTATTAGATTTAATTAGATTTTGTCGATTTTCACTTGTTTTATTTGAATCATTAGGAGTCAATATTTGATTATTTAAATTTTTAGAAAGTATATTTTTATTTTTTGAAAAATTAATGATTTCAGATTTGGGTTCATTCGTTTGAGTTATGCCAACATCTTTATAAAAAATTTGTACTAAAGACTTTGCAAGATCTTCGGTTCTTGAATTATAATTTTGGGTGTATAAAGTGTTTTTATCACCTTCACTTTGATCAATATTGTAAATATTTGAATCATTTTCCGTATATTCTTCATTGCTTCCAGAATGCACCAAAGCGAATAGCTCAGCAAATAACAAATCTACTTCATCAGGAGAAACATTTTGTTTGATTCCAACTAAATTTGATGCTGAATTTGTTTTATTATCTATTGAAACCATAAATTAACCTTTCACTACAACTTAGTGCAAATATAGTGCCACGTTAATTTCTAAATCATTACTTTAGTTTTAAAATTTTGATCTTTTCTCAAGTCTTTTATTTTTTCGATCATTTGGGCTTCCTCTTTTATTTTTTTATCAATTTTTTCTTTCTGTTTTTTTATTTTGTTGATTTCACCCAAATAATCGTTCATTTCCTTTTCAAGATGAATTTCTCTATTTGTTGAAATTTCAAGTTTTTCTTGAAGATTTTCTCTAAAAGAAGAAGTTTGTCTAAGTTGAGAACTATTTAATATTTCTCCTTCATTAAATGATGATTTTTTAAGCATTTCCTTTAAATCTTCACTAATCCTTTCTAATTTTTTTTTTTCTAAACTAAGGGTATTTAGATTTAAAGAGAGCTTATTTTTTTTGATTTTTTTTAATAAATTAAGTAGTTGGTATTTTTTTTTTTTCATAATGTTAAATGTTTTTTAATAAATCCATACTTTGGTTGAAGTCTTCTTTTTTTCTGTAATCTTGCTTGATTAACTCGCAAATTTTAGGCCATAACTCAATTGCTTTGTCAATTTCTTCATTTTGACCAGTATTGTAACCACCCATTAAAACTAGATCTTTATTTTCTTGATATATTGAAAAATATTTTTTTATCAGCTCAGATTTTTTTCTGTGTTCGTCAGTAATTATTGAATTCATTACTCTACTTAGAGATTGATTGATATCAATTGCTGGAAAGATACCTAGCTGTGCAAAATCTCTAGACAAAACAATATGTCCGTCAAGAATTGCTCTAGCCGTATCGACCACAGGATCGTTTGTGTCATCTGAATCAGCTAAAATTGTATAAAAGCTTGTTATTGTTCCTTCATTTTGTGAACCTGCACCCGTTCTTTCAATTAGATTCGGTATCATTGAAATTACTGATGGAGGGTATCCTTTTGATGTTGGTTGTTCCCCTAATGCGAGACCAACTTCCCTTTTGGCATGGGCAATTCTTGTTAAAGAATCCATGATTAGCAGAACATTTTTACCTTTTGCTCTAAAATATTCGGCAATTGATGTAGCTCTTTCTGCACCTTTAATTCTAAGTAAAGGAGATTTATCTGCCGGAACTGCGATAATTGTTGTTCTTTTTTTTGTTTCGTCATTAAGTATATCTGAAACAAAATTACCAAGCTCTCTCCCTCTTTCACCTATTAATGCTACTATCACAATGTCTGCATTTGTAAATTTTGTCATCATTCCTAAAAGCATTGATTTACCAACTCCAGAGCCAGCTATAATTCCTAATCTTTGACCTCTACCAACAGTGAACATTGTATTAATTGCCTTTATTCCTACATCCAAAGTTTCACTTATTGGTTTACGCTTCATTGGATTAATTGGTTTACCATTCAAAGGCCAATGATCATTCAAGGAAATTTTTTTACTTTCTTCATCAATAGGGTTTCCAAATGCATCGACTACTCTTCCCAAAATTTCATCCCCAACTTCAATGTTGGTGCTGGTATCGAGTGCCTCAATTATTGAACCAGAGATGAGATTTGCATTTTGGTTGTGAACAGCAATTAAATTTTTATTCTCTCTAAAACCAATAATTTCACCAGTTACGTTATCATCATTGTTACAATATATTTTGCAAACAGTGCCAATTGGAGAAGGAAAGGCGTCACATTCAATAATTTTTCCATCAAATTTTGTGATTCTACTTTTGTAGGAGATATTTTTGTTAATTGAAAACTTTTCTAAATTTTCATTTATTTTTTTGGCTATAATCATTTTTTACTAGTATCTGACACATCATTATTTTTCAAAGTTTTATTATTATTATTATTTTCTTGATTTTGATTTGAATTACTTTCAATATTCTTCTTAAGATCTTCTAAATCTTCATTAATATTAGATGATTGAACAAATTTAGTTTTATTAGAGAGTATATTTGCTACTTCAATAGATCCCGATTTTATTTTTAAATCACCACGTTGAAGATCATTATCAATTTCAAGTTTTTGATCAATATTTATTTTGTGGTCGGTAAGATATTTTGAAACAGATTCAAAATCTTCTTTATTAAGAAAAATTTTAACTTGCTTGAGAGAATTTTCAATTAAGTTACTTAATTCAGAAACTTTTTCAAAAAATTTTTCTGTTTTTGTATCGATTTCATACCCTAGCATTTGTCTAGAAATTTTTTTCAAATTAGTGTTGATTTGATCATTTATCTGTCTGATAAAATCAGGGGTCACTGTAAATATATTGTCAGCAAGATTTTTAAAGTTTACAGCAAGTGCCTGTTCACCTTTTTCAAGTTCCTCTTTGACTTTTTTTACGCCGAGGTTGTAACCTTTATTATAATATTCTTTTGCAAGTTCGTTGGCCATTTTTTTTGCTTCTGTTTCAGTAATTTTTTTTTCTTCAATAGTTTCCTCTTTTTTTTCTTCTTCAGTTTCATCTTTCTTCACTTCTTTATCAACAATCTCAGGCTGCTCAGTTTTTTTTAAATTTTGTGAGTTTGACAAAGCCATATCCTTTGGTGTTTTTTTATTAAAAAGATACGAAACGTTTTCAGTAATTTCAGATTCTTTCTTGAAGTCTTGACTTGTTTTACTTAACAAACTTAGGATTTCTTCAGTATTTAAAGCACCAGTATTTTTTTTGTCTTGATCTTTTTTTTTTTGATTTTCTTGGATCTGCATCATACAAAGTCATCTCCACCTCTTCCAGCTAGAACAATAGTTCCTTCATCTGACATTGTTCTTGCAACATTTATTACAGCTTTTTGTGCTTCTTGTACTTCTGTTAATCTTACTGGTCCAAGAACTTCCATCTCATCTTTAATATTTGCTGCAGCTCTTTGTGACATACAATTAAATATTTTTTCTTTCAGTTCATCCTCTGTCCCTTTTAGAGCAATAATTAAAATCTCTTGATCAACATTTCTTAAAAGAGTTTGCATGCTCCTGTCATCCATTAAAATTAAAGTTTCAAATGTGAACATACTTTCTTGTATTTCTTTTGCTAGGTGTCTATCTTTTTCACCCAAGGATTTAATAACTCTTTGTTCCATATTTTGCTTAGTGAAGTTCATTATTGAAGCTGCTGCTTTTATCCCACCGACTGAAGATGCTCTAAGAGAAGTATTAGTTTTAAATTTAAGTTGCATAACTCTTTCGAGCTCAGCTAAAGCATCAGGCTGGACTGTTTCAAGTGTTGCTATTCTGTGAATTATGTCCGACTGAATGTCTTCTGGAAGTAAAACAAGTACATCCGCAGCTACCCCTGGTTCAAGATATGAAATAATGAGAGACATAATTTGCGGATGTTCATCCGCTATTAGTTCTGCAACTGACCTAGCATCCATCCAATCAAGAATTTCAATAGGTTTATCACTTTCAGTAGGTGTAATTCTTCCAAGAACTGACTGTGCTTTATTTTCGCCTAAAGCTTTTGTCATAACATTTTTGATATAATTAGATGAGCCCATTCCAAGATCAGTTTGCGTTTTTATTATCGCAAGAAATTCATCTAAAACTTTATTTACCGTGTCTTGATCTAACCCTTGAACATTATACATCTCTTTACCAAGCTGTTGAACTTCTTTTGGCCCAAGATTTCTTAGGATTTCCGATGCTTCATCTTCTCCCAATAACATCATTAATATTGCGCATTTTTGTGTGCTGGTCAGTTTTTCGTAAAATGAAAGTTCTTCTTCGTTTTTATTTTCTTCTGTTTGTTTTTCGGCCATTTAAAATTCCTTTTTATTACTATGCATCTTTTTTCATTAGTTGTCTAAATACATTTGATACCTTCCCTGCTTCATCTCCCACAATCATTCTGATTACTGCCACTTTATCGTCATATGTGTTAGCAGTATCTAGCATTTCAGCTGAAATTGCAGTTTTCTTAGGTTTTAATTTAGCTTTTATATCCTCTATTGATTCACCTTCTTGAACCTCTACCTCGGCTTCTGCTTCTTCTGGTTCAAGATCTGCTTCAGACATTCCAGCTCCAGCACCAACTCCTGCTGATGGCACTAAAATTCTATTTAACAATGGTTTCAAAGCCCCGAATGTAACAATTGCTAAGATAAGAACGGTAGAAATTTGACCAATAAGATTTTGAAACCATGATTCTTCATACCATTTAGTTGATATTAAATCCATCTCTTCAATGAAATCTCCACTTGTCACAACAATGCTATCGCCTCTATCACCGTTAAATCCTACTGCCTCCTTTACAAGCGAGGAGATTTTTTCTTTATCTTCTTCACTAATTGGTTCAGAAACGATACCCTCTGGTGACTCGACAGCTTTGTTTTTTACTAAAACTGCTGTTTTTACTCTTCTAATTTTACCAATTTGACCAACAGTTGTACTAAGTTTTTTACTAACTTCATAATTCTTCACATTTGATGATGATCTTTGTTTGAATTCTGCTGGGTCACCCTCGACTGGAGTGTCAATTTGTAAATCAGCTGCAAGAGGAGCTTGATTTGCAACTGCTCCTGGAATACCTCTTGCGGGTCTATCTGTTGACTCATCCAAACTGTTTTGTTCACTTCTTGGCGCAATGGTTTCTGGGTCGAATGTCTCCTCAGTGGTTTGGGTATTTGTAAAGTCCATTTCTACATTTACTTCAGCGGTGATGTTTCCTGCTCCAACTATTGGTGAAACCAAAGATAAAATTCTCTCTCTGTAAAGTGACTCAATCTTAATCCTGTGATTAAGCTGTTTTTCAGTTAAAGCTATATTAGGATCGTTTTCAGGCTTTGAAAGAAGTTTACCATACTGATCAACAACAGTTACATTATCAGAAGACATATTAGGAATAGATGATGAAACAATATGGACTATGGATCTTACCTGTTCACGATTCAGAACTCTGCCGTCAGCAAGTTTCACAAAAACTGAGGCTGTTGGAGATGCAGAGTTTCTTACAAAAACAGATCTCTCTGGTATCGCCAAGTGCACTCTTGCACCTAAAATGTAAGAGATTTCATTTATTGACCTAGCTAATTCTATTTCTTGTGTTTGTTTCATCTTCATAAATTCTACTGATCGACTTGTTCCCATAGGAATTTTCTCTAAAATGTCATATCCCTGAGGTATAGAACTTGGAAGACCTTCCGCTGCAAGTTTCATTTTTGCTTCATAATATTCTGGTGATGGGACAAGTATTTCGCCGGTAGTAGAGTCAATCGAGACATCTATTCCATTAGATCTAAGTACATCAATAACCCTTGATTTTTCATGTTCTGGTAATGATGAAAATAGTGTTGTTCTAGATGGTTCCTTGAAAGAAAGAAATAAAATCATTCCTATAAAAATTACAAATAAAGTTATCATTACTGGAATAGATCTTTGAACAGCCGGTTCATTTGAAAGTTTTCTTAACTTTTCAAGTGAGTTCCCAATACTCGAAACAATACCTTTGTTAGCTAATTGAGCGTTTGTAATTTCAGATGTTTGTACTTGTTCAGCCATTTCTTACCCCTTACTGTTCTAAACCGGCATATTCATTATATCTTTGTATGCAGATAAAACCTTATTTCTAATATTTAACGTCATTTGAAATCCTAAACTGGCCATTTGCTGATTTATCATTACTTTGGTTAAATCATTTTCAATTCCAAGTTCATATTTTTTTGTCAGTTCAGCACTGTGAGTTTGGTTATCTGAAACTTCAGTTATTGCATTCTTTATACTTTGTAAAAAATCAAGATCCCTATTGTTTTCAATTTTTGGTGAAAGATTTGCGACACTTTCTTGAAGGTTCTTGATTTGTTCTTGGTTGTTATTAGTCTCTACTAATTGAGGTTTAAAAACAGTTGTTAAATTTGGTTTCATTTTTATCTTTCTTAAAGTTTATAATGCTGCCTGCGAAATCTTTTCGTCAAAATTTTTATATAAATTGTTATTGCAACTCACATCAACCATAATGTGACTTTCATCTATGATTTTATCATCACTTAAAACAATTGCTCTTTGCAAAACATTTTCTAGTTCTCTAACATTTCCTGGCCAACTATAACTAGTAAGAATTTTTTTTGCTTTATCTGTTATAAAAGGAAGTTTTCCGAATTCTGTGTGTCTTTTAAGTAATGCTATACTAATAGGTATAATATCATCTGTTCTTTCAGATAAATGTAGTGTTTCAATAGGAAAAACATTTAGTCTATAGTAAAGATCCTCTCTGAATTTTTTTTCTTTGACTTCTTCAATCATGTTCCTGTTTGTTGTTGCTATCACTCTTACATCAACATCTATATCTCTTTGTCCTCCAATTGGCGTTACTTTCTTTTCTTGTAAAACCCTCAATAATTTGGCTTGAAGAGATAAAGGCATTTCTGAAATTTCGTCAAGTAATAGTGTTCCAGTATCAGCAGCTCTAAAAATACCTTTATTTGCCGACGAGGCACCTGTAAAAGCACCTTTTTCATGTCCAAAAAGCATCGCTTCTAACATATTTTCTGGGATTGCCGCGCAATTTATTGCAACAAATGGTTTTTCAGATCTAACAGAATTTTGGTGAATATAGTTTGAAATTACCTCTTTGCCTGTCCCCGTCGGTCCATGTATAAAAACGGTAACATCTGTCTTTGCAACTTTTTCAGCCATTTTAACTAAAGAATATGTTTTGGGATCAGAAAAACTGTATTTGTCATCAGAAAGTGACTGAAAAATGATTTCTAAAATTACGTCATTAAAATCTTTGAGTGAAATTATCACATAAGCTCCACCTAAATCATTTTGCATTTCGTAACCTGCTTCAGATTTTTCTAAAACTAGTATATTAGTAGAACCAAAGGTTCTGGAAACTTTTAAAATCTCTGATTTTCCCCCAATTTTTTCTTGCAAATTTTTAGCGCAAATAATTGTTGATTTGTTTTTTTCAATTTTTTTAATTTCATTTAAACTTATTGTTTGTACATTAAGATTCTTTTTCTTTAAAAAATTTAGTACTAAATTTTTTTCTTCAAAATTTTCTTCTATAATAAATATTTCTTTCATTTGTAACCTTGATAAAGTTTCTAAGCTAAAAGCAAAAAACTTACCAATTTACTTTTTTTTTTTTTTTTTTTAAAAAAACTGTTTAAAATCAATGACTTAAAATTTTTTATTATTATTATTATTTTTTTAATATCATTATCGTCATTTTTCTGACATTATTTTAAAGTTATTATGAATAACATTATTAAAGGAAACTGTGAGGCTACATCAGAGCTGAAAAAATTGGTAGAAATGGTCTCAATTTCTAATTCAACTGTATTGTTACGTGGTGAGACTGGTTGTGGAAAAGATGTTGTTGCACGAGCAATTCATCAAACTTCTAAAAGAGCAGGAGAATTGGTCAATGTAAACTGTGCAGCTATACCCTCCGAGTTATTAGAGTCAGAGCTTTTTGGTCATGAAAAAGGTGCATTTACAGGAGCAGATAACAGAAGAGAGGGAAGATTTGAGGCCTCAGACCAAGGTACACTTTTTCTTGACGAAATTGGCGATATGCCCCTTCCTCTTCAGGCAAAATTATTAAGAGCCATTGAAACAAGAACTATACAAAGAGTAGGGGGTAAAGGTGAAATCAAACTGGATCTTAGACTTATTTGTGCAACACATCAAAATATCGAAAAGAAAATTGATGAGGGTCTCTTTAGGGCTGATTTATTTTATAGAATTAATGTGTTTCCAATTGAAATCCCCACTTTAGCTGAAAGAAAGGAAGATATTCCAATATTAGTTACGCACATTTTAAATGAAATAAGAGAAAATGGATCAAAGTCTCCTTCATTTGAGGAATCGGCTTTAACTGCCTTAAAAGAGTATGTTTGGCCTGGTAACATAAGAGAATTAAAAAATTTAATTGAAAGAGCGGCAATCATTTTTGGAGACAAAAAAATCAATGGGAAGAACATAAGAGAAAATTTACTAAAAATCAATCTTCCAGATTTCAAAGAGGAAAAGGATGTTTTATGGGATTTAACATCTGATCTTGCAGAAGTTGAAGAAAAGACAGAGCAAAATCATGACGAGAGTTCAATGCCGCATCCTAATCATTACAAAAAATGGTTTGAATATTTAGATAAAATAGATTTAAGGAGACACCTAAGCGAAATAGAGTATATTTTAATTGAAGGGGCCTTAAAAAAAAATAGTGGATCGGTAACAGCTGCTTCAAAAAGTCTTAAAATTAACAGAACCACCCTAATTGAAAAAATGAAAAAATATTCAATTCCAAAAGCAGGAAATGATTAATTCCCTAGATGAGTTATACCTTTCTTTTTTGCTAAAAAAATTTGTTTTTTCCTTTCCTCAAATCCTCTCTTTTGTTTATTTGATGTAAGCCTTTTGCACTTAGGACAATAAACTCCCATTTTATAGCTTGATGATTTCTTTTGGATCTCATTAATTGCTGATCCACAAGCATAACATTGATCGTACTTTCCTTTGTAAAGATTATCGTCTAATGCTACTCTTTCATCAAAAACAAAACATTCACCAATCCATTTTTTATTTTTATTTTTTGTTTCTTTGAGATAGGAGATAATTCCACCATTAAGCTGAAAAACATTATTAAAACCTTGTTGTATCAAATATGCGCTTGCTTTCTCACAACGAACACCTCCTGTACAAAACATGGCTATTTTTTTATTTTTCATCAATTCTTTGTTCTTATTAAACCACTTAGGAAACTCAGTAAAATTTTTTGTATTAGATCTTAAGGAATTTTTAAAAGTGCCAATTTCTGATTCGTATACATTTCTAGTATCTATACTTATCACCTCTGGATCACTTATAAGATCATCCCATTTTTTTGCATCAATAAAAGCACCAGTTTTATTTACTGGGGAAATACTATTTTTACCTAATTTTATGATCTCCTCTTTAATTTTAACCTTCAATCTTAGAAAAGGATGCGAAATATGATAATGTAACTTAATTACAAATTTTTGCTTCGTGGTCTTTTCTAAAAAACTAATAAACTTCTCGCCGTTACCGATTTTACAAGAAATAGTCCCATTTAATCCTTCACTAGCAATTATTATTGTTCCCCTAAATTTTCTTACCTCTAAAAAATTTAGTAATTTATTTTTTAGTTGTTTAGGGTTACTAAGATTTATAAATTTATAAAAGGATATTATTTCAAAACTATTTGCTTTATGCATGATATTTTTTTTCAAAACCTTTTCAAAGCGTTTGTGGCAATAGACCCTTTGTCATTAATCCCACTTTTTGCAGTTTTAACAGCCGATCTTGATTCAAAAAAAACTTTAAATCTATCATTTCTTGTTTTTATAATTACATCAACCGTACTAACATTTTTTTCAATCTTCGGAAATAAATTTTTATTATTTATGGGAATTTCAATTTATTCTTTCCAAATTATTGGTGGATTTTTTCTACTATTCATTTCTTATGAAATGGTTTTTGAAAAAAGACTAACAAGAAAGAAGAATGTTGCAAAAAAAATAATTGATGAAAATGAAGTTAAAAATAACGCTGTTTTTCCTGTTTCAATTCCTCTGGTTGCTGGACCATCTGCTATTACTTTATCAGTGTTAATTTCAAAAGATTTTGGCTATAATGCTTTAGATTTTTATCAAAAAATCTTCCCTATAATAATTATTTTATTTATTACCTCTTTAATTATTTTGTTTTCAAATTATATACTAAAATTGCTAAATCAAACTTTTATAATAATATTGCAAAAAATCTTTGGTTTAATATTAGGAGCTTTATCTGTGGAATTTATAGCACTCGGGATTAAGGGCATATCATGAAGGTTGAATCCCCTTGCATTAATGTATGTCAAATTGATGAAAGCAATTCTTATTGTATTGGATGTCTGAGAACTTTAGAAGAAATTTCTAATTGGCAAAGTTATAGCGAAAAGAAAAAAAAAAATATAATTAAATTACTTCCTAATAGATGATAATGAATATATTGCTGAAGTTCTTAGTTTTGTTCTTTTTCTTTAACTATGTTAATGCAAAAAATAATTGGTTAGGAGAATGGATAGCTTCTGACAAATGGCAGTCTGAATTTTCAATTAAGATTTATGAAGATGGAAGTGCTTCATCTAATTATGGATCTGGTGAAACTGGTAGTTGGGAATTTACAGACGGAAATCTTACAATTTTTTGGAATTCAGGGAAGACTGATTATTTTTTTAATGGAGTTATGGGGTATCAAAGAATTAGAAAGAACAAAAATGAGAGCTATACATCTGGCTTGAGAAAGTCATCTAACTAATTTCAGATTAGGTTTTTTTAAATAACTTAACAACGGTTTTAATTTTTTAGAAGAAACAATCACACAATTTCTGGAACTCAGCATAAAATGGTTTTTTGATAACTGTTTTTTTGTAATTTGGAACAGTGGTCCCAAGCTATATGACCTATGAATTGAAAAAATGGCACAGTTAGTTTGAAAGCAAATAGAATAGTCTTTCCATTCTCCTATTGAAATTTTTTTTGAATAAATTTCCATTATTTGATTTATCTCTTCTTTTTTGAATCTAACTAAACTCATAATAATGAATATTAAAATTGAATTTTTTTTTAATATAATATAATAAAACAGATATTAGTTTATTAATTATTTGAAAAAAAGAAATTAAAAAATGAGTGAAGAATTTATTAAAGAAGTTGACGAAGATATAAAAGAGGAAAAAAGAGTAAAATTATGGAAAAAACTTATACCTTATGTGATTAGTTTTTCTTTAACGATTATATTACTAACATCAGGATTTGTTTTCTGGGAAAATTACACAAAAAACAGTAATCAAACTTTGGGAGACGATTTTACAGCCGCAGTGGATTTAGCTAAAGAAAATGACACGGATGCTGCACTCCTCGCTCTTGACAGAATCGTTGACAAGGGGTCAGATGGATACGCAACTATAGCAAAAATGAAAAAAGCATCATTACTGATTGATAAAGGCTTGTTAGATGAGGGGCTGTCAATTTACCTTGATTTGGAAAGAAACGCGGTTGATCAATCTTTTAGAGATATTGCAACCATACTCTATGTTTTGAACTCGATGGATAGTAATGATCCTGAAACTTTACTAAAAAAAATTGAGCCACTGGAGAATAGCCAAGTTTGGCAATCTTCAGCTCTAGAGCTAAAAGCATTTATTTTTTTAAAAAATAATAATAAAAAATTAGCAAAAGAAGCTTTTAAATCAATTTTAAGTCTTAAAACTTCTCCATCATCTTTATCAACAAGAGCTAGGAATATGATTGAACATCTCAAGGAAGAATAAATTTGAAAATATATAATTTTTTCTTTGTTAACTTAGTTTTTATTTTCTTGTTATGCTCCTGCTCATATTTTGACCAAGAGAAAGAAAATATTTTACCGGGTAAAAGAGAAAGTGTATTCATAAACGATGAAAGGATTTTAAAAAAAGCCAATAAAAAAGTAAAAATTTCCCCTCCTGAATACATTAGTTCTTGGACACAGCAACACCAAAACAATAGAAATCATCTTTATCATTTTAAAAGTAATCCAAGTTTGAAATTGTTAAAAAGATTAAAATTAGGTGATATTAACTTTAAAAATCTTCAATACATACCTTCACCTGTCTTTTTAGAAAATGTAATATACTACTGTGACAACAAATTTAATATTTATGCTAAATCTACAGATACAGGTAAAGTACTATGGAAAACTAAATTAACACTTGAAGATTCAGAGAACTTTTCATTTATTGGAGGTATATCTCTCTCAGGTGAAAGTGTTTTTATTACCACTGGGCTTGGAAATATATATAAAGTAAATAAAAAAAAAGGAAAAATAATTTGGTCTAAAAGATTTTTTATGCAATTTTCTAGACCTCCTTTAATCTATAAAAATAAAATTTTTGTTATTTCAGACGATAATCAAGTTTTCGCGTTAAATATAATCTCGGGAGATACAATTTGGTCACACGTTGGAAATATTGAGGAGGTTTCAATCTTAGGTGGCTCAAAACCTGTGATAGACGAGGAGACTTTAGTTGTAACTTACTCTTCTGGTGAAATTTTTGCCTTTAATCAAAATGACGGTTCAATCATCTGGTTTGATAATAGTAATTCAGGGAGTATTTTTTCACGTACAAATGTTAATGACATTCAATCTCCATTGACAATTGAAAATAAAACTTTGTATGTACCAACTTTTTCTGAAAAACTTCTTGTTTACAATCTCAAAGATGGAAAAAAAAAATGGGACTTAAAATTATCATCAGTGAATCCCTTAGTTATTTCTGGTGATGTAGTATTTGTATTAGATACAACTGGAAAATTGATGTGTCTTGAAAAGTTATCAGGTAATTTAACATGGGCAGTTCAATTAAAAATGAAAAAAAAAAATAAGGATATAGTTTGGTTCGGGCCATTGTTATCAACAAATAAATTGATTTTAGTTTCATCGGACGGATTAGTTTTGTCCTTGTCACCATTTAGTGGTAAAATTTTAAGTAAGATTCAATTTGACGAAAGTTTTTTAAATAATCCAATACAAGTAAAAGAAAATATTTATCTAATTTCTAAGCAAGGAACATTATTTATTTTAGGTTAGAAATGACTAACAATATCATTATATTGGGCAAACCTAACGCTGGAAAATCTTCCTTATTTAACGCACTACTAGGAAAGCAAATAGCTGTAGTTAATGATTTTGAGGGGCTTACTAGGGATTTAAAAGAAATTGAAATAAATATTAATGAGAAAGTTTGTAGTGTCATTGATTCACCCGGAATAACAGGTGGTAAAAGTTTAATTGAAAAGGAAATAAAAAAAAAAACAATCTTATCAATAGAGAAATGTGATTTAATATTTTTAGTCATTGATGGAAAAAAAAATTTGACTAGTGAGGACTTTGAGATTTTTAATATAGTAAGAAAATCCCAAAAAAAAACTTTATTAATAATAAACAAAACTGAAGGACAAATAAATGAAGCTTTAATTGATGAGTGCAATAATTTAGGTTTTGGTTTACCTATAAAAATTTCTACAGCACATATGCAAGGAATTGATCATCTAAAATATTTAGTCACAGAAATTTTTCATAATGAAACTTATGGAAAACCTCCTAATGAGGTTAAAGAATTGTCTATTGCAATTGTAGGTAAAACAAACTCCGGTAAATCAACACTGTTAAACACTCTTAAGGGTGAAAATTTATCAATTACAGGTGATTTACCTCATTTGACTAGGGATGCAGTTGAAACAACAATTAAAAATAACTTATTTGAATCAAAGATAATCGATACTGCTGGCTTTAGTAAATCTAAAAGTGATGAAGATAAGATTAATTACTTATTTACTGATCAAACAAAAAAAAAGATCAGGTTATCTAAAATTATAATCATTCTAATGGATATTGATGACTATTTTGAAAGAATTCATTCAAAAATTTTAAAATTCGTTTATGAAGAGAATAGGTGTATGATTCTGGCAGTAAATAAAATTGATGAAAAAAAAAAAATTCTAGAAAATGAAATAAAAAAAAAAATATATAACTTAACACCACAAATTAGAGGTTTGCCAGTTTATTTTATCTCGGCAAAGGAAAATATTGGTCTTAAAGAAATGATTCATGGTATAAAAAAACAGTATGATATATGGAATAAAAGAATTTCAACTGGAAGATTAAATTCTTGGTTACAAGACATAACAAAAAAAAATCCACCGCCTCTTCATAATAAAAAGATAGTAAAGTTTAAATACATTGTACAAGTTTCGACAAGTCCTCCAAAGTTCAATGTTTTTTTGAATTTAAATGATGTTTTAAAAAACCCATATAAAAGATTTATAGAAAATAAACTTAAAACGCATTTTGAAATGAATGGTCTTCCGCTTAAGATAATATATAAGAAAACAGCAAATCCCTATGAATAAAAATTTATTATTCCTAACCCTTTTAATTTTTTTTAGAATATCTGATGCTAATGATATAAAAACATTTACAATTATACAAAATTGTAATGTTTGTCATACTGAAAAATATAAAAAATCAAGTAGTATTAAATCACTAAAAACACTTGAAAAAGAATATTTTTTAACAAAAATGTATGAGTATAAAAAAGAAAATAAAAACGGTGTTATGAACAGAATTTTAGATCCAATTAATGTCTTAGATATAATTGAAATGGCTGATTATCTTTATGGAGAATAATATAAATACAAGAAGAGTGTTCCTTAATAATATAAAAAATTTTTTTTTATATAGTTTTCTAAGCCAATTTTTTTTTGTTAAAAACCTAAAAGCAAAAAATGTCAAACCCAAAGTAGTAGTAGTAGGTTCAGGTTTTGGTGGCGGAACCTGTATAAAATATTTGTCTAAATATTCTAAAATTTTGGATTTACAAGTAATTGATAAATACACTCAAATTCAAACATGTCCTTTTTCAAACCTTGTTATAGGTAATGTTATGGATTACAAAGACATCACCTTTGACATAAATAAAAATTTAGAAGCAAAGTTTCACACTGGACAAATAAAATATATTAATCCAGAAAAAAAACAAATCTACTTTTCTGACGATTTATCGATGAATTATGATTTCTTGATATTATCACCAGGCATTGGTTTTAAGAAAAATCAAATTGATGGGTATTCAATAGAGGATGAAAGTTTTGTTCCGCATTGTTGGACAGGAAATAAAAAAATTTTAGAATTCAAAAAAAGACT
This sequence comes from uncultured Alphaproteobacteria bacterium, assembly GCA_902590895.1. Lineage (GTDB taxonomy): Bacteria > Pseudomonadota > Alphaproteobacteria > Methylaequorales > Methylaequoraceae > MED-G10. The sequence continues at coordinate 26,926 of CACIYM010000001.1, forward strand.
AAATAGCTTAGATGATGGATGTAGTTTAGTTATTTCTGCTCCAGAGTATCCGTATAGATGTCCCCCAGCGCCATATGAAAGGGCTTCAATGATTGCTAACTACCTAATGAAAAAAAAAAAACAATTTAAAATTTTCATTTTAGACTCCAAAAATTCTTTTACAAAAAAAGAAATATTTTTTAATGAATGGAAAAAAAAATATAATGATTCAATTGAATGGATTAGTAAAAAAGATGGTGGAAAAATTATAAATGTAAATGACGGAGTTGTTACCACTGAAGGTGGACTAAAATTTTCATCTGATTTTTTGCATATAATTCCGAATCAGCAGGCCTCTGAAATATTCCATAATTCTGGTTTAACTTCTGATGACTGGTGTTCGATTAATCCGATAAATTTTGAAGTAACCGGATCCAAAGATATTTATGCTCTTGGAGATTCAATAGACGCCGGTGATATGCCAAAATCAAGCTTTTCTGCTAATAGCCAAGCAAAGATGTTATCAATGAATTTAGTAAATAAGATTTTGGAGAAAGATTATGTTGAACCTGTTTTTTTAAATACATGTTACAGTTTCTCTTCAAATGATAGAGCCTTTTCTATCACTTCATGGTATAGGTTAAATAGTCAAAAAAATAGGATTGTTTCTCTTGGCAGCAAAGAAAGTAATGTTGATGCAAGTGATCTCGATAGATTAAGAGAATCAAAAGAAGCACATGATTGGTATGAAAATATTACACAAATGATTTACAGTTAATCCAGATTTGCAAATAGTTTATTATTTTTATCATCAAATGCATTAACTATAACTTTTTCTATAATCGTATCATGGTTTTCTTTGTTTTCTTTTTTTGTATACATCTTCGAAGTAATACCATTATTAAGTAAAGGAATTTTAATTATTTTTGTTAAAATTTTTAATCGTTTATTCTCTTCATAAAAAATCTCTCCAATAACTTTTTTCATAACTTGTGAAATATTAAAAAAATTTTGATAAGGTTTTCCTATTAATGAGTCATCATTTATTACAAAAATTACTCTTGGATTTGTTGACCTTTTTAATAACGGTTCAAGTTCTTTTAAAATTTTCCAAAAAGAATTTACATTTATTTCAACCATTTCCTCCCACTCATCATTGGTTAGATTTGTTAGAGGGGAAAGCCTCTCAAACTTTCCAACAAAATTCATTAAAAAATCGAGATAATCAAACCTTGAATTAATAATTCTAAATAAATTAGAAAAAAAATTTTTGTCTGTTAGATCACCTTGAAGAAGAGTTTGTCTTAAATTAAATTTTTCTTTTAAATCATCATCTAACTTCTCTAATTTTTTTTTTGATTTACCATGTAAAATTAATTTCATTCCTTTTTTTGTCATTTTGTGAGCAACTTGAGACCCAATGAAACCTGTTGCACCAAATATAATACCCTTACCATTTTCAGACATAATCTATTTCTTTGCTTCAATTAGAAGTGAAAGCTGTGATGGAAGGGAACCTAACTTTTGATCAACCAGTTCAACAGGATAATCACCACTGAAGTAGTGATCAGTAAATTCTGGTTTACCATTATCTCTTCCTTTTTTATGACCCAGAGCCTTATAAACTCCGTCTAATGAAATGAAACTTAAACTATCAACTCCAATATATTTTTGAATTTCTTTAATAGAGAATTTTGAGGCTAACAATTCTTTTTTTGTAGGTGTATCAATTCCATAAAAACAAGGAAATTTTACCGGAGGACTTGCTATCCTCATATGAATTTTCTTTACTCCGCAATTTCTCAGCATTTCAACAATTTTTATTGACGTAGTCCCCCTAACAATTGAATCATCAATCAATGCTATATTTTTATTTTTTAGTGAAAAAAGATTAGGGTTATGTTTTAGTTTAACAGATAAGTGTCTAATAGATGTTGATTCTTGAATGAAGGTTCGACCAGTGTAGTGGTTTCTTATTATACCAAATTCAAATGGTTTCTTAATTTTCTCAGAGTATCCTAAAGCAGAAGCATTTCCAGAGTCGGGAATTGGTATAACTACATCAATTTTATCTTTGTCACCTTTATTTTCATCTGCCAATTCAATTCCAATTTTTTTTCTTACATCATAAACATTTCTTCCCTCGAAAATACTATCTGGTCTAGAAAAATATATATATTCAAATAAACAAGGTCTAAGGTTTGTTTTTTTAAATGGTTTAATCGACTCTAATTTGTTTTCTTTAATCACAACTATTTCACCAGGTTCTATATCTCTTATAAGTTCTGCGCCAATAATATCTAAACCACAGCTTTCAGAACTTAAAATATAAGAATTTTTATATTTTCCCAATACTAACGGTCTTATGCCAAAAGGATCTCTCACACCAATTAATTTAGTGTTAGTCATTATTAAAAGTGAGTATGCTCCACTAATTGAGTTTAAAGCATAGGTTAGTCTCTCTAACAATGTTCCAGACGCTGTTGATAATAAGTGAAGTATTACCTCGGTATCAGATGTTGATTGAAAAATTGAACCTGACTTAATCAATTTTTCCTTAAGTTGATGGGTATTGGTAAGATTACCATTATGTGCTATCGCAACCCCCCCCACACTTAATTCAGAGAAAAGAGGTTGAACATTTTTTAATGCAGACTCTCCGGTAGTACCATATCTATTATGTCCTATTGACATTGAACCCTGAAGAGTGTTGAGAAGCTCAGAGTTTGAAAAGACTTCAGAAACTTGCCCCATACCTCTATGAGCATAAAAATTATTTTTATCACTAGTAACTATACCTGTAGAGTCTTGGCCCCTGTGCTGAAGAGCATGAAGACCTAAAGCCACAAGATTCGCAGCGTTTTGATCATTTGATATGCCAAAAATGCCACATTCATCTTTAGGTTTATTATCCAAAAAAAAATATTTTGTTTTATTCTGAATTTTCAATTAGATACTCCAAACTTTTCTTATCCATATCATTATAAATCTTTTTTTCCTCATCCATAAACTTTTTAAGCTTTATTTGAGAATCTATACTTTTTTCAAATAAAGTACTTGATTTTTTTTCAATTTCTTTTCTTAATTTTTTGGAAAACTCATTTTCATCATTAAAAAAATTAACAATCTTTTCATTGGATACCAAAGTCATGAAATTAAATTTTGACCTTTCAATCCAAATTATTTTATCCCCATTGTAAAAATAATGAAAAGTAAAAAAACATAAACTGACTATTAAGTACCCTCTCAATAATCCAAAAAGAAAACCTCCAGTTCTATCAACCATTCCTACATAACTTTTTTTGATGAGACTGGAAAACCTTTTAGTTACAAACGATAAAAGTATCATAATTAAAAAAAAAATTACTGTGTATGATGCAATGTTAGAAATAACAATATTGTCAATTATTTTGTTAAAAAAATTTACAAAATTGTCTCCATATTTATACGAACCAAGAAATGAAACAATCCAAGTGAAAAGTGATAAGAATTCTTGAGAAAACCCTCTCATAAAAGAAAAAAAAGCTGATAAAACAACAAAAAATAAAATTGAAATATCTAGAATTAAATAACTTTCCAAATTTTCTCCTAATAAAGTCCATTAATAAAATTCAATAGCGACTTATTACCCTTCTTTTTTATCTCATTTGATTTTCCGTACCAAGAAATAGATCCTTTTTTAATAAAAGCCGTGTAATCAGAGAATTCATAAACACTTTGCATGTCGTGAGTAACAGTAATGGTGGTGATTTTTTTTTCTTTAACTAATTTTTTAATTAAAGAATTAATTTGTTTACCAATGATTGGGTCAAGACCAGTAGTTGGTTCATCTAAAATTAGAATTTCCGGACTTTTGAGAATTGCCCTAGCCAGTCCAATTCTTTTTTGGACACCTATCGAGAGGTTATTAGGATATTCATTTAATAAACTTTCAGGAAGGGCTACATCATTTAAAATTTTTTTAAAATTATCCTTCTTACAAAACTTTAAATTTTCCTCAACTGTTAAACTATCCAAAAGAGCAGCATTCTGAAATAGAATTCCAAACTTCCCTAAATACTCATTCTTTTTTTGTGTATTTAAATTTCTGATATTATCAATGTTTTCGTAAGAAATAATTCCTGAGTCATAATCTTCTAACCCGTCAATACATTTTGTTAAAACTGATTTTCCAGTTCCAGATTCTCCTATAATGGCAAGAGATTCAGATTCGTAAATATCTAGATTAAGATTTTTAAGAACTACCTTATCTCCAAAATTTTTCGATAAATTTTTAATTCTTATTTTTACTTTTCTCATAAATTAAAAAATAACGAAGTGAGTATATAATTCATTAGGAGTATTAATATAGATGAACTTACTACTGAATAGGTAGTAGACATTCCAACGCCTTGAGCTCCACCCTTTGCATTAAAACCATAATAACATCCCATAAATGTTATAATAAAACCAAAAACAAAAGCTTTCACTAAACCTGAAAATACATCTAAAAACTGAACAAAATTGTAAGTATTTTGAAGATACACAACAGGGTTGAAATTTAACACTTGAGTGCAAATCAAATAACCTCCCAATACACCAATTATATCTCCTATAAAAACCAGAATTGGTAAAGAGATTACACCAGCAAAAACTCTAGGAATTACCAAATAATTATAAGGGTTCGTTGATAATGTTTTTAAAGCATCTATTTGCTCTGTAACTTTCATTGTACCAATCTCTGCAGCAATTGCTGCTCCAGAGCGTCCGGCAACCATTAATCCAGCCAAAACAGGTGCTAACTCTCTTGTTATTGATAAAACCACTACATTGGGAATAGCACTTTCTGCTGAAAATCTTGAAAACCCCGTATATGATTGAAGTGCTAAAACCATTCCAGTAAATATAGATGTTAGACCTACAACCGGTAATGAATTATAACCAATTTTTATCAGCTGAAGAAAAAAAATTTTGGTATAAAACTGACCAGTGAACAGATACCTGACTGAATTGAAGAAGAATAAAACAATTTCTCCAATTGAGCTAAAGATCTCGAAAAAAACGCTTCCAATTTTTTTTAAAAAAAAAAAGAATTTTTTTATCAAGTTATTCATTACTCAGTCAATATATGACTTTTTTACTCTATTACCAACACTATTTAAAATTTCGTAAGATATAGTCCCGGCTCTCGAAGACACTTCTTCAAGAGAAATATTATTCCCAATAAGCTCGACCCAGTCACCAACTTTTAGTTCATTATTATTCAAACTAGATATATCTATTATTGTATAGTCCATAGATATTGAACCAATAATAGGTAATTTTTTTTTTTTGAAAAAAGCATTTGAATTATTACTCAGGATTCTCGGTAGACCATCAGCATAACCTACACCCAATATAGCAATATTTTTTCTTTGATAAGATTGAAATGTAGCGTTATATCCAAAGCCTTCGTGATCCTTATCTAATGTTCTTATCTGTAACACTCTTCCAAAAAACTCAATTACATTTTTTATTTTTAGATGATTAGTTGTTCCGAAAATACATCCCCCTGATCTTACAAGACTATAATTAAATTGTTTAAAATTCAAAATTGCATTTGAGTTTGACAAACTGTGAAGGGATTCTGGAAAAAATTTAATAATTTCTTCGAACTTTGTTTTTTGAATCATGTTGTATTTGCTTTCAATTTCATCAGATGAAATTAGATGTGACATTACACAAAATATATTTATTTTTTTTTTCTTACAAAAATTGATAACTTCTTTTTTTTCATGTTGACCTATTCCAATTCTGTTTATACCAGTGTCAAAGTGCAATGTAATTTTCTGGTTAATATTAAACTTTTTAGAAAATTCATAAAACTTTTTAAGTTCATTAAAAGAATTTATTACAGGAATAATTTTACTTTTAAAAATATCGTAAATTTCTTTTTCAGATTGACCAATAATTCCATTCAATAAAATAACATTACCTTTTGATGTTATTTTTTTTAGAGCGAATGCCTCTTCGAAACTGGTCAAAAAAAAATCTTTACAACCAAGACCTAAAAGTTTCTTAGCAACTTTTTCAAGCCCAAGTCCATAACAGTTAGATTTTAGAACAGATGCAACTCTTGATGGTTTAACAAATTTACTTAAAAAAATGTAATTGTCCGAAAGGTTGCTTAAGTTAATTCTTAATAAACCATTATTGTTAATAATGTGTTCTACAGTTTTCATTATTTTAATTATTCAGCAGATGGTGAATCAGCTAAATCTGAAAACTTTGTATTAGTTGCATTAAAGTGTAGTTTAACTCTAGAAATAGGACCATGTCTATGTTTTGCAACAATAGCTTCTGCAATATTATGAACTTTGTCCATTTTACTTGTCCACATTGCATGTTTTTCTGTACCTTCGGGTGGCTCAGTCCTTGCTAAATAATATTCTTCACGATATAAAAAAACTACCAGATCAGCATCTTGTTCTATTGAACCAGATTCTCTTAAATCTGCAAGTTGCGGCCTTTTTTCCTCTCTCTCTTCTACTTTTCTAGATAGTTGAGATAGAGCTACAACAGGTATATTTAATTCTTTGGCTATTGCTTTAAGTCCTCTGGTAATGTCAGATATCTCTTTAACTCTATTGTCATTTGAGTTTCTTGATTCTCCGTTTATTAATTGAAGATAATCAATTATAATTAAGTCAAGTCCAAATTTTCTTTTTAACCTTCTAGACCTAGTTCTAATTGATGAAATTGTTAAAGCAGGTGAGTCATCAATAAAAAGTGACAAATTTTTAAGTTGTTCGCTAGCTTTAATTATTTTTTCAAAATCTGTTTTTGACAAGTTTCCAGTTCTTATTCCTTCAGAAGAAATTTGAGATAATTCAGATAAAACTCTTGTAGCTAATTGCTCTGAGGACATTTCTAGTGAAAAAAATAAAACATTAGTTTTATTATCATTATTTTTTCTATTGCAAATATTTGAAGCAATATTTGTTGCAAAAGCTGTTTTACCCATAGATGGTCTCCCAGCAATAATAATTAAATCTGATTTGTGAAGACCACCAATTTTTTTATCAAAATCATTAAGTCCTGTTTTTAATCCAACAACATCAGAGCTTTTTTTATATGCTTTCTCAGCATAATCAATTGTCACAGATAAAATATCATCAAATTGCTTAGGTCCTTTTTGGGTATCTCCGTCGTTAGTTAGGTTGTAAAGATTAGATTCAGTATTTTCTATAATTATGTTGGAATTTTGATCTTCAAAATTATCGTATGAATCATTTATTAAATTCGTACCTAGATTAATTAACTTTCTTCTTATAAACAAATCATGTATCAGTTCACCGTATTGTTTAGAATTAATAATACTTATTGAATTTTCAGAAATCTTTAACAGATAAGAAATCCCTCCATTAGATATAAAATCCTGATCATTTTCTAAAAAAACTTTTAGAGTATTCAAATCAGCTACCTGATCATTTGATATTAATTTTTTTAATGTTTTAAAAATTAGAGCGTTAATTTTACTTGAAAAATGCTCTGGCTCTAGAAAGTTTTCAACCTTTTCTAGGGCTAAATTGTTTGATATTATAGCACCTAACAGAGCTTGTTCAGCTCCAATGTTCATAGGGGCTTCTCTGGAGATTTTTGTTACTTCTTTTGATAATAAGTTGGTTAAGTTATTTGATTGATCTGAGGACATTAAACAATAATAGCAAAATTAAATCTTAAAGCACCAATTTTCTGGCTGTGAATTAAGTGGAAAACGTGTAAAACCCTAAAAATTTGAGCTATAAAGATTGTATAAGTAGCCAAGGTACAAAAACATTAAAATATAAGAATAATTTCTTTGAAACTTGAAATTTTTAATTAAAAGAATGGTAAGTGATAGAATACAAACAACTAAAAAGAAAACTTCTGATATTAAAAAGTTTTTGTTATAACTAAAATTTTCAAACAGGGAAGATATTCCTAGAATCAATAATAAATTGTAAATATTTGATCCTACTATATTACCAATTATTATATCTGATTTTTTTTTTTTTGCAGCTCTGATTGAAGTTGCAATCTCAGGTAAGGATGTACCTATTGCTATTATTGAAAGTCCTAAAAAGGAGTCAGCTATATTTAAAATATAGGAAATATTTAAAGCTGAACTTACAGTAATTTTTGCACCTAATAAAGTGATAATAATTGAAACAAAAATTATTGGAACACCGAATTTAATTGGGTTTCCATATGATAACTTAGAGAGTTTATCTTTTTCTAATTCAATATTACTAACTTCGTTTGAAGAAGAGTCTTTTATACTTTTTAATACGTAAAACAAAAAAGTTAAAATGAATATAACCCCAAAAACCATGTTTAAAGTATAAAAAAAAAAAACTGTAATAAAAACTATGTGAATTAAGAGGTGAAAATAAATATCAAATTTTTTTATGTTTTTAAACTGCAAATTGGTAATTGATAATGCAAAACCTAAAACCAAAATTACATTCGAAATATTCGATCCTATAATATTACCAATGGATAAATCAGGAGAATTTTCTAGAACGGCTTTCAAAGATACTAGTAGTTCTGATAATGAAGTCCCAAAACCTATAACAATTAATCCTATAAAAAAATCTGAAACTTTTAATTTTTTTCCAATTGAAATTGCGCTTGATAACAAAATGTCTGCACCTTTTATCACCAAAAAGAGTCCCAAGCAAAGGGTAAGAAACTGATTGGCGATACTCAGACTCATAAAGTTTTAAATTTGTTAATCTTTTATTTTTCTTTTTTTTCGCTTTTATCTTGAGATTTAAGTTCTTCTTTTTTAATTAGACTCTCAGACTTTTTTATAGTCTCAGTATTTGAATCTGGTTTGTTTTTATTTTTGGTTTTGATTTCTTCATCTTTATCACTTTTTACTTCAACTGTAGTCTTTTCATTTTTTGTTAACACTTCTGATTCTGTGTTGGCTATTTTCTTATCATCTGAACTTTTTTTGGGGTTACTTTTGGTAACTTTTTTTTCTGAATTATTTATTTCGTCATCTATAGAAACTTTATTTTCTTTGTCATTAATATCTTCATTAGATTTGTTAGATTTATTTAACTCATTCTTCTGTTCATTAGCATTTTCTGGTGATGTAGCAACATTTATTTTAAGGTCGCATGTAACTTCAGCATGTAACTTAATGTTTATACTGTAAATGCCAACCTTCTTAATAGCAGAATGTAGATTGATATTGGATGGTTTGATGTCAATTTCTTTTTGGTTAAAATAGCTAGAAATATCTTTTGGTGATACTGAACCATATAGTTGTCCATTATCACTTGCATTTCTTATAAAAATTATCTCTTCGCCCAAAATTTTTTTTAAGCTTTCTTTAGCTTCTTCAATTACTTTGTTATTTTTTTCAATCAATTCATTCTTGATCGTTGTAAAATGTTCTTTATTAACTTTGTTTGCTCTCAAAGCTTTTTTTTGAGGTATAAGATAATTTCTTGCAAAACCATCTTTAACATTTACTATATCACCAATTTTTCCTAGCTTGTTAAAACTTTCCAATAAAATAACTTCCATAGATACCTCAGGTATTAAACAATCCTTTTATTATTTTTTTTAAGTTTATAAAAAAACCTAATAAAAATAATATTAAAAATAGAAGATAACCTAAAAAAATAAAAAGTAAAAAGATTATTATAATTTTTAAAAAATTCTGAATTTCTAATCCTTTTAAAGAGTTAAAAAAAGATACAAATCCCTCATAAAAAATTAAAAAACTAATAGCTATAGTAAGATTTAAAAATAAATAATTGATACCGCTTGGTAAAATTGTGCTTAAAATAAAAAAAATATTGAATGATAAAAAAATAATTTTTGGAATCTCAAATTCAAAAAAATCAAAACTATACCTCATTTGAAAGTTCAATTTATTAACAAAAAATTTAGTCACATAATAATTAAATAAAAAAATTAATAAAAATGAAAAAATATTTATCGATGGCATGACTTTAACTACAGTTTCAATTAAAGAAGAGGTTTCTATGTTATTTGGAATATCTTTAAGTTTTAAAAACTCCTCTGTAAATCTATTTAAATATTGTCTTAGCTGATTTTGTTCATTTTCTGAAAAAAAAAAAAAAGACAATAATCCCACGATTAATAAAGAGAAAAGAGTCAAATAAACAATTACTCTGTCATTTCTTATTTTTTTTTTGTTTTTTTCGTTCAATAAAATACTAAAAAAAAACACAATTAAAGAGATTGTAAGAAAATTTAAAACTAGTTTTAAAGAAATTACTTCACTGTAAAAGTTACTTATGAATAAAAAAAGAAAAAAAGCAAATGAAATAATTAAAGTAAATAGAAATAATTCGATTCTAAGAATTTGAGACAGAAAAAGTAATGGCAGGGTATTTACAACTGTATATATCCTAGGTATCAACATTAAGAACAACAGTTCTAAAGAAATAATAAGTATTGAGCTGTAAGCTATTGAGATTAAGTTTGCTCTACCAAAGTTATACATCAATTAGAGACATAGGGTAAAAGTGCTAAAAACCTTGCTCTTTTTACAGCCTGCGATAATGCCTTTTGCTTCTTTGTTGAAACCTGAGTAACCCTGCTTGGAAGTATTTTTCCTTTTTCGGTTGTGTATTTTTTTAAAAGATTGATATTTTTATAATCTACTTTTGGCGCGTCTTTTCCAGAAAGAGGGCAGCTTTTATTAAGGAGTGCTTTGGAAGTATTATCGAAAGCTTTATTTTTCATACATTTTCTCCTTTGATTTAGTTTCATCTAGAAATGAAGCTTCTTTATCTACTTCTTTGATTTTAATATTTAGGAACCTAAGAAAATCGTCATCTTGTTTTATTTTTTGATCAAATTTGCTAAGTGCTTCATAACTACTTTCTGAATTTATCATAAAGTAATAACCCTTTGAATTTTTCTTTATTTTATATGCAAGTGTTCTCAACCCCCACTTTTCTTTTTTTAAGATTTTTCCTCCAGCTTGATTTATTTGCTCAATAGTTTCTTTAAACTTATCTTCAGCCAATTTTGGTGATAATTGACCACTAAAAACAAACACGCTTTCGTATAACATACGTACTCCTTTTGGGTAAATTTATTTAAATAAATTTAGCTAATTTAATTAGCAAGGTTTATTTATTGGTCTTATAACATTATAAATGTATATTTTAAAGACACTTTATAAATTTATATGAAAAAAATAGCACTAGTTTTTCCAGGTCAAGGTTCTCAAAAAATTGGGATGGGAGAAGATTTATACCTCAATCACAAAATTGGTAAAAAAGTTTTTAATGAGATTGATCAATGCCTTGATGAAGATCTTTCTAAATTAATTTTTAATGGAAATGAGAAAGAATTACAGTTAACGAGAAATACCCAACCAGCATTACTGGCTGTTAGTATGGCAATTATAAAAATCATCGAATTTGAATTAAAAAAAAAAACCGAGGATTTTGTTGAAGTTGTATTAGGTCACTCTCTTGGGGAATATTCAGCGCTTTGCAGCATTGATTGTATTAGCTTGTGTGAGAGTGCCAAAATTTTAAGAAAAAGGGGAGATGCCATGCAAAATGCAGTCAGAAATATAGAAACTAGTATGGTGGCAGTAATAGGTATGGAGTTGGATATAATTGAAAAAGAAATAAATCGTTTAAATAACAAAAAAAATGAGATTTGTGAAATAGCAAACGATAATTGTCCTGGACAGGTGATATTATCTGGAACCAAAAACTCAGTTGACTTTATTTCACAAAAACTTAAATCGTTAGGTGCAAGGTCTGTCATTGAACTAAATGTAAGTGCTCCCTTTCACTGCAGTTTGATGAAAAATGCGAGATTGAAAATGCAAGATGCTTTAAGTGAAGTTGTTATTGAAAAACCAAAAATAAAATTTATTAACAATGTAAACGCAAATTTTGTTTATAACCCCGAAGAAATAAAAAAGCTTTTGGTTGAGCAAGTGCAATCTCGTGTGCGTTGGAGAGAAAGTATTAGTGAGGCATCCAGCTTAAATTTAGATTTTATAATAGAAATTGGACCAGGCAGGGTTCTAACTGGATTGAATAAAAGAATGAAGATTGACGCAGGATATTTTAACATATCAACATTAGAAGATATTAATAATTTTCTAAGAAAATACGGAGATGATTTATGAAAAAAAATGCCCTAATTACAGGTGCCACAGGAGGTATTGGAATGGCAATAGTGGATATACTGTCAAAAAAATTTAATTTAATTTTAGTAGCAAGAAACGAAGAAAAACTTGAAAAACTGTCATCAAAAAATAATTCTGTCCTTCAGTACATAAAATGTGATTTATCAAATCCAAATGAAATAAAAAGATTGATAGAAAAAATTAATGTGGATACTTTAGGTATCGATGTTTTGGTGAATAACGCTGGTATAACTGATGATTCACTTTTTTTGAGAATGAACACAGAAAAATGGGAAAATGTTATAAATACAAATTTATCATCCAACTTCCATCTAACAAGCCACATTTCTAAAATAATGATAAAAAAAAAATGGGGTAGGATAATAAATATTACTTCAGTCGTTGGTCATACAGGAAATTTGGGTCAGGCAAATTACTGTGCTTCAAAAGCAGGTATTATAGGAATGTCTAAATCTATAGCACTTGAGCTTGCGAAAAGAAATGTAACAGTAAACTGTATTTCACCGGGTTTTATTGAAAGTAACATGACTGATCTATTAACAGATAATCAAAAAGAAATAATTCTAAAAAAAATACCACTTCAAACCATTGGATCTCCGTACGATGTAGCCCACTGCGTAAATTTTTTAGCCTCTGACGAATCAAGATATATTACTGGAGAAACAATTCATATAAATGGAGGTTTGGCAATGTTATAATTATAGTTTGATTTAAAACAAAAAATAATTATTAATATAAACTTAACTATAAAAATAAGGAAAATATTATGAGCGACATTGCAGATAGAGTAAAAAAAATTGTAATTGAACATCTAGGTGTTGAAGAAGATAAAGTTATTGATTCCGCAAGTTTCGTAGATGACCTAGGTGCTGATAGTTTAGATACAGTAGAGTTAGTTATGGCTTTCGAAGAAGAATTTAGTATAGAAATACCAGATGATGTGGCTGAAAAAATAACAACAATTAAAGATGCAATTGGTCATATAGAGAAATCACAAAACTAATAACATGAGAAGAGTGGTAGTTACAGGTATAGGTATGTGCAGTCCACTCGGCTACGGGGTCAAGCATTCCTGGTCTCAACTAATAAACTCAAAGTCAGGTATAAGACAACTTACTGGCTTTGACATAACCGGCTTGACATCTCAGGTAGGCGGCCAAATTCCCAAGGATGGTAACTCAGAATTTTTTCCAGATAAGGTAATAGAAGCAAAAGAAGAAAAGAAAATGGAGCCTTTTATCCAGTTTGCTCTTATCGCGGCAAAAGAGGCTATACAAGATTCAGGATGGAAACCAGAAAATGAAATTGATTCCGAACGAACTGGTGTTATGATTGGCTCTGGAATTGGCGGTTTAGATGGTATAAAAAAAAGCGCTGAAAATCTTGAAAGAAGCCCTAGAAAAATCTCCCCTTTTTTCATACCCTCCTGCTTAATTAACTTAGCAGCTGGACACATATCAATTAAACATAATTTCAAAGGTCCTAACCACTCAGTTGTTACAGCATGCGCGTCTGGTGCACATGCCATCGGTGATTCGTACAGAATGATATCCTATGGTGATGCCGATGTTATGGTTGCTGGTGGAACAGAATCCGCTTGCACAAGATTTGGTATTGCAGGATTTTGTGCAATGAGAGCATTATCTACAAAATTTAATGGAACACCTGATAAAGCATCAAGACCTTGGGATAGAGATAGAGATGGATTTGTTTTATCCGAGGGTTCTGGAATTCTTGTTTTGGAGGAGTATGAACATGCGGTAAAGAGGTCTGCAAAAATTTACGCTGAGGTCGTCGGTTATGGCTTAACTGGAGATGCATACCATCCCACCGCTCCCTCTGAGGACGGTAGTGGAGGTTTTAGAGCAATGAAAATGGCTCTTAAAAATGCTAGAATAAATCCTGACTCAATTGACTATATCAACGCACATGGTACATCAACACCACTTGGTGATGAGATAGAATATAATGCAGTAAAAAAACTTTTTGAAAAAAATTTAGATAAAATCTATATGTCTTCTACCAAATCTTCAACTGGACATTTATTGGGTGCATCAGGTGCGATTGAAGCAATTTTTTCAATAATTTCTCTTAAAGAAAGTGTTTTACCTCCAACCCTAAATCTTGACAGTCCATCAGATGATTGTATGGATATTAATCTAATACCGCATCAAAGTATAGATTATAAAAGCTCATTTATCTTATCAAACTCATTTGGCTTTGGTGGAACAAATGTATCTCTTATATTTAAGAATGTTTAGATAAGGTGACTAAAAGCTTTAGTTTCTTATTGTTAATCACTCTTTTTAATTTTTTCTATTCTTTATTTTTTTCTTACAATAAAGAAATTTCTAATACTACCATCGTAATACAAAAAGGTATGAAAATAAATGAGATTTCAAATATGTTATATGAAAAAAAAATTATTAGAAATAAATCTGCATTTAATTTGTGGATAAAATTTAATTTTCTCGAAAAAAAAATTAAATTTGGGGAATTTCAACTAAGCGGTAAAAATTCAATTTATAATATTACTAAAAAGCTTCTATCAGGAACTTTTGTTTATAGAAAATTCACTCTGGTTGAGGGTATGTATAAATATGAACTGTTAAGAATTTTGAAGGAAATAGATCCAAATTCAGTCATTAGTATATATGATATACCAGACAATATTATTGCTGACACCTACAGTTATCTTGCTACGGATACGGCAGAGAGAATTTTAGAAAATATAATAAATTATAGTCAGAGATTTTCTGAGGATATTTGGAAAAAAAGAGATAAAAATATTCCATTAAAAAATATTGATGAGCTTTACATTCTAGCCTCAATAGTAGAAAAAGAAACGGCGATAAAGAGCGAAAAAGGAAAAATAGCTGGTGTTTTTTTTAATAGGATGAGCATTGGTATGAGACTTCAATCAGACCCTACTGTTGAGTTTTCAATTACAAAAGGGGTAAAAAAACTTGGTCGAAAGCTTTTAAGAAAAGACTTAAAATTTGATTCTGAGTATAATACTTACATGAACAAAGGGTTACCCCCATCAATCATTTGTTACCCTGGGAAAGAGTCACTTATTGCAGTGTCCAGACCATACAATAGTAATTATTTGTTTTTTGTTGCAAAAAAAAAAAATGGACAACACTATTTTTCAGTTAACTATAAAGAGCACTTAGAGAGAATCAGGTCAATCAAAAATGCAAAATAATCAAAGAAAAGGAATAATGCTTATATTATCATCACCTTCAGGTGCAGGTAAAACTTCAATATGTAAAAAAGTTCTAGAAACAGAAAAAAATTTAGTAATGTCAGTTTCTTATACGACAAGACCCAAAAGAAAAAGTGAAAAAGAGGGTAGAGATTATATTTTTGTAAAAAAAAAAAAATTTGACTACTTACTGTCGAAAAACTTCTTTGTTGAAAGTGCTCTTGTTTTTGATCATTTCTATGGAACTCCAAAAAACTTTATTGAAAAAAATATTAACAAAGGAAAAGACATTTTATTTGATATTGACTGGCAAGGTGCACAGAAATTGGTAGATTATTCAAAAAATGATGTTGTTTCTATTTTCGTATTACCGCCAAGTAATAAGATTTTGTTAGAAAGATTAAAAAAAAGGAATGAAGACACTGAAGAGATTGTTAAAAAAAGAATGAGTAAAGCCAAATCAGAAATTAGCCATTGGATTGAGTATGATTATATAATAATAAATCATGATATTAAAAAAAGTGCTAAAGAGGTAAAAACCATTTTAGATTCAGAGAGAAAAAAAAGAATTAGACAAAAATTTATTTTTGATTTCATCGATAAACTAACAAAATAATATTTTGCTAAGTTTTATGTAATCATCTGGTGATAAATCCTGTGGTCTTGAAGATAAATTTATTCCGTTTTCTTTAATTTTTTTTTTTTCTTCAATACTTAAATTTTTTAAATTATTTTTAAGTATTTTTCTTCTATGCAGAAAGGATACTTTTAAAATTTTATCAAGATTTTGATAGTTAAAGTTTTTTTCCCCAGGTATGATTTCAATTACAGATGAATTGACTTTCGGTTGTGGAAAAAAATTATTAGCGCTCACTTCAAACTTTTCCTCTACAGAAGCATTTGCTTGAACAAGAACTGACGTTCTACTGTAAAACTTTGTTCCAGCTTTTGCATATAATCTTTGGGCAACTTCTTTTTGAACCATTACGACCAAAGCTTTAAAAATTTTATAATTTCTCATCCAGTCAATTATTAGAGTTGTTGCAATATTGTAGGGTAGGTTTCCAATTAGAATTATTTTTTTTTTTGTTAAAGTAGAGAAATCAAATGTTAAAGCATCGTTAAATATAAGATTAAAATTTTTGGGATACCTTTCTTTAAATTTGCTTAAGTTTGGTTTTAAATCTTCATCTTTTTCAATAACAGTAAGATTTTTTGGATTTTCTCTTAATATAAATTCAGTGAGTGAACCACTACCAGGACCTATCTCAATAACGTATTCGTTAAATAGTTTTTTTATTTTACTAATTTTTTCTAGAAGTTTTCTGTTATGAAGAAAGTTTTGACCTAGCGATTTTTTGTGATAAAAGTTTGGCATTATCCATGTCTCTCTAAAAATTTAATAGATGATATAACGCTATTTATTTTTGCTGATTTTAACTTTGCTATATCAAATGCAGGTCCATGATCAGGGGATACTCTAATTATAGGAAGTCCAGCAGTAACATTTATTGAATTAAAAAAATCAAGTGTTTTTACTGGTGAGAGTGCTTGGTCATGATAAAGGCACAAAATTCCATCATATTTTTCTCTTATATTCTTAAAAAAACAGGTATCACTACTAAGTGGACCAGACACATGTATCCCTTTGGTTTTTAATTTTTTTATTATTGGTTCAATAATTTTTTTTTCCTCATCGCCAATTAGTCCCTCTTCTCCTGAATGCGGGTTTAAACCTGTAATTCCAATTCGCGGTTGTTTTATCTTCCAAATTTTTTTTAAAGAATTTCTAAAAATCAGAAGTTTTTCTTCAATTTCTTTTTTTTTTAAAAAATTAAAAATTCTTTTTAGTGGGATATGGGTGGTAACCAAACCTACTATTAAATTTTTTCCTTTGTCTGTTGGTTTTGTGGTGGATAATATCATTATTTCTTTATTTTTGTGATGAAATTTTTTTTTGGAAAGATCACCAATAAACTCAGTCTGTCCATTAAATTTAAATCCTGAACTTTTTAATGTTCTTTTACACACTGGTAAGGTTAATAACCCAAGTGCTTTTTTTTGTGCTACAAAATCGAACGATATTCTTAAGGACCTAAGAATTATTTTTGTATTTTTTTTATTTGGTTTACCAAGTTTAAAATCAACTTTTTCATTAATATTAAAAATTGGAAGTTTATATTTAAAAAAATCGTTTGTTTCAAAGGGATCATTTATGATCTGAGTTTCAATTTTCAAATCTAAATAATCAATCATTTTTTTTATTTTTTGAATATTATCAACAATAAAAAATGGATAAAGTTTATACTTATTTCTGTATTTCCACGATTTTAAAATTATTTCAGAGGATATACCTGATGGCTCACCCATTGAAACAACTATTGGTTTTTTTTTCATTGCTTATTATTTGTTGAAGTATTTTATATTTGCATTTTTTCTAAGATTTGCAATAAAAGTACTAGCTAGTTGGTTAAATTTTTTTGCGTATAAATTATTTTGAATTTTGTTTCTTTTTTCTACTTGATTAAGTTCATTTTTTTTATCACATAACTTTAAAACACTGAACTGATTATCATGACTTATAACAGTTGAAAATTCTCCAATTTCAAGTTTTTCAAGCTTTTCTAAATAAACACTTATCATTTCATTGGCAATTACATCTG
This sequence comes from uncultured Alphaproteobacteria bacterium, assembly GCA_902590895.1. Taxonomy (GTDB): domain Bacteria; phylum Pseudomonadota; class Alphaproteobacteria; order Methylaequorales; family Methylaequoraceae; genus MED-G10. Next base: position 44,942 of record CACIYM010000001.1, read on the forward strand.
TTAACTTTATAGCAGAAATATTACTATCTATGTTAAATTTATCGTTTGAGCAACTAATTGATGAAAATTTTGAAAAATCTAAATTTTCAATCTCAAAGGATGATACTTTAATAAAGGAATATTTAAGCATTTGATATCCAAAAATCCTTTTTTTATTCAATTTAATGATTTTATAACCATCATTTACTTTTATTTCCCTAGAAATGTCTCCTTCTTTCATTTCTGTTAAGATTTTTTTTAATTTGGTATCTAAATTTTCTTCAATGGTCCAGTTTAACTCAGAATCTTGATTTTCTTTTCCAAATCCATACTTATCAGCAAGATTATTGAATGAAATTCCCTGATCTAACAATGAAACAAAATTTTTTAATTTTTTTTTTGATTCTGACCAATCATTGCTGGTTTTATTTTCAAAAAAAACTTCTGTAAAATTATATTCGTATTTACCTTGTTTTTTTTTTTCATCTTCTAGTATTTTTTCAATTTCTTGCTGACTTATTATTACTTTAGAGGAGAATTTTTTTTGTAATAATTTTTTCCACATCAATTCAGCGGATAATTGATCCATAAGAATGTCAATATCGATACCATTTTCTTTATTGATGAATACTTTAAAATCCTCGAATCTCTCTCTTGGAAAATTATACAGCATCGAGGCAAAGTCAATTAGTTCATCTTCTGTGTGATTAACATTTTCTTTTATAGCTTCTGATTTCTTAATTTTTTCAATTATTAACAATTCCAGTACTTTTTCGCGAACGTTATCTCTGTTGGAAATATTATCCTCAAGATCCAATGATCTTAATGCAAGCTTTATTCTTTCTGAGAGATCATAAGTTGTGAGAACATTTGAGTTAACGCTTACAATAAGTCCTTCAAATTTTTCAATAGATTTAGTTTGAAAGTTGAAAAAACCATAATGATAAAAAGTGAAAATAAAAAAAATAAATTTTAAAAACATAACAATTTTTCTAAAAATCACTTTCCATTATCTCCTTTATACTGAATAGAAAGGCAAAGTTATTTGATGTTGGATCCTCAGGATTATGAGTGAACTGTCTTGTCCACAAAAAAGAAACTCCAAAACACTCATCTTCATATTTAAGTTTTGCTCCAAAATTGTACATTTTAATTTCATTTTTTTTATCAAATGTTGTAAAGCTAGTAAAGTTCCAATAATCATCTATTTGTTGGGTATATCTTACAGAAAATTGATTTTTACCATCTATTTCGTTTTCTCCATTTATATTAACGACAGGTGCAGATTTTATATTACTTATAGAAAGTAATGAATTTTTTTGATGAATTAAGAAATCAGAATATGCTGTTTTAATGGTTGAGTCTTTTTTATCAATTTTTAGGTATGAATTTATCTTAATACTTTCTTGAGGAATAAGTCTCAAATTAATTACTATGTCTGAGAATTTATCATTTATACCAGAATTATTTTCAAGATATTTATTTCGTCCAAGTTGATAACTCTGTCCGACTTCTAAAAGCGTAATATTGTCATCTTTATAAATCTTCTTTTTTAAAAAAGATAATCCATAATCTATTCTTGAGGTAGAATCAAACCTGTCGTTTCCTGAAATTCGATTAACATTAAACAAATCGATGAAATCAAAATCGAAATTATTGATATCACTTTCATCTGGTATTGCTCTAAAAAAAGCATTTTTATTTGATTTAATTGCTAATATTTTTGGAGTGACAATAGTTATATAATCATTGTTTTTCTTGTAATAAGGTTTGCTAAATTCCATGAATAATTGCGGAAAAAAATTTGATCTATATTTATTATATTCAAATTTATCGTTTTTAGGATTTTGAAATTTTTCAATATTATAAACACCACCGTTAAAATGAACTCCAGGTTTGACAAAAGTACCATCATCAAAAAGTTTTGGAAATTCAAACTTTTGTTGAAAAAATAATTTTTTTGTTTCATTTCCATTGGTTCTTATAATATTTGAGAATTCAATATTTGTGTTGTAATTAAAGCTATTATTTTTAGAATCAGAATTTAACTCAATTAAAATTCTTGGTAATACTTTAGGTGTTTCCTTTCTGTCAAATTGTTGTCTTAAATCCTGGAACAAATAAGATTGAAAGCTATAGAAATTATTTGATCTTAAACTCTCAATTTTAATATTTGATTCTAAGGTATCTTTATAGTTATATTTGTATGTATTAAGATAATTTCTATCAGTTGTTTTGTGAATTTTAAAATCAAGATAAGAGTTTGACGATAAGTCAAAAGAGCCAACCGTCTTAATGTGGCCTCTTTTTTTATTTTCTTTCAATTCATTCACTTCTTGGTTTTCAATAGTTGCACTAAACTCAGTCTTTAGCTCTCCATTAAAAAAATTTTTTCTGTGTTCAAAGAATAAGGCAGGATTTTTTTTTTGTGAGAACTTAGGTGTTATTGTAATATCATGATAATCATTTATTGAATAATAATAAGGAACATTACTTCCAAAACCAAAAAAGTGTGTTTGAAAAAAACTTGGAGCTAAAAAACCAGATTTTCTTTTTACTAATGGTGAGGGATGAGAGAAATAAGGAAGATAAAAAATACTTTTACCTTTGAAATCAAAAAAAGCATCATAGTACTTTACATCTAATTCTTTTTTGTCATGAATTATTTTCTTTGCCTTTAATTGAATAAGTGGCGGATCGAATTTTTTCTTTTCTTCATTATAGCATAATCTACAGGCAGTAAATTTTCCAAACTCCATTTTTTCCCAAGTTTTGTTCCTCCTTTCTACTTTTTTAGCTGCAATTCTTAGAAAATTTTCTTCTTCATTAAATTTTTTACCAGGAATATATAAGTAATTATTTAAAATTAATGCATTATTTAGATTTTGATCTGCAACAATTTTTTCTGCTTTAAGTATTGTTCCATCAATATTAAAAACTTTAACATTTTCCCTCGCAGAAATCACTCTTGAAGAATTATTCACAAAAACCTTTTCAGCAAATAGCTTAAATTCAGAATCTAATATCTCAACATTTCCAGTAGCGTAGATTCTTGTATTGTCTTTGTCATAAGTAAACTGATCAGCATTTATTTCGATTTTATCATTTGAAAAGGAAGAAAAATTTACAAGAATTAAAAATATGATGAAAAATTTAACCATCTTCAAGATGAATCAATGTACTAATTAAAACTAAGTTAAAAATAATTGGAATTGACCAGACCGAAAGAAAAATATTTAGTGCTCCTGTTTGTCCAAAAGTTTTGACAATATCAGAAAGAAAATGAAAGATAACTCCTATAATTATTCCGTATATTATTTTAACCAAGTTTTTTTTTATTCTGTCCTTTTTAATCGATAAAATACAACCTAAGAGAACCATCGAAATAAGAATAAGTGGATAGGAATATAAATAATTTTTATATACTTCATGTTTTTTTACAGAAAATCCAGAATTTTCAAGATTTTTTATGTAGTCATTAAGACTCCAAAAACTGATGGTTTCAGGAGGTCTAAAGTTTTTTTCAATTTTGTTAGCATCTAAATTTATTTCTAAGTATGTTTTTTGAAATGATTCAGGATTTTCATTGATTTTTAACCTAAAACCATTCTCAAGTTGCCAAAGTTGGTCATTTTCCATTTTAACATTTTCAACATCAATTCTTTCTAGAAATTCGTTATTTAAATCAAATTTAAAAATTTTTACATTTTTTAATGTTTTATTTTCAAAAGAATAATGCTGAGAATTAATTACATACTCAAAATTATCATTTTTTTCTCTAAGCCAGAGACCGGTCTCAGAAATTGCAAACAAACCAGCGTTACCCTTAAAAAAAATACTTTCATAGTTTTTAAATTTTATACTCATAAAAGCAAAAATTGGATTAAAAACTAGTAAATATAAAAAGCTTATAATAACCACGTTAAAAATTGACGGAAAAATAAGTGACCATATTGAAAAACCTGATGCTCTTAAAACTGTAAGCTCGTTATTTTTATTGAGTTTCATATAAGTGTGCATAGAACTTAAAAGAAAAACTGTTGGAAGAATTAGAGGAAACAAAGTTGGAATGTGAAAAATTGCCATTTTTAATAAAATTAAAAAATCTATTTCTTTACTAGAACTTCTTCTAATCAACTCAATAAGATCAATTGAAATAAATAACAAACAAGAAAATGAGAAAATGAGTAGAAATGAATAAATATTTTCTTTTATGAGATATCTTAGAATAATTGGATTTTTAATCATAAATAAGTTTCCTGGATTTTGATAGAAAAAAAATTGAAAAAATTATTGAGAAAACTGAAGGAAAGAAGTTTACATAATGCATATTTTCAAATTTAATTGAAAGATTTGATGAAAAAATTGATAAAATTTGCAAAAAAACTATCAATGAGAGAATTTTTACTGTTCTTGAAATATTTTCAACTCTATCGAATTTTAGATTTAAAATAAAACCTAAGAGGAACACACTGAATGATAACACATTAATGGGCATTGCAAATCTTAATGTTATTTCGGCTTTAAATGCTTGAAGGTTTTTAATGTCGTCTAGAGAGTTTTTATCAGGAAACATTAATTCATCTAGTGTGCGTTCAGAGGGTGACTTCCACCTAGTTAGGAAATTATCATTACTTTCTTGATTAATGTTGAGTAAATATTCATCAAAGTAAAGAATTGATAATTTTTTGTCTTTGGACTGAAACTGTTGTGAACCTTGTCTTAAAAAAATTTTTGTTGCCAAATCAGTATTTATAATTTTTCCTTTTTTTGCAATAAGTGTTGTAGGCTTATTTGCGTCGCGAGTATCATGTATAAAAATATTATGGAGGCCATCTTTATTATTCTGTTTTATAAAAATTGTAAAATCTTTGCCAATTGTATTAAACATTCCCTCTTGAAGAAGTGTAGAAGAATAGTCGTTTTTAATAGTGTACAAAAGTATCTTAAAATTTTTATTAGAAAGTGGAGCTTGGTAAATTGTAAAAAAAAAACTTAGTATAGTTAAGATTGTTCCAAAAAGAAAGACAGGTTTTACCAATTCAACGTTTGAGAAACCGGATGATTGTAGGATAACCATTTCTCTATCTGTTTGCATTCTAGAATATACAAAAAATATAGAAAGACTTGTAATTATAGGTAATAGAGTAGGGATGATTTGTGGAAGAGAATTAAAAATCAACTTAAAAAATACTGAGGCTGGTAAACCTCTGCTCACCATTAATTCGATAAGTTGGACACTTTTACCAAGACAAAAAACCGAAGTGATAAGCACTAGTATCAAAAGAGAATTGTTTAAAAGTTGCTTAAAAATATACTTATCAACTAAATTCATTGTATTTTAAAAAAAAACAATATAAATATACATTACTTACTATAAATATTACTACAAATAAAAACCAAAATGAAAATAAGTTTTACAAATAAAATATCAGAAACAGACCATCCAGTGTTAATTGTTTCGGAAAAAATTCAAAAAACTACCTTCTCATTAAGTCATTTTAATAAAGATATGACAAATGTTTTTCAGTATTATATCAAAGATAAAAAAAATTCTTCTTCTACATTTAAAACACTATCTTACCGAAACCAAAATAAAGTTTCTTACTTTACGATAGCAAAATGTAAAGTAAAAATTGACACATCTTCAAAACTTCATTTTTCAGGTCAATTGTTTTCATATCTTGAGAAACAAAAAATCGATAATGTTTTAATTTTTTTATGTGAAGATAAAGACTTCGAACTAGACGACTATATTAATGACATAGTTTGCGGTTTTTCTTTAAAAGATTACAGATTTGAAAAATATAAGACTATATCAAACAAAGATCATAAAATCTCTAGTTTAAAAATAGCTAATAAAGTAAATCCTTCACAAAAAAAAAATTTAGAAAATAAAATTAATTCATTAGAGGGTGTTTTCCTTACTAGAGACCTTGTTTCAGAGCCAGCAAATGTACTTTATCCAGAGAAATTTGTTGATTATTGCAACAAGTTAAAAAAAGTAGGTGTGAAAATCGAAGTTTTTGACGAAAAAAAATTAAAAGCAATTGGCATGAACGCCCTACTGGGCGTGGCTCAAGGGTCCGTAAGGCCAGCAAGAGTGATGATTTTTAAATGGACCGGTGATAAAGCATCTAAGACTCAACCTCTCGCTTTCATCGGAAAAGGCGTAACTTTTGATACCGGTGGAATTTCAATTAAACCTTCCGGAGGCATGGAAGATATGAAATGGGATATGGGAGGTGCAGGTGTTGTTGCTGGTTTAATGTATACACTTGGTCTGAGAAAGGCTAAGGTAAATGTTGTAGGAGCAGTAGGTTTGGTTGAAAATATGCCTGACGGGAACGCGCAACGCCCTGGCGACATTGTAAAATCTCTTTCTGGTCAGACAATCGAAGTTTTAAATACTGATGCCGAGGGTAGGTTGGTACTTGCAGACGTGTTATGGTACATAAAAGAAAAATTTAACCCGAGATTTATGATTGATTTAGCAACTTTAACTGGTGCAATCATTGTTGCTCTAGGTGACAGATATGGCGGATTATTTTCTAACGATGATGATCTAGCTGAAAAGTTATATGAATCATCAAAAAAAACAAAGGAACTACTTTGGAGACTCCCAATAGATGAAGATTTTGATAAACTTTTAAACTGTTCAGTTGCTGACATGAAAAACATCACTGGTACAAGAGGGGCAGGTAGTATCACTGCTGCTCAATTTCTAAAAAGGTTTGTTGGAGACACTAGCTGGGCGCATCTAGACATAGCTGGAGTAACGTGGTCAAAAAAAGGCACAAGTTTTGCTCGCCCTGGCGGAACAGGTTTTGGTGTGAGACTATTAGATGAATTTATAAAAAATTATTATGAAAGATAAATTTCAAACAAAACCAGAGGTTTTTTTGTATTTCATCAAATCAGATTTTAAAGAAATTTTATTGAGATTGTGTAATAAGATTCTAGAGGAGTGTGAAAATTGTTTAATTAATTTAGAAAGTGACTCAGATTTAACTGAAGTTGATAAATATTTATGGGTTAAGGATAGGGATAACTTTGTACCACATAAAATTTTTGATGAGAATATGAGCGAGTTAGATAATCTAGTTTTGTTTAAAGGGTCTTATGAGAAGATGAGAAGTTTTGGAAAATTTAAAAAATTAATAGTTGCTCCAAAAGTAAAAATAACAAAATTTAAATTTTTTAGTAGATTCATGTTGTTCTCAGATACAACTCTAACAAAAGATATTTTAAAAAATCTCAAAGAAAAATTAACTAAATATGAAATAAAATACAAAATTTTTTATGAGTACGGTAATTTTAAATGGAAATTAGTTAATTAAAAAAGGAGTCAAATATGGATCTCACATTATCAATAATTAAACCAGATGCAGTTAAAAGAAACATAACAGGAGAAATAAATTCATTGATAGAAAAGAATGACATGAAAATAGTCGCTCAAAAAATGATTCATCTTTCCATTGATGATGCAAAAAGATTTTACGGAGTTCACAAAGATAGAGCTTTTTTCAATGATTTATGCGAATACATGATCTCTTATCCAATAGTTGTTCAAGTTTTAATGGGTAAAGATGTTGTATCTAGATACAGAAAATTGATGGGCGCAACTAACCCTGCTAATGCAGATGATAACACAATTAGGAAGCTATACGGGTTAAGCGTTGAAGAAAACTCTGTGCATGGGTCTGATAGTAGTGAAAATGCTGAAATAGAAATAAATTTTTTCTTTGCTGAAAGAGAAGTATATAAATCCTAACCTACCTTATCAAAAAAAACCATAAAACTGCTAAAAGTACTGTTACTATCACACATGACCAAATAGTGAACTTGATAAACCTAGCGAAAAAATTTTCGTGAGATTTTGAGTTATGTTTTTCCATTAAAACATTTCCTTTCGAATTCTTTTATGACTTTTATATACAACCCATGCTCTTTTTTCAATATCTTTTTTCCCAGAGTTTCTTCATTATCATTACTCAAAACTGGTACTCTTTCCTGACTAATTATTTCTCCAGTATCTATACCTTCGTCAACAAAATGAACTGAACAACCTGCAGTTTTTACCTTATTTTCTAAAGCCTGTTTTACAGCATTTTTCCCTCTAAAACTGGGAAGTAAGGATGGATGAATATTTATTACCTTTTTGTTCCAATCCTTTAAAAAATTTTTACTTAGTATACTCATGAAACCTGCTAAACACACAAGTTCTACGTCTTCATTTTTTAGAGTATTCGAAAGAGCATTTTCAAAATCTTTTTTTGATTCGTACTCTTTTTGGTTTATGATTTTTGTTTTGATATTTTTTCTTTTAGCTTTATCAATTCCATTAGAGTTTTTATTATTTGAAATAACAATTTTTATCTTAGAGTTGATAAGTCCTCTTTGAGAGGCGTTAACTAAATTTAGCATATTAGAACCTCTTCCTGATATTAAAATTCCTAAATTAAGTCCCATTGTCCAAATTTTTTTATGAAAACTGTTTGTTGTTTCTTTTTCTTTTTTGAAATTTTACCAATGATATACGAATTGATACCTTTTTTTTTAAAAAAATCCATGATTTTTTTTGATTCATTTGTATCTATAGCTAAGATTAATCCAATTCCACAATTAAAAGTTTTAAGCATTTCGATTGAATTAATTTGTCCAACTTCTTTTAACCACAAAAATTTTTCAGGAATAGAAAATCTTTCAGTATTAATCTCAGCAAAAAAATTTTTAGGTACAATTCTTTCTAAATTTTCAAAAATCCCTCCTCCTGTAATATGTGCAATAGCTGAAATTTTTTTCTTTTTTATTAGAGGTAAAACATATCTTACGTATATTTTTGTTGGCTCGATCAAATCTTCACCCAAATTATGTTTTGAGGATTTATAAGGTGTTTTAGTTTTTAATGAAACTTTTTTTTCTTTTATAATTTTTCTGATTAAGGAGTAACCGTTAGAGTGAAAACCATTGGATTCTAGCCCTATAAGAATAGAATTTTCTTTAACATTTTCTTTTTTTAAAATATTTTTTCTTTCGACGACACCCACTGAGAAACCGGCTAAATCAAATTCATCTTTTCTATATAACCCTGGCATTTCAGCGGTTTCTCCACCTACAAGAGAGCAACCAGCTTCTTTGCAAGCTAAATTAATGCTGGTAATTAATTGTAAGAATTGATTTTTTTTAATTTTTGAGGAAGCAATGTAGTCCAAAAAAAAAAGTGGTTCTCCTCCGTTAGCAAGAAGATCATTTACACACATAGCTACTAAATCAAAACCGAGAAAATTTAGATCTTTTTGATCAATTGCAAGTTTAAGTTTTGTACCCACACCATCTGTGCAACTTAATAGAATTGGGTCAATATAATTTAATTTTTTTAAATCAAACATTGATGAAAAGCCACCTGGATTTTTAATAATTTCTTTCCTTGTATTTTTTCTTGTAATTGACTCTAATTTTTTTACTAAAAGGGAAGTTTTTTTTGTATCTACGCCTGATGATTTATAAGTTGAAATAATTCGTCTCCATTTTGTTTGATGTTTTTTAAAAATTAATGATATAAACTTTTAGTGTTAATAAAATAAAATAATACCTTGTTTAAATTTATAATTATCATATTCACTATTTTTACTAATACTGCAAATTCTTTTGCTAGTGATAATATTTATCTTATAGAAGATAACGAAATATATCTTGAAAACAATGGAAATGTATTGGAACTCAGAGAGAATGCTAAAGAAATATCATTTCAAAATGCATTTAATATTTTATCTAGAAAGATTTTAGATCCTAGTGATATTTTACAATTTGAACAACTTCAAGATATTGAAGTCTCAAATTTAGTAAAAGATTATCAGATTCAATCTGAGAAGATTAACGACGTTAAATATTTTGCTAATATATCGGTAAATTTTAACAAGAAAAAAGTAAAAGATTTTTTTTTAAATAATAACATTATAATTAATGTTTTGATCTCTGAGGAGTATCTCGTTTTTCCTCTTTTTAATAAATTTCATACCTTCTATTTATGGGAGAAAGATAATTTTTGGTATGACAGTCTCATCCAAGAATATGATGAGCAAAGTTTATTAAAACTATTTTTCCCCGAAAAAAGTCACTTAAATAAATTTAAAATTACACCAGTGGATTTGGTTGGAGAGAATTATTCTAAAATTCAACAATTTTTGGATTTTTATAAAAAAAAAAAAGCTTTAATTCTCTACCTTAAAGAAGATTTTGATGGTGACAATAATAAATTTAAATTAAATTTTGTTGCTAAATTATTTTTTAATTCTTCTTTTAAAGAAATAGATTTATTAAAAAATGAAATAACTTATGATAATTCTGATTATTCGCGTGTAGAACTAATCGCAAAAGAAGTTGTGACAGAATTGGAGAATTGGTGGAAAAATAAAATTGATGATTTTGAAATTACGACAGATAACAAATTTGAGTTTGATATTCTCATAAAAACTGATGATCTCAAGAAAGTATTGTATATTGAAAAAACTTTAAAAAATATTTTAAATGAAAATGATTTGAATATTAAAGAAATTAATAAAGACTACGTAATTTATAATAGTTTTAGTAGCTTCAGTGTTGAAAGATTAAATTTAGCTTTGGAATCGAAAAATTTAAAATTAACAAAAAGTAATGATGAAAATATCTTTATAATAAACTATTATTAATGAAGCAGAATATTCTTAATTTTAAATTTTCACAAAATAGAGATTTTTTTATTTCGCCAAAGAATGAAATTGCATTTAATATGGTCCAAAAGTGGCCCAATTGGAACTCTCAGTTAATTTACATTTACGGTCCAGATAAATGTGGAAAAACGTTGATTAGTAGTCTTTGGAAAAAAAAATCTAAAGCAATTCTTTTGGATGACATTAAATTAAACGGATTTATAAAAAATAACATAGACATCGAAGATATAAAAAACCAAAACTGGATTATTGATGATATTGAATATTTTATAAAAAAAGGATATGACGAAAAAATACTAAATCTTATAAATATTACACTTTCTGTAAAAGATTCATTTATATTAATAACCTCAAAAATCCCTCCTAAATTTTTGTGCACTCAAATTGCCGACCTATTGTCGCGATTATCAAGCTCTTTAGTGATAGAAGTTTTTCAACCAGATAACGAACTTTTGTCTAGAATAATTAAAAAATACTTGAATGAAAGATCAATTTCAATTAATAAAAAAAGTCTAGATTATATAATATTACGTATTGAACGTTCCTACGAAAAAGCGTTAGAAGTAGCAAAAAAAATTGATAAGCAATCACTTGAATCACATGCTAAAATAAATTATAAATTCCTAAAAAAATTAATTGATTAAAATTTTTGTTAATTCTTTTTTAAAAGAATAAAATTCAACGCTTTCTAAAATTAACTTTTTATCTTTTGTATCTACCTTTTTTTTACAAAGTAATTTAACATTTTGGTCAGTCATAATTTTTTTTACAGGTTTGTCTTTTTCTTTTGCTAATTCTTCCCTAATAAAACAAACTTGTTTTAATTTGTTGATTTCATAATTTTTTATTTCATTAATTTTTAATTTTTTCCAAGCATTTTTTGGCTTTTTTTTGTAAATTTCTTCATCAAGAAGTTTTTTATGACTTCTCATTATATTAATATTTTCTGTGATATTAATTTTTTCTGAAATTTTTAAAAATAATTTGGGCAAATATTTTACATCATTAATTGCATACAAAATTTTTTCTTTTTCTAATGGTCGTTTTCTCCAATCAATAAATTGATTTGTTTTATCAACTTTAATATTCAATAAATTTTTGCAAGCGTCAGCATAACCAAGAGATTCTGAAAATCCAATTTCTGACAGACAAAGCTGAATATCAATTATATTTTCTGGAATTTTTCCAAATAAATTAAATAAAATTTCAATATCTTGATATGCAGCATGAAAAACTTTTAAGATATCTTTATTAAAAAATATTTTTTTTACCAGAGAAAAGTCGATTTTTTTGCTTAATGGATCTATGATGATTGCACTATTCTTATTAGATAATTGTATTAAGCACAATTTTGGATAATAAGTACTAACTCTGTAAAACTCTGTATCTATTCCTATTATTTTATCCTTTTGACTTTTTAAAAAGAATTGTTTTAATTGATCATAATTATAAACTAGCACTTTTAATAAGTATCATTAAAATAATTTAACATCAATGTCATGAATTTATACAGGTCTCATAATTGCGGTGAATTAAATGTAAACCATATTGATAAAGATGTATATATTTCTGGTTGGGTGAATAAAAAAAGAGACCATGGTGGTCTCTTGTTTATTGATTTAAGAGATGAATATGGAATAACTCAATGTGTTGTAAATTCTGATAATTCAAAATTTAAAATTTTAGAAACTCTCAAACTCGAAAGCGTAATTAAAATCTCGGGTAAGGTCATAAGAAGATCAGATGATACTATTAACAAAAGTTTACCAACTGGTGAGATTGAAGTTTTGTCTGCGAATATCGAAATATTAAGTGAATCTGATCAAATACCATTTCAGGTTGCAGTTCACGACGATTCTCCAGAAGATTTGAGACTTAAATACAGATATCTTGATTTAAGAAGAGAAAAAAATCATAAAAATATAATTCTTAGATCAAAGATAATTAACAGTATAAGACAAAAAATGATAAATAGAGGTTTTCTTGAAATCCAAACCCCTATACTTACAGCATCTTCTCCTGAAGGAGCAAGAGATTATTTAGTTCCGAGTAGGTTACACAAAGGAAAGTTTTATGCCCTACCTCAAGCACCTCAAATTTTTAAACAATTATTGATGATAGCTAACTTCGATAAATATTTTCAAATAGCTCCCTGTTTCCGTGATGAAGATGCTAGAGCTGATAGATCACCTGGAGAGTTTTATCAGCTAGATTTTGAAATGGCTTTTGTTGAACAAAATGATATTTTCCAAACAATTGAACCTGTTTTATTTGAAATTTTCTCAGAAAATTCAAAAAGTTTAGTATCAAAACCACCTTTTAAGATTATTAAATATAAAGATTCAATTAGTTTGTATGGAACAGATAAGCCTGATTTAAGGAACCCTTTAATTATAATTGACGCAACAAAATGTTTTACAAAATCAGGTTTTAAAATTTTTGAAGAAAATATTGAGAAGGGCTTTGTTGTAAAAGCAATTAAAACCCAGGGTTCAAGCACGAAGCCTAGAGGCTGGTTTGACAAGTTAAACAACTGGGCTAGAGATGAAGGACAGAAAGGTTTGGGCTACATAATTTTTGAAAATAATGAGTTCAAGGGACCGATTGCAAATAATTTGAAAGAAGACAATTTGAAAACCCTTAAGGATTTGTTAGACTTAGAAAATGGAGATTCAATCTTCTTCATTTGTGATGAAGAAAATAATGCTTCTAAATTTGCATCAATTGCAAGAACAAAACTGTGTAATGAGTTAGATCTTTTAGAAAAAAATATATTCAAATTTTGTTGGATTGTTGATTTTCCAATGTTTGAATTAGATCCACAAACTAAAAAAATAGATTTTAGTCATAACCCCTTCTCAATGCCTCAAGGAGGTATGGACTCTTTGGTTAACAAAGATCCACTAGAGATTTTAGCATGGCAATTTGACATAGTATGTAATGGTGTAGAATTGTCGTCGGGTGCTATAAGAAACCATAAGTTGGATATAATGATTAAAGCATTTGAGATTGCAGGTTATTCTAAAGATGATTTAAGAGAACGGTTTGGTTCCTTATCTGAAGCTTTTAAGTTTGGGGCACCACCTCATGGTGGCTCGGCGCCAGGTATAGATAGAATTATAATGTTAATAGCGGAAGAGGAAAATCTAAGAGAGGTAGTTGCTTTCCCGATGAATCAACAAGCAGAGGATTTGATGATGAGATCCCCAAACTTTGTTTCTGAGAACTCTCTTGATGAATTGGGTATAAATTTAAAGCCTGATAAAAAGAAAAAGCTTACTTAATTTTTTGCTCTTTAAAAACTACGTGCTTTCTTACCTTTGGGTCATATTTTTTAAGCTCGAGTTTTTCAGACTTGGATTTAGGATTTTTATTTTTGACATAAAAAAAACCTGTGTTAGCTGAACTGACAAGTTTAATTTGAATTGTGTTAGATTTAGCCATTATTTTGTTATAATAAATATCAAAAGACTGTCAAGTCTAACTTTTTTTATCATTTAAAAAAATTTGTACTGCAATAAAAGCACCCTTGACTTTAGGTAGAAGCCAGAGAGAAGCAACTACTGTTAAAATAGGCCAAAATATCATTTGAAAAATAATTGAAGGACTGAAATTTTTTTCAACAATTAGAATTAATGGAATTAATAAATGTCCAACAAGAAAAATTGTACAATATGCTGGACCATCATCCGATTTATAATTGGAAAACTTTAAACCACATGTACTACAATTTTCAAAAGTCTTTATATAACTTAGAAAAATTGGAGATTTTCCACAGTTGGGACATTTTTTTGAAAAACCTCTTTTTAATTGATTGAATTTAGAATTTTTCATTTTTTTCAACAAGTTTTATCTTTTCAAGGAGTATTTTGCCATTATGAATATTGTTTCTTTTAATTTTAAATTTTACAATTTGACCAACTTTGAAAATATTATCACCAGATTTTACTTTTGATTTAAAATTAAAACTTTTTAATCTAGCCAAACCAGAAAATGGATAATCAATCGCTTTTATAAAAATTCCAAAACTCTCCACAGCATCAACAAAACCATAAAACTCATATCTAGTTTTTTTTCTTAAATATATACTACATGCTCTTTCCATAATTCTCCTTTCCATATAATCAGCCTTTTTTTCTTGAAGGTTAAGGTGATCTGAGATCATCAATTTTTTTTTTTTTTGGTTACTAAAATAAGCACCTATTAAATTTCGATGAACAACAAGATCTGAGTATCTTCTTATAGGTGAGGTAAAGTGAACATAATCATTTATGGACAAACCAAAATGACCTTTATTTTTTTCGTTATAATATGCTTTGGATTGTGATTTAAGTAATATTTCATTAAAAAAAAAAAGATTTTTTTTTTTTTTTATTTTTTTTAAAAGATCATTAAAATCTTTTTGATTTTGAAAATTACTTGAAAAATCAATATTATTTTCGTTAATAATTTTCTTCAAATTAAATATCTTTTCCTTAGATGGCTTTTCATGATTTCTAAATAATGATGTAATTTTATTTGTTTTTAGAAAATTACCAATTACAGAGTTTGCAAGAACCATAAACTCCTCTATCAATTTATAAGATTGATAACTAACTTTTTTTTTTAAATCAAAATCTTCGTTCGAAGTTAAAATAATTTTATATTCCTCAGAAAAAAAAAAGATTTTTCCTCTCTCCTCTGCCTTTTTTTTTAACATAAAATATGTCTCATATAAATTTGAGATCAAATTAAAATGTTTATTTCTGATACTTTTTGTTGTGTAAATTTCTTCTACTTCTTTATAAGTAAGTCTAGCGACTGATCTAATAATCGCTCTGTGGATTTTAAAATCTTTAAAATTGTCGTTTTGAAAATTAACCTCTATTATAATACATTTTCTTTTTTTTTTAGGAACCAATGAGCAAATATCATTCGAAATCTCAGATGGAAACATAGGTATAACTCTGTCAGGAAAATAGAAAGAGTTCCCTCTTTTTTTTGCCTCCAAGTCTAAAGGATCGTTTTCTGACACAAAATGACTTACATCTGATATTGCTATCATTATTTTTGTTTTTTCTTTTTCATAATTTGCCCATACGGCATCATCAAAATCTTTACTATCTTCGCCATCAATTGTCACAAAAGGTATATCTGTGAAATCCTTATGTTCGTTAGTTTTTTTTTTTATTATTTTTTTTGTGTACTTAATAAGATTTTTTGAAAACCCCTGTCTTATTGAATTTTGTTTTATTTCTTCTTCAATAATATTAAGTAAATTAATTTCTCTTTTTTTTAGTACTTTTTTTTTCATTTATGATTTTTATTGCATCCTCAACTGATATAGTTTTACCTTCAAATCCTTTGGGTAAAGGATAATTTTTTTTATTGTGCGATATATAATCCGATCGTCCCTTAATACCTTTTTTCTTTATTATTTTATTTTTTGTTTCCGGATGAACACCTATTAGTTCTTCTTTTGTCTCCGAAATCTTTTTATCAATAAGTTCAACAGCTCTATTTATACCAACCTCAGTAACATCATCTTCCTTTAAAGAAATAAATTTATTATCATGTTTCAAATATGGACCATATGGACCTATCGATGCAATAATTTCCTTTTTAGTTTCTGGGTGTGTGCCCACAGTTCTGGGTAGAGTTAAAAAATCAATTGATTTTTCCAGGTTTAGTTCATCATTTGAAACATTTTTTGGAATACTTGAGCGTTTAGTTTTACCTTCAAGTGTTTCAGTTTCTAAATACCTTCCGTATCTTCCTACCTTTAAATAAATATCTTTATTTGTGACTGGATGAATACCAATATTTTTACCTTCTCCTGATAATTCTTTATTATCTTCATCATCACCAATAGCATGACTGTATTTGCATCCATTACCATCTTTTTGATATTTTGTACACCCAATAAAAGGCCCACTGAATGCAAATTTAATTGTAAGTTCTCCATCTGAACATTTTGGACATTTTTTTTCTTTAAGAATTTCTGGAGAATATTCGTTAACTTTATTAATTACTTCTGTGATGCTCTTATCCTCAACCTCTTTAAGAGTTTTATTAAGAATATTTAGGAAATCTCTTAAAATATCTTTCCACTGTAATTTAGATTCAGTAATTTTATCTAATTGTTCTTCAAGCCCTGCTGTAAATGCATAGTCTACAAACTGATTAAAAAATCCATCAAGAAATTTTGATAAAATTTTTCCACTGGATGTTGGTATTAATGCTTTATTTTTAATTTGAACATATTTTCTGTCTTCCAGTTTTGTGAATATCGAAACATAAGTTGATGGTCTTCCTATACCGAGTTCTTCTAATTTTTTAATCAGTCCGGCCTCTGAATATCTATTTGGTGGTTTTGTAAAATTTTGTTTAATTTCAATCTTTGATTGATTTAATTTATCTTTTAAATTCAATTCTGGGAGTGTTTGTTGATCATCATTCCTATCTTGATAGTTATAAACAGATTTAAAGCCTTTAAACTTTTCAATAGATCCATTGGCCTTTAATAATACTTCATCACCTTTTATATAATATGTAGTTTCTAAGTTTATACTAGGTTGCATTTGAGATGCTATTGTTCTTTTCCATATCAAATCGTAAAGTTTATATTGATTGTCACTTAAATATTTTTTTATCTGATCTGGTCTTTTTTCAAAACTAGTTGGTGTTACTGCTTCATGACCTTGTTGAACAAATTTAGATTTTTCTTTATATACAATTTCTTTTTTTGAAATAAATTCTTCTCCAAAATTTTTATTTATAAATTTTCTTAGTTTTCTTATTTCACTACTTTTCATTTTATTTGAGTCCGTTCTATGATACGTAATTAGCGCACCCATTGATCCAATCCCATCTTTTAATTCTTGTGCAATTGCATTTGTTTGTTTGGGGCTAAATCCTAGTTTTGAGGAAGCGTCTTGGAGAAGTAGAGAATTTGAAAATGGAGAATAAGGATTCCTTTTTTTTTCTCTTTTATTAATATTTTCCACAAAAAAGTTTTGATTAGAAATTTTATTTTTTAGATTTTCGGCGATTTTTTTATTGTTTATGGAAAGTTTGTCAAACCTTTTTTCTTCATTTGTAACAATTGAACATTTAATTTTATTTTTTTTTATATCTTCTAGTACAATATCAAAATCCCAATACTCTTGCGGTTTGAAAATATCGATTTCTCTTTCCTTTTCGCATAAGATTTTTAAAGTTGGTGATTGAACCCTTCCAGCAGAGGAACCAAAAATTGTTCTTCTTTTTGTAATTGGAGAAATTTTGTAGCCAAAAAATCTATCTAAAAACCTTCTCGTGATTGCAGCATTAACCAAATTTTGATTTATTGTTCTTGGGTTTTTAATAGCATTTAAAATATCTTCTTTTCTTACAGCAGAAAATTCTATACGTTTAAATTGTTTACCATCAAAAATTTTTTTTTCTTTGCATACCTCAACCAAATGCCAAGCTATTAGCTCTCCTTCTCTATCAGGATCTAGCGCCAAAAAAATTTCATCTGATTTTTTTATAGATTTTAAAATGGGATCAACTTTTTTTTTATCAATTTCCCACTTGCTTACAAAAAAATCATTTTCTTCTTCTATGCCAATGCCACTTCTTGGCAAATCCCTAAAATGACCAATGCTTGCCACAACTTCAAAATTATTATCTAAGTAGGCTTTAATAGTATTGGCTTTTGCAGGTGATTCTACAACAAGTAATTTCATAATGAAAATACCTATATTTTTAAAAAACAAATGTCAAAATTTAATTTTTTTTTTTCAAATTTATTTTTGATTCTTCACCTTTAAATAGTCTTTGAATGTTCTCTTTGTGTTTATATGTTATGAGAAGAGTTATAATTACGAATACAATTTTTTGTTCGTAAAAACCTATGACTAAAATAATATTTATAAGTAAAGCCGTTAAAGCAGATAAAGATGAGTATTTAAATAATATTGAGACTAATATCCATGTTATTGAAAAACAAAAAAATAAAAAAAGATCATAACCTAGAAGAATTCCTATAAGCGCTGCAACTCCTTTTCCACCCCTAAACTTCAGCCATACAGGATATAGATGCCCAAAAATCACTCCGAAAATTGCAAAAACTATAATCTCTTGTTGATTAAAAATTAAAAGCAATTTTATTGGAATAAACCCTTTTGTGATATCAAATACTAAAGTAATAAATCCAATTTTCCATCCACCGATTCTTAACATATTGGTTGCACCAATATTTTTCGATCCAAAATGTCTTGGATCATTTTTTTTTGTTATTTTAGATATTAGAAGTCCAAATGGAATTGAGCCAATAAAATAACAAATAATTAAAATAAAAAAAGAATTATAATCTGTAAACAAGTCTACCCCTTACAAATGTCATTATGTTTTTTCCTTCAACAAGCATTCCGTCGAAAGGTGTATTTTTTGACTTTCCAAAAAATGATTCTGGATTAATTTTCCAGGGTTTAGATAAATCAAATACTGATATATCTGCCTCTGATTTTTCATTTATTATCCCATAATCTAGATTTAAAATTTTTGCTGGATTTACCGTTAGAAGTTTCAATAATTTTTCAACGCTAATATACTTATTTTTTACAAGATTTAAAGAAAGTGATAACAATGTTTCCAAACCAACTCCACCGAATTCTGCTTGATTAAACGGTAATCTCTTTGCATCTTGGTCTTGCGGTGTGTGATCAGATGAAATGGCATCAATAGTTCCATCGCATATACCTTCAATTATTGATAATCTATCTTCTTCACCTCTCAGTGGAGGGTTTAATTTTGAAAATGTTCTGTAATCTTCAAGGCTTAATTCGTTGAGTGTGAAGTATGGCGGAGAAGTATCACAGGTAACTGGTAAACCAAGTTTTTTTGCTTTTCTTATTATTTCAACTGTTTCCTTTGTTGAAATATGGTTTACATGATATCTACATTTAGTTTCTTTCACTAACCATAAGTCTCTCTCTACTATCATAGGTTCTGCATAGCTAGGGATTCCCTTTAAACCCATTCTAGTTGCTGTCTCAGATTCATTAACAACACCATTAGCACTAAGATTGTGTTCCTCTGCATGTTGAATAATTAGTCCGTCAAAAGATTTTGCATAATTCAATGCTCTTCTCATTACCCTAGTATTTTCTATTGACTTTATTCCATCAGTAAAACCTACAGCACCAGATTGCTTCATTAGATGCAACTCACAAATTTCTTCGCCTTTAAAGTTTCTTGTAATGCAACCGGTACAAAAAACTTTACTTAACGCAACTTCGCGAGCCTTTCTCTGAATGCTATGGATTATTGCTGGTTGATCTATTGGAGGTATTGTATTAGGCATACATATCAAAGAAGTAATTCCACCGCTAGCCGCAGACATAGATGCGCTTTTTATTGTTTCCTTATGTTCGTGACCAGGTTCAGAAATATTAACTCTCATATCAATTAATCCAGGTGATATGAAAAGATTTTTGCAATCAATTATTTCAGTATCTTCATCAACGATTTTTGAGAGGTTTTTTCCAATTTTTTCAACAACTTTATTTTTAATGTATAAATCTTCTTTAATAATTCTGTTTTTAATTACGTCTATTATTGAGCCATTTTTAAGTAAATATTTTTTTGATATTTTTTTATCACTATTGAAAGGATTATCTTTTTTAATCATTTGCTTTCAATTTGTGATCTATTATGGCTTTTAAACATGCCATTCTCACAGCAACACCCATTTGAACTTGTTCAAATATTGCTGATCTATCAATATCATCCGCTAACTCTGAATCTATTTCTACACCTCTATTCATTGGACCTGGGTGAAGAATCAGTGCATCAGGGTTTGCAAAATTAAGCTTTTCTCTATCTAATCCATAAAACCTAAAGTATTCTCTAATGGATGGAACAAAAGAACCTGACATTCTTTCAAGTTGTAGTCTTAACATAATAATTATATCAACATCTTTTAAACCACTTTTCATATCGTAAAATATGTTTACACCCAGAGATTCTATACCTTTTGGAATTAATGTTGCTGGTGCTATTACCCTAACTTCTGCCCCAAGAGTATTTAACAAGTGAATATTAGATCTAGCAACTCTACTGTGCATAATATCACCGCAAATAGCTATTTTGAGCCCCGAGATTTTTTTCTTTCTTTTTAAAATTGTTAATGCATCTAATAGTGCTTGAGTTGGGTGTTCGTGTGGTCCATCTCCAGCATTAATAACTCCACAGTTCACTTTTTCAGACAGAAGTTTTACCGCACCTGCATCATGGTGTCTAACAACAAGGATGTCAGGTTGCATAGCATTTAACGTCATTGCTGTATCTATTAAAGTTTCACCTTTTTTTATCGAACTTGTTCCTACAGAAATGTTTAACATATCAGCTCCAAGCTTCTTTCCTGCAAGCTCGAAGGATGTTCTAGTTCTAGTAGAATTTTCAAAAAAGAGATTGATACAAATCTTATTTTTAAGAATATCTAATTTTCCATTTTTTTTATTATTTAGGTAATCGACATAATTATTGGACGATTTAAGTAAAAAGTTAATGGAAGTTGGGAGAAGCCCCTCAATGCCGAGTAGATGCTTGTGAGGATAGCTATTGATTAATTCGTCCTCTGTCATTAAAACTGAATACTACACTTTTAAAAATAATCTTCAACCTACTTCTTCAAATTATCTTATTCAATTTTAATTTTTTTAAACCTTCTGCACTAATTTTTAGAAATTTCTTTAAAAATAATTCTGTATCCTCACCTAAAACGGGAGGAGCTTTTTTATATTTTATATTTGACACTGAAAATTTAATTGGATTAGCAATAAGATCAATCAATTGCTTTGATTTTTTATGTTTCATCTTTATTTTCATTTTCCTGGATTTGACTTGGGGGTCGTCAAACACTTGACTAATATCGTTTATTGGACCGCAAGGCACATTCACATTCGTTAAGCCGTCTACCCAATACTCAATATTTTTTTGTTTAATTATTTTATTAATTATTTTGTTAAGACTTTTTCTATTTTTTACTCTAAGTGAGTTGTTTTTATATTTTGGATCATTATGAAGATCATCTAATTTGGAAAATTTACAAAAGTTCTTAAATTGTCTGTCATTTGCTATGGCTAGTACCATTAATCCATTTTTTGCCTTAACAGTTTGATAAGGAACAATTGAAGGATGGTCATTTCCAATTCTTTTTGGAGTAATTCCGGATGTTAAATAACCTTGCGCAACATAACTTAACCAAGATACTTGTGAGTCCATTAAAGAAATGTCTATGTGTTGACCTTTAGAGGTAATATCTCTGTATTTTAAAGCTGATAAAATCGAAATACATGCATACAAACCCGTAATAATATCCGAAACACCAACACCAATTTTAGTAGGTTGTCCTTTTCGCTCCCCCGTAATACTCATTATTCCACCCATTGCTTGGACTAAGTAATCATATCCACCTCTTTTTGAATATGGACCAGTTTGACCAAATCCAGTAATTGAACAGTAGATTATTTTTGGATTTATTTTTTTTATACTTTTATAATCTAGCCCATATTGTTTTAAATTTCCCGCTCTAAAGTTTTCTACTAAAACGTCACACTTTTTTATAATTTTTTTAGCAAGTTTTTGTCCTTCCTGTTTTGTTAAATCAATTGTGACAGAATTCTTATTTCTATTTACACTCAGAAAATACGAACTTTCTTGTGGAGATTTTGAAGAACTATCTAAGTAAGGTGGTCCAAGATTTCTTGAATCGTCACCTGAATTTGGCCTTTCAACTTTAATTATGTTTGCCCCGAGATCTCCAAGTATTTGAGTTGATGTGGGCCCAGCTAAAACCCGTGTGAGATCAAAAACATTAATGCCATGAAGAGGTTCAGTAATTTTTTTTTTCATTTAAATTTTCGTTAAAAAAATCATCCAGTATTAACTTTGCCGCAAACTTATCTATATGTCTATTTTGTTCTTTTGAATTTTTAAAAAAATCTTTTGTTATATCTTCGGCTTCAAAACTAGTATAACTTTCATCCCAAAAAAAAATAGGTATATCATTATTATTTTCTAATAAAAATTTATCAATATTTTTCCCAACATCCCTAATCATTTGGCACATTTTATTTTTGTCACTGTTAGTGATTGGTAATCCAATTAAAATACCTCCAATGTTAAAGTCAGTTATAATCAACAGAAGATTATCTAAGTAATTTTTATCTTTTTTTAAAACATCCAGAGGATTGACTATTTTATGATTGGGATCGGATATAGCTAAACCAATTTTTTTTTTCCCCATATCCAAAGCTAAGATTTTTCTAGTTTTAGTTTTTTCTAAAAACTCTTTTATATTGCGAATTAACATACCTAGTGTTATTTATACATAAAGTTTATTAAAGAAAAATCATTATTTATGTCTATTGATAATTCTATTGTTAGAAAAGTTGGAAAGCTCGCTAAAATAAAGATTAAAGAATCTGAGGAAAATAAGCTTCTTGATGAGCTCAATAATATACTTGGATGGGTGGATGAGTTAAAAAAAGTTGATACTGAAGGAGTTGAACCAATGCTTTCAGTTTTTAATGAGTCTATGAATATGAGAGAGGATAAATCAGACTCAAAATTTTCAAATAATTTGATAACTAAAAATTCTCCTGAAAAAAAAGCTGGTTTCTTTGTTGTTCCGAAGGTAGTTGAGTGACAGATTTTTCAGCTATAGATATTACTGAAGCCAAAAAGCTTCTATCTCAAAAACAAATTACCGCGACTGAATTGACTGAATTCTTTATTAAACAGATCGAAGAAAAAAAGGAGTTGAATTGTTTTATTACAAATACCTTTGATATTGCCTTAAAAATGGCAAAAGAATCAGATGAAAAGATTCAAAAAGGTTCAGATTTAGGAATTCTAGAAGGTATTCCAATTGGTATGAAGGACTTATTTTGTACAGACGGTGTTAAAACTACAGCAGGTTCAAAGATGCTAGAAAATTTTGTTCCATTTTATGAATCAACAGTATCACAAAACCTATGGAAAAATGGAGCAATCATGTTGGGAAAAACAAATATGGATGAGTTTGCGATGGGCTCGGCCAACACCACAAGTTTTTTTGGAAACGTTTTGAATCCAATCCGCTCTGATGATCAAAAAGACCTTGTGCCTGGTGGTTCGTCTGGGGGATCAGCTGCAGCAGTGGCATCCGGACAATGTTTTGCTGCTACTGGTTCAGATACTGGTGGTTCCATAAGACAACCCGCATCATTTTGTGGTTTGGTGGGTTTCAAACCAACTTACGGAAGGTGTTCAAGATTTGGTATGGTTGCATTTGCCTCTTCTCTTGACCAGGCAGGTCCTATCACAAAAACAGTTAGCGATGCAGCATTAATGCTTCAATCTATGTGTAGTTATGATGATAAAGACTCTACAAGTTCAAAAAAATTAATACCAAATTTTAGTGATTATAAAAAATTTGATCTGAAAGGTAAAAAAATTGGCTTACCCAATGAGTATATTATTGAGGGATTAAATGAAGAAATAAAAAAAAAGTTTGATCAATGTATTAATATTTTTAAAGACTGCGGTGCAGAACTAATTGACATAACCTTGCCCCATACTAATTACGCTCTTCCAACATATTATATCATTGCCCCTGCAGAAGCCTCAGCAAATTTAGCACGATATGATGGAGTAAGATATGGTCTAAGAGAAAACTCTGAAAATCTTGACGATTTGTATCAAACAACCAGAGCATCAGGTTTCGGTGATGAGGTTAAAAGAAGATTGATTATAGGAACATATGTTTTGTCTGCTGGTTATTATGATGCATATTATTTAAAAGCTTTAAAAGTAAGACAGTTAATTTCAAATGATTTTAAAAATGCTTTTGAAAAATGTGATTTAATCCTGACCCCAACAACTCCAAATGTTGCTTTTCCAATTGGAGAAAAGCAAAATGATCCATTAGAAATGTACCTTAATGATGTACTGACTGTGCCTGCAAGTCTGGCAGGTCTCCCTGCAATATCTGTATCAGCAGGAAATAATAACAACAACCTCCCAATTGGCATGCAGATTATTGGAAGACCATTTGAAGAGATTTCAGTATTAGCAGCCGGAAGCGCTATAGAATTAAGTAAGGTGTAAAAATGAGTTTCTTTATTGAAGGAGATACTGGGAAATGGGAAGTAGTTTTAGGATTAGAGGTTCATGCCCAGATTAAATCTAACTCAAAACTCTTTTCAACAGCCTCAACAGAATGGGGTGGTGATCCTAATACTCATGTTGAGTTAGTTGATTGCGGTATGCCAGGAGCATTACCTGTTATAAACGAATTTTGCGTTAATCAAGCAATTCTTACAGGATTGAGTATAAATGCTAAAATAAATGAAAAATCAATTTTTGATAGAAAGAATTATTTTTATCCAGATTTACCCCAAGGTTACCAAATTTCACAATTTGAATTTCCAATAGTCGGTAATGGTTTTTTAATGATCCAAACAAAGGAAGGTGAAAAAAGGATTGGTATAACAAGGTTGCACTTAGAACAAGATGCTGGAAAAAGTATACATGATCAAGATATTAAAAATACATTAATTGATTTAAATCGATCTGGATGTGCTTTAATGGAGATTGTCTCGGAACCTGATTTGAGAAGTCCGGAGGAGGCGGCTTTATATGTTAAAAAATTAAGATCGATTTTGAGATGTATTGGTAGTTGTGATGGAAATATGGAAAAAGGTAATTTAAGAGCTGATGTAAATGTCTCTGTAAGAAAACCTGATTCTGAAATGGGAACGCGCTGCGAAATAAAAAACGTTAATTCAATAAAATTTATCCAGAAAGCAATAGAATACGAAGCTAGGAGACAGGTTGAAATAATTGAGAGTGGTAAAAAAATTATTCAAGAAACAAGATTGTTTGATCCTAATAAGGGTGAAACTCGTTCAATGAGAGGTAAGGAAGAATCGCATGATTACAGATATTTTCCTGACCCTGATCTACCGCCTCTAATAATTAGTAAAGAAAAAATTGAAGAATTAAAAAGATCACTGCCTGAGTTACCTGATGAAAAAAAAAGCAGATTTATAAGCGAATATAGTTTAACTGATTATGATGCGGAAGTATTAACAGATGATCAATATGTTTCAGACTTTTTTGAAGAAGTTGTAAAAAATCGTGATTCAAAACTTGTAGTTAGTTGGATAAGTGTAGAATTATTTTCTTATTTAAAGAAGAATAGCATTGAGTTATCTGAATCGAAAATTACTTCGAAAAAGATTGCTGGTTTATTAGATTATATAATTTCTGGAAAAATATCTAACAGACAAGCTAAAGAATTATTTGAACCTTATCTAAAGTCTAATTTAGAAGCCAAAGATTTTATTGAAAAAATGGGTGTAGAGCAAGTTTCTGATGAGGGAGAAGTAGAGGGGTTAATAAATAGAGTTTTACAAGAAAATCCAAAAATGGTAGAGGATTATAAAAACGGTAAGGATAAGCTCTTTGGATTTTTTGTTGGCCAAGTTATGAAAGAGTCTAAAGGTAAGGCAAATCCTCAGGTCGTAAATAAAATCTTGAAGGATAAGCTCACATGATTTTCTTAGGAGAGGTGGCCGAGTGGCTGAAGGCGACGGTTTGCTAAACCGTTATAGGTGGTAACATCTATCGAGGGTTCGAATCCCTTCCTCTCCGCCATAAATTTGTAGTAGAATTATGGTAGTTTATTGCTTTATAAGTATAAAGATTAATTGACTAATATAAAATAAAACTCCAAAAAGCTGTATTTTAATTGAAACCATGGTTAATTTCATTCCTTTTACCCTTTTTTTTAGATCCTCGTTTATATCAGATATTGCATTTGCGTGAATTGTCCTGCCAATTGAGAGCAAAATTATTGCTGGAACTGAAAAAAATAGTAGATTATTGAAATAAAGTAGCAAACTTAAAAATAAATTTATGGGAACAGTTTCACAAAAATTAGCATGCGCCCTAATTGCTCGTTCAAGTTTAATGTCCTTTGACCCAATTGGCGACTTAGTTAATCTTCTTTGATTAACAACATTTCTAAAAAGTTTTATATAAAAAAGTGATAAATAAATAACTAAAAAAAAATATACAATCTCAAGATAGGTTTTTAACATTGAAAAAAAATAATATTATTTAAATATTATAAACTATTATCATTATTTAAATGTTCATATGAAAAAAAAAATTGCTATACACTGGTTTAGATTTGATTTGAGAGTTTCTGACAACCCTTCACTAAATTACCTTTCTAAAAATTACGATAATATAATTGGAATCTATATTTTTGATGATATTAACTCTGATCCAAAACTTGGTTCAGCCAGTAAAGTCTGGCTGCATTCATCACTAGATTATTTAAATAAACAATTGGATGGAAATCTTATTCTTTTGAAAGGTGATGCAAAGGGATGTATTGACCAATTGATCGATTCTTTCGACGTTGAAGAGATCTCATGGAATAGATCTTACGAACCATGGATTGTGAAAAGAGATAAAAGTTTAAAAATGTATTTAAAGAGTAAAGTAAATGTAAACTCATTTAATGGTTCTCTTTTGTGGGAACCATGGGAAGTGTTAAAAAACGACGGTACTCCTTATAAAATATTTACTCCATTTTATAAACGTGGATGTCTTTTAGCTAGAGAACCTCGGGTTCCAAAATCTGAAAAAATTAATTTTTTTAAACATAACTTTTGTTCATTGAAACTCTCTGATCTAAAATTATTAGAAAACAAAAAATGGGAATCAAAGATTTTAAGTCAATGGGATGTTGGTGAAAACTCATCTCTTGAGATCATGAAGTCATTTTATCTTAACGGCGTCAAAGATTATTCAGATGGTCGAAATTTTCCCATTAAGAAAAATGTTTCAAGATTATCACCCTATCTTCATTGGGGTCAGATTTCTCCTAATATTCTATGGTATGAACTTAAAAGGTTAAAAAATTTAAGAGAAAACGATATTGAAGTTTTTAAAAGTGAATTAGGATGGAGAGAATTTGCTTACTATTTAATATATCATTTCCCGCACTTGCAAAAGAAAAACTTAAAAAGTAATTTTGATAATTTTCAATGGTTAGATGATCAAGTTAATTTTACGAAGTGGTCTAAAGGTCTTACAGGCATCCCAATAGTAGATGCAGGTATGAGAGAGTTATGGCAAACAGGATACATGCATAACAGATCCAGAATGATTGTAAGTTCATTTTTGGTCAAAAATTTACTTATTCACTGGAGGAGGGGAGAGGAATGGTTTTGGGACTGTCTTTTCGATGCAGATGCAGCCAGTAATTCTGCTAGTTGGCAATGGGTAGCAGGGACAGGTACTGATTCAACTCCATATTTTAGGATTTTTAACCCTGTAACCCAAGGTCAAAAATTCGATCCTAATGGTGATTATGTAAAAAAATATGTTCCTGAATTAAAAAATTTCCCATTAAAATTTTTATTTTGTCCATGGGAATGTCCAGCAGATATCTTAAAAAATTTAAACTTTGAATTAGGGAAAAATTATCCCTACCCCATAGTAGATTTGAAAGAATCAAGAAACAGAGCACTTTCAACATATAATTTGTTAAGACAAGAAAGAAATTAATGAAAAAAAAAATTTTCGTTATCCTAGGTAATCAGTTGTTTAATCCTTCTTTTTTTTCACAATTTAAAAAGGATCATACTTTTTTTCTAGCTGAAGATTTTGGTTTATGTACATACGAAAAACATCATAAACAAAAAATATTATTATTTTTATCTGCAATGAGATCATTTCGAGACGAGTTGCAAGAAAATGGTTTTGAGGTAATTTACAAGACTATTGAAGAAGATGATTTTAAAATTAGTTACACTGAAAAGTTAAACAAGTTAGCCAATGAATTTAATTTTGATTCTATCTCAATTTATGAAATTGAGGACAAACCTTTTGAAAAAACTTTTTTGTCTAATCTTCCCAAAAATGTACACCTAAATTATTTACCTTCCCCAATGTTTTTAACATCGAGAACTGAATTTAAAGATTATTTATCTAATACAAAAAAACCATTCATGGCAAATTTTTACAAATTACAAAGAAAAAAAAATTGTTTTCTTATTGATGATAACAATAACCCAGTAGGCGGTAAATGGAGCTTTGACGAAGAAAACAGAAAAAAAATACCTAAAGAAATAATTTTCCCAAAAAAATTTGAATTTCAGGAAAGCAAACATACCAAATACCTAAAAAAAATTATTGAAGAACAGTTTAAAGATCATGTTGGGTCTACTGAAAATTTTTGGATTTGTACAACAAGAAAAGATGTTTGGAAACAATTTGATTATTTCACAAAGCAAAAAATAAACTTATTTGGTGATTATGAAGATGCAGTTGATCAAAGAGATAATTTTCTTTTTCATTCTTCGTTAAGTCCTCTTATTAACATGGGTTTAATTACTCCAGGAGAGATAGTTGAAAAACTAAAAAAAATTGTGGGAAAAGTCAAAATTAACTCTTTGGAAGGTTATTTTAGACAAATAGTTGGTTGGAGAGAATTTATAAAAGGAGTTTATCAAAGCTATGATCAAGAATTTGAGAAAAATAATTTCTTTAATCACCAAAGGTTGATGAAAAAAAGTTGGTATGATGGATCTACAGGTGTGGAACCACTGGATTATTCAATTAGAAATGCTTCTAACTTTGCATGGACTCATCATATAGAAAGGTTAATGATTCAAGCAAATATTATGAATCTGTGTGAAATAAAACCTTTATATGTTTATAAATGGTTTATGGAGCACTATATGGATTCTTCTGAGTGGGTGATGTACCCAAACGTTTATGGTATGGGCTTATTTAGTGATGGAGGTATATTTTCAACTAAACCTTATATATGCGGCTCATCATATTTTAGAAAAATGATGGATTTTAAAAAAGGTGAATGGTGCGATGTTTTAGATGGCCTATACTGGAGATTTATTGAAAACAATAGAGATTTTTTTGGCAAAAACCCAAGACTATCAATGATGATTAGAGTATTAGATAAAATGAACCAAGATAGAAAAAAAAAAATAATT
The DNA here is from genome assembly GCA_902590895.1 of uncultured Alphaproteobacteria bacterium. GTDB lineage: Bacteria > Pseudomonadota > Alphaproteobacteria > Methylaequorales > Methylaequoraceae > MED-G10. Next base: position 74,676 of record CACIYM010000001.1, read on the forward strand.
ACTCTTGCTGATAAGTTTATTGAAGAAAACACTTATAAAACATGAAAAATAAAGAAATAAAGTTTTGTAAAACTTGCAATAGGCCATTTGAATGGCGAAAAAAATGGGAGAGAAACTGGGAAAACGTTTTATATTGTTCAAAAAAATGCTCTAAGAATCGTCAAGTTTTGTAAATCTTAAATAAGGCTTAATTTTTTCAAACTCCCCAAAAGTTTCTTTTGCCTCTTCATCAGAAACGGCTGGAACTATAATTACTTTTTCATTTTTTTTCCAATTAGCCGGAGTTGCCACTTTTCGCTTACTTGTAAGTTGGACTGAATCTAAAACTCTTATAATTTCCTCAAAGTTTCTTCCGGTTGTCATAGGGTAGGTTAACATCATTCTAATTTTTTTATCTGGGTCAATTAAAAAGACTGACCTGACAGTTGCATTATTCATTGCCGTTCTAGAACTGTCAGCTTTCTCATCTGCTGGAAGCATATTATATGATTTAGCAATCTTAAGATCTTCATCTGCAATTAATGGATAATTTACAGAGGTACCTTGTACATCCTCTATATCTTTTTTCCATAAGTTATGATCTTCAACGGAATCAATGCTTAAGCCAATTAGTTTACAATTTCTTTTTGTAAATTCGTTTTCTATACTGGCCATGTAACCTAATTCTGTGGTGCATACTGGGGTGAAATCTTTAGGATGTGAAAATAATATTACCCAAGACTCTCCAATCCAATCATGAAAATCTATTTCTCCATGAGTTGTGACAGCCATAAAATTTGGTGCAATTTCATTAATTTTTAACATTAATTATTTATAACAAAAAAAAACTAAAAAAAGTTAATTATTTTCTTGATATTTAAAAAAAAGAATTTAAAACAAAATCACATTATTAACAATTAACAAGGGGGAGTTTATGTTGCCTTCTGTAAACGACATAAATCTCAAAGAGATTAGAGACCCCTTTTTTGTGTACAAACCTAAAAATTTAAAAAAAAGCATTAAAAGTTTTTTAAGTTACTTTCCAGGTGAAACACTCTATGCCGTTAAAACCAACCCAATTGATTTCGTTTTAAAAAATATTTACGATCATGGAATAAAATCTTTTGATGTAGCGTCTATTAATGAAGTTAAATTAGTAAGAAACTTATTTAAAAATGCAAATATTTATTTTATGAACCCCGTCAAATCAAGGTATGCCATCAAAGAAGCTTATTTTAATTATGGTGTAAGACACTTTTCATTAGATACCGATGAAGAATTAGAAAAAATAATTCAATGTACAAACTTTGCTAGTGATTTAAATTTACATTTAAGGATTTCTATACCGAATGATTTCGCTGAAATAAATTTATCAAAAAAATTTGGAGTGGATGGACCTGATGCGAAAAAGCTTTTAATAAAAATGAAAAAGCTTTCAAAAAAAATTGGTGTTTCTTTTCATCCTGGATCTCAATGTATGAACCCTTTTGCCTATAAGTTTGCAATAAGTAAAACTGCTTCTTTAATAAAAGAATCTTGCGTAAATGTAACTTATTTTAATGTAGGAGGTGGTTTTCCCTCCAAATACCCTGGTATGGAGCCTGAACCACTTAGAAAATATTTAAAAGTAATAAGCGAAGAATTTTCAAAGTATTTTCATAAAAACTCTGATATTATTTTACTGTCAGAACCTGGAAGAGTGCTAGTCTCTAATTCAATGTCATTGGTTGTAAGAATAGACTTAAGAAAAAAAAATTACTTGTATATCAATGATGGAACCTATGGTTACATGCATGATGCTGGAGTAACTGGTTTTACTTACCCTGTAAGAAAATTTAGAGAAGAAAAAAAAATTAAACTTGTTCCATTTAGTTTTTATGGTCCAACTTGTGACTCCAAAGATTTTATGAAAGGTCCATTTTTTCTTCCTGAATCAATTGCAGAGGGCGATTATATAGAGCTAGAACAAATGGGTGCTTACTCCATTACAATGAAAAATAATTTCAATGGTTTTTATTCTGAACCAAAAATTTTTATACAGGATTCTTTAAAAAATAAAATTCATTTCCTTGGTTTAAAAAATGGAAATAAGATCACAACTAATTTAGGTTTTTAAAATGGATGATAACGCACAAAAAGATTTAATTTTAAAGAGATCACTTTTGAAAGATGAAGTTAAGCATATTGATATTACTTCTTTTGACTCGAGAGTTATAATCAATCAAATGCAATCAATGTCCTTCGTTGCACGAGAGATTGGTAAAGCTGCAGAGATTTTAAATTTGATGGTAAAAGATAATGAATCTGTAAATATATTGGTTATCGCTGGTTCAAGTTCAGCTGCGGGGTGTTTAGATGTATATCAAAAAATGGCCGAGTGCAACATTATAGATGCTGTAGTTGCAACGGGTGCATCAATTATTGACATGGATTTTTTTGAGGCCTTGGGATTTAAACATTATCAAGGAAGTCAATTCTCAGATGATAATTTATTAAGATCTTTAGATATTGATAGAATATATGATACTTTTATTGATGAGGATGAACTTCAAAAATGTGATCATATAATTTATGAGATAGCTAATTCTTTAGAACCTAAGGTTTATAGCTCAATGGAGTTTATTAAAGAACTGGGTAGATGGTTGAATAAAAGTAAAGAAAAAAAAAAATCTTTGATTCAAACTTGCTTTCAGAAAAATGTTCCAATATTTTGTCCTGCTTTTTCTGATTGTTCAGCTGGATTTGGTCTAGTCAAACATCAGAGTGAAAATTTATCCTCTCATATTTCAATTGATTCTGTTAAAGATTTTAGACAATTAACTGACATAAAAATTAAATCAAAAAATACAGGCTTATTTATGATAGGTGGAGGAGTTCCAAAGAATTTCATACAGGATACAGTTGTTTGCGCAGAAATGATAAATAAAAAAGTAAATATGCACAAGTATGCAATTCAAATAACTGTAGCTGATCAACGTGATGGTGCATGTTCTAGTTCAACATTGAAAGAAGCAAGCTCTTGGGGTAAAGTTGACACACAGTATGAACAAATGGTTTTTTCTGAGGCAACAGTTGCAGTGCCATTAATAATAAGTGATGTTTATCACAGAGGCTTTTGGAAAAAACGAAAGCAAAAAAATCTTCTAAATATTTTTGAATAAAAAAAATGAACAATTTTTATTCATCTAAAAGAGGTTTTTTGGGTCTAGAAAAAAATATTTCATTTAATAAATCAAAAATAGTCATTGTGCCCTATGGACTTGAAAATACAGTTTCTTATAAGGGCGGAACATGTAAAGGTCCACAGGCAATTTTGAAGGCAAGTCACGAAGTTGAACTTTTTGATGAAGAACTATGGTCTGATAATTCAGAGAGATTAAGAATTTTAACAATGAAAGAACCAAGAATTCCTAGAAGTTTGAGTAAAGCATTAAAACAATTATCAACGATTGTTAATTATTTACTTTTTCAAAATAAATTACCTGTTGTTTTCGGTGGAGAACATTCAATTACCCCCGCAATATTAGAAAGTTATAAAAATCAAAAGTTTATTATTATTCATTTTGACGCTCATGCAGATTTGAGGGATGAATATAATGGAGAAAAATTCAGTCATGCCTCAGCTCTAAGAAGATGCTTAGAAAATGAAAATGTAGAATTAATATCCTTTGGTATAAGAAATATCTCAGAAGAGGAGGTAAAATTTTATGAAAGAAATAAAAAAAGAGTAGAGATTTTTTTTATGAAAGACAAAGATAATTGGGATTTAGAAAAGGTATTTAGAAAAATAAAAAACAAAAAAATATATATTAGTTTTGATGTAGACTGTTTTGATGTCTCGATTATGCCAGCAACTGGAACTCCAGAGCCTGGTGGTATGTTATGGGATGATTGTTTAAAAATTCTAAAAGATATTATTTTTAAATCTAATTTAATAGGGTTGGATATTAATGAGTTATCACCGATTTCTGGGGGTCATGCTTATGATTTTTTAGTTGCTAAACTTGTTTATAAGATCTTAAATTATAACTTAATATCCCAAAATAAAGTAAACACCCATTGATAAAATAATCACTCCTGAAATTTTTGATTTTGTAATGTCCTCATTAAAAAAGAATCTTCCAAGAAAAACTGAGCTTATTTGTCCTACTGATCTTTTAATTGATTCCATGATTGGAACATAGTTACTTAAAATCGCGTAAAATTGTAAAACAGTGGCTAAAGTCCCAATTAAAACTGTAAGAAAAATTAATTTCCAATATCTTTTTATTTTGCTAATTTCTTCATTGCTATTTTTTTTTAAAAGAAAAATTAACAAAATTATCATTCCCAGTGATTGAATAAAACCGTGAATATTAATCGAACTATTTGCAAGGCACAATTTATCTAGTACTGGCGTTAAGCTCCAAATAATTGAAACTAAAATCATCATTCTTGCACTATCATTAGTTGAGATGATTTTAAAACTTTTGAGAATTTCAGTAATAGTCAATTTTTTTGAATATAGTGTTAAAGTCCCAAGAATTATTGAAAAGATACCTATGTATTGAATATTTGATAACTTTTCATGCAAAAAAAAAAAAGAAAATAATGAGCTAAACATTGGAGATAGAGATAAAAGAGGAATTGTTAAACTAAGATCCGATTGTTTAATTGCCTTTAAAAAAAGCAATGCAGACAATAAACCGATTAGAATTAATATTAACCCTGGAAAAAGATAAGGAATTAAATTTATCGAAAAATCACTGTAAAACAGCCAGATAAGAAAAACTACTAATTGTGTTAGAGTGAACATTAAAAGTAAACTCGTTGAAGTAATTTTTTTTAGGGAGAGCTTTCTTGTTAAGTCAAATGTAGCCCAAAAAAAGGCGGATATAATACAAATTAAAATTGGCATTAATTAAAATTATTAAAAAAGAATTATTTTACTTATTTAGTTTTATCATTTTCATCAAAGATATCAAAATGAGTAAATATACATAATAAATATGTGCAAAAATTATGTTAATGGTAACTTGAGTGAAAAAAAAAAATAAAGAACTAATTTAAAAAAATTTTTTTTTGAAAAAGAATTGAAACTTTTGATTTGGAATTGTTTACATACCAGGAAGTCTCATTAAACTTGTACCTGCGGTATCTAATTCTTCAGTCATTTGGATAAGCTTAACATGCATTTCAAATTTTCTCATTTGATCTATCGTGTTAACCATTTCCTCTATTGCATTAACGTTACTTTTTTCAAGAAATCCTGAAATTATTTTACCTTGCTGGTTAGGTTCGATTGGAATATTTTCAGCCTCACCATTTGCGTTAACAACTTCAGCAAATCTAATATGTCCATCAAGAGATTTTTTGAGAGTGTTGTCGCCGTTTGGAACAAAAGTAGCAATGTTTGCTACATTTACTGGTAAAGCACCTGGCTCAGCTGCAATTGGTTGAATAAGAATTTCTCCTTGCGAAGATATATTTATTTCTCTAAATGCAGGGATAACAATTGGTTGCATGCCTGCATCTAAAACAAGGTTTCCAGCACCATCAAGTAATTCTCCATTTTCATTTATATTTAGATCTCCACGTCTAGAAAAAGCTGGTATACCATTTTGTGGTTGAATTACAAAATATCCATTACCGTCAATAGCTATATCTGTTGGATTATTTGTGTTTTCCATCGTACCTTGCTCGATACTAAATTTCCCAACCTCTCTACCGGCAACAATTCTAGGCTCAAGACCTTTATTTCTGTTTAAATATAATGCACTAAAGTCTGTTATAACATCCTGTCTGTAACCTGGAGTAACTAGATTAGATAAATTGTGAGCAGTAGCCATCTGATTTTCCATCAGGTTTTTCATACTATTTAGGGCTGTTTGTGCCATTCTATCCATAAATAAAACTCCTTTATATCTTATTTAAAATAATTACATTCTGATATTTACAATAGCCTGCGTTGTAGCAGCAGTTGTTTCAATCGATTTAGCATTAGCTTGGAAGTTTCTTTGAGCTGTAATCAAATTAACCAGCTCTTCAGTAATGTCCACGTTAGATCTTTCCAAAGAACCTGATAATACGGTTCCAAAGCCTTCAGCACCTGCTTCACCAACTGTCGCTGTTCCAGAAACAGCTGTTTCAACATAAGTTGCGTTACCAATCTGCTTAAGACCATTTTGGTTATTAAAGTTTGCAAGAACAATTTTTCCAAGAGGATTATTCTGTCCATTCGTGTAGTTTGCTCTTACTGTGCCAGAGGCATCAACTTCAAGTCCATCCAATCTTCCTGATGTAAAACCATCCTGATTAACAGTCGATACGAAGAACGGTTGTGCTAACTGAGTGGATTTAGTGAAGTCAATATCTAGATCAATACTAAATCCAGCTTCTTGTTTTTCGTAATGAACACCTTGTTTAGGACTCACGATTGCACCAGATTTATCAAATGTTAATTCTCCCTCGTCGATATATAATGGGAAATAACCTTCAACAAGGTTTGCAGGAGGAGTGGTAACTTTATTGCCATCTGCATCTACAAATAAATTTAAACCTTCTGAATTGGTTGCTTGTTTTAAATTGTAAATCTGTGGTACTGATCCAACACCTAAATCCACGTTATCCAATCCAAATTTTGACGCTCCTCTAACTTTAATTGTTGATTCTCTTCCTGTTGTACCATTAATAAAAGTAAAATTGTTGGTTGCAGAATTATACTTGACAGTAATACCACCACCAACTGTACCGGCAGAATCTTCAATTTGGTTAATACGTTCTTGAAGAGCCTCTGCAAGTGTAGTTCCTACATAAAACCCCTGTGGTATTTCAATAACACCTGCTACTCCATTAACTGAAACGTTAAATATATTCTCATTTCCTTGATTAGAAAGTCTAAATACTTGTGTCAAATCCTCTGTTGCTGAAGCACCAATTGCTTGAGCAGGTTGAGCTGCAAGTCCTTTTGCATCTGTTGTAATAGCATTTGTTTTTGTTACACCTATTCCTAACAAGTTATTATCTCCTGAAAAGAAATCAGTTGAATCTGTAACTGAGCCATTAGTAGTTGAGAGAAGATATCTTCCTACTACTATACTAGAAGCAGTTTGAGCCTCTGTTACACCAATTGCACCATTAGCAGCAATCGTTTCACCGGTAGTTCCACTACTAAATTCAAAAGCTTTTAATTCACTATTATAACCAACTTTGACTCCAAATCTTTTATCGTTAAGTTGGATCTCTGCACCATCAGCAACAAAAGTATTTGCTGAAAACTTTTCTCCACCTCTAATTAATGTTTCAGTGGTATCATCAGCAGTCGGAATTCCTAAATTATTTTCTGAGGTTGCTGTTGATGAACCAAAAATTTTGAAACTATTAAAGTTACTATTTGTACCTGTACCAATGAGGTTCCTGTCCACTTCAAATTGAAGTCTCTGATTTAAAACATCATAAGTCACTTCTATTGGTGGATCCTTTTCATCTACCCAATGAGTTGCTGGTTTAGTTTTATCTGTTGATGTACCATCTCCATTTAGATATAAATCTCTTGATGCTGTATTTGTATTTTCACCTAATCCAGTTAATTCATAGGTATCTAATGCTGTACCAGATGCGGTTTCTGTATCAGTGAGAGGGAATACTTCAACTAAATCATCAATAATATTTTTTGCCGCTCCAGCTGCTGTAGTTTTTGTAACCATACTTGCATTTGTATAATCATGTTTAGTTGTTGAACCAATTTCTCTTATTACAATCTTTGAGCTACTGAAGTTTACAGGCGCTCCTTGATAAACATTTTGCGCACCCTCAAAAAATGCCTCTACGGCAGTTGATTCTTCAGAATATATATTTGCTGAATCATTTGCATTAGCTACTGACAAGGTAAAGTCTGAATCAGGAAAACTCATTCCTGCAGTACTGGCTTCTATATAGTGATATGTGGTACCTCCTGTAGTTTCAGAACCAATTGAAGCAATGGTAAACTCTCTGCCATTAACAAAATCTGAATTAGAATTAAATGTTGTATCAGAGTAAAATTTTCCGACGAATCTAACTTTTTCATTTGCAGTAAGTCCAGGGTCACTCGAGCCAAAATAAAATCTCACAGTATTTTCTGATTGATCATAGGATACAGCAGTTGTACTGGCATTATCTCCCAAGGAATCCACCTCATCGTAAACATGAAGTTCAGGTGTTTTTCCGTAGTATGAATATGTGAGATGTCGGCCAGTAGTAGTAGGTCCACTGGCTGTAAGGGTAGCTGCGTCAGCTGCTGTTCTGTGGTTAAATGTAAAAGCTTGACTTTGAGTCAGTATAGTTGATATGGCTTTTCCAGAGGCTCTGTAGAATAAACTATCTCCAACACCTAAAGCAGTTGCACTAGCTACCGCATCATTAGCTGGGTTAACAGCATATTCATTCAGAGCGGCATTCAAACGAGCTTGGGTATGCGCTAAAAATTGTTCTCTTGTAAAATCCGGTGATGCACCAGTCAAAACTATTCCCTCTAGATCAGAAACATATGAATCACTTAATAAATCTACAGAAACTGGTGTAGTCAAACCTGTGGATGTTCCATCAGCGTTCAATTTCAGTAAATCTATAGTCAAAGTATCGTCTACGTTTTGGACAATTTGAATTTTTTTATCATCTCCATATGCAGCATTTACTGCTCTTTGAATTTCAGCAGATAATTGAGTTGCATTATAAGAACCTGGTCTAATATCGATATTTACCGGTTGGTCACTATTGTCGACATTTATAGTCATGAAATTAGTACCCCAATAAATATTAGAAGATGTATCCCCGCTTTCTCTTGTTGAATTAAATTTCATAGGGTCGGTAACAATGGTTACAGTTTTATCACCTTCCTCACCAAAATCGAATGCGCTGGATTCACCTGTTACTTTTGCAGGGGTTGAATCTACAAGTGTCTGTAAATCGTCTAATTTATAAAGAGCGGAACCTTTTCCCTCCAAGAAGTAGTTATCATCAGGAACCTTTGTTGTTTGTTGACCAAATCTATCAATAAATATTGGTTGTTGAGTGTCTGTTACAGAACGAACTAGATCTGGATCAATGACTGTGTCATTAATCACTAAACGAGTTTCAAACTTATTTGTCGGATCAGCTGCAGATGCTGCTTGAGTTCTAATGAAAAATATTGTTGCAATTGTAGGGTTACCTAAGTCATCAAAGATTGTAATGGATGTTGAGTTATTGTAGGTAGTTGGATCGTTAGGATCAAAAACATATCCATTTTCAAATTGAGGTTTATCAGTAATAATCTCACTTGTAGCGGAAACGTTTACACCCAACTCAATCGAAGTTGTTGCTTTTGGAGTTCCTGAAGTAACTGGGAGCTGAAGAGGTACAGCACTAACTAAATCTTTCGCTGTGACTGAACCATCTTCGTTCACTGGGAATGTAAGCAAAAACTGACCAGATGAATCTGTAACATATCTATCATTATTCACATTGAATGAACCATTTCTTGTATAAACCGTTTGACCGGATGTAAGTGAAGGTTTTAAGGAGAAAAAACCTTGACCCGAAATTGCTATGTCTAGAACATTAAGAGAAGATGTAATGTTACCCTGAGTAAACTGCTGTTTTACACTTTTTAAAATTGTACCTGAACCAATTGATGAGGATGCATTCTGTAATGGTGAAGTTGCAAATATATCACCAAATTCAGCTCTTGATCTTTTAAAACCAGTTGTGTTAACGTTTGCAATATTATTCGACGTAGCGGATATATCCGACTGTGCTCCATTAAGACCTGTTAGTGCTGTGTAAAATGACATTTTTCTTCTCCTCTATTTAATGTTAATCATTTGTTTTTAGTTTGATGGCGTCATTGGCTGAAATTTCACCATAATCTTTTGTTTCTAGGATTACATCCTCACTATTTTTAGGTGCTGAGGCTGCAATTACTTTGTTATAAACGGCTGTACTTATTCCGTCACTGGCTTCGCCGTTTCCAGCATATGCTTGAATAGTTAATCTTGTTTTACTTTTTTTAATTTCATCTGGTATATCTATCCAGCTAAAACCAACTAAACCTTTTTCTTGTGATCCAAGAGAAAGTGAATGAACTATTTCACCTGAAGGACTAGTAAATGTTAAACCAACATCGTTTGAGTAAGATGGCAAATCAACGACTCCATGAATCTCTCCATTATCATCTGGACTTACCACCTGACCTGGAACTAATACCGAGTGTCCTAAGAATTGAGCTGCAGTAGCCACTCTATTAGGTTCAAGTTTAGATCCTAAATTTGTTAAATTGTTATTAATTTCAGTAATACCCGTTACTGTTGAAAACTGTGCCATTTGAGCAATAAAATCACCGTTGTCCATTGGAGCAAAGGGATCTTGATTTTGCAATTGTGTTGTCATAAGTTTGAGAAAATCCTCTTGTCCTAAAGAATTTTTATTTGCTGGTCTTTTTGCTTCTTCTTGAGTTTTCACTCCAAGCTTATTAAGAATGTTATTTAAAGATTGTTCAGATGATTTTGATATTTCTGTCATTTTATTCTACTTTCCTAAATTAGCTGTTTTGAGCATAAGTGCTTTGATTGTTGAAATTACCTCTACATTATTTTGATACTGTCTAGAAGCTTCAAGCATATCTACATATTCTTCTTCAATGTTTACTGGAGCTTTATAAATAAACCCATCTTTGTCAGCCATAGGGTGACCGGGTTTGTATTGTTTAATAGGCTCGATATCCATCTTCTCAACTGTTACGGCATCAACTGTTGATATCCCTTTTTTTCTAATTAGATCAAAATATTTAGTTTCAAAAACTGGTTTGACTGGTTTATATGCATCTTGTGGGTTACCAGCAATATTATCGGCATTTGCTAAATTACTGGCAATAGCATTTAATCTTACAAGTTGAGCACCCATGGCTCTTTGCGCGATATGATAAATATTTTTAATTTCCATTATTCACCTCTAATAGCACTCATTAGTCCTGTTAACTTTGAATTTATAAAGTTTAAGGTAGTTTGATATCTAACTGAATTTTCAGCAAATTCCATTTGCTCAACTGATAATTCCACAGTATTACCATCCATTGAAGGAGTTAAAGGGTCTCTATATTGAACCTTTCCAGGTAAATTTTTTGAAGCTAACGAAATATGTCCTTTATCGGACGTTTTTAAAGGTCCTACACTCAGTACTCTTGCTAATTCAACTTCAAAGTCTACGTCTCTAGCTTTGTAGTTTGGTGTTGCAGCATTAGCAATGTTAGAGGCTAGAATTTCATTTCTTTTATTTCTTATGCCTAATGCATTGCTGTATACTTCAAATTGTTGTTTAATACTATCAGTCATTTTCTATTAAAATTTATTACTTTTGGTTTGGAATTTGCAAATTGAATGCCAAAAGAAAGGCAAATGAATATGAATGAAAAAAATAACCTGGAAAACGATCTAGATCCTGAGGTAATTAAAGTAAGAGATAAAATAATTACTAAAATCGGTGATAAACCATTAGAGGAAGTTAATTCAATAATTAAAAAATTATTAAATGAACAGATGGATGAGGTTACTAGAATAGGCGCATTAGCTGCTAGACTCAAAATTATAAGGTCTAAAATTGACCTTTTATATGAAAGAAAAGTAAAAATTAATAAAGAACCAGTGCCTAAACCTACTCCGGAGAAAAAAGAGGATATGGTTTCAGTTGAAGAGCAGTGGGTAAGAGTGAAAATGGTTGAAACAGGTGATGTTAACGGAAAGCAAATTGATAAAGGAGTTGTATTAGACGTTAAGGAAGATGATGCACAGAAATTAATAGATGCAAAAAAAGCTATACTTGACGTAGATAAGCCAAAAAAAGAAGAAAAAAATGAGGTAAAAGCGGAAGAGAAAGATGAATCAAAGACAGAAGAAAAAGTTAAATCAAAAACAGAAGAAACAGAAGAAACAGAAGAAACAGTTGAGTCAATAGCAGAAGAAACAGTTGAATCAAAAACAGAAGAAAAACCTGAATCAAAAACAGAAAAAACAGTTGAAACAAAAAATGATCAAGAAGTAACAAACGAAAATAAAGCTGTTGAAAAAAAAGAGGATTCAATGGAGGAAAATTCTACAGATGAGAAAAAAGAAGACCAGTTAGGAAAAAAAGATTTATTAGAACTTCATAAAGAAAAAGAGGATCAAAAAGATTCTGATGAAGTTGACCAAAATAATACTGAGCAAAAATCAGAGTCTACGAGTCAAGCAAATACATCAGATCAAAATAGTGAAAAAAGCTCTGAAAAGGATAATGAGTTGATATCAAATGATAAAAAAGAAGACTCTCAAGCTGAAAACAGTGCATCCGAAAAAGAAGATAAAGATGCTGACGAAAAAAAATAAAACATTAATTTTCTTTTTAGTTTGGTTACCATTTTTAATAAGTTGTGAAGACTTATTTACAAGATTTAAATATGAAACTTATGAATGTGATAAAAATCCCACAAGGTTAAAGAAAATATTTATTAAAAATTATGAGGTGGGTGAAATAGTAGAGGTTGAGTTTGAAAATGAGGGGTATGAACTAAAAATTACTGAAAATACAGATTTATTAATGAAACTAAAAAGATCTAATCCAGAAATAGAAATAAAAATTGATAAAAAGAGTAGTTTTATAAATGTAAATTTAAAAAATCACATCTCAAATTTTAAATGCACTAATTATATTTTTAAAATGTAACGATTCTATTTACCGTGAAATTTTATTATAGGCTCAATTTCCTCTTTTGACATACCAGTCATTTCAGAAATTTCTTCAATTGTTTTTCCTTCACTAGCCATTTTGATGGCATTAGTAATGTTGGAGTCTTCCTTAGAAGTATCAGCTAGTCTTGATGTTTCTTGTTCTAATCTCTCTAAAGTATATTTATAGTCTTGTAAAATTTTTTTTTGATCAGAAAATAAAAGTTCGAAAGATCTGAACTCTTCAATTAAATCTTTTATTGCTCTTTCTAACATTGATATTTTTTTTTCATTAAGTTTATTTTTTTTTAAATCGTAATAAAAAGCCACAGAAACTGTTATGAAAATAAAAATAAAGAATATTATTACAACTGACGATAAGGTAGAGGAGGGGTCCTTTTTGAACAAATTACCTAAAAAATCCATAACCTATATTATGTTTTTAAATCTAAATCGACAAGGTTAATTAATTTTTCTATTTTTTAAAAAATTGTTAAAATCATCTAAAAAGTTTTTTTTGGCGTCTTGTTTATTATTAAGTTTTTCTAAAAGAACTTTAAGTTTTTTGAGTTTCTCTTCTATCAGATTTTTTTGTGTTTCGGTTTGATTAAATAAGTCAACTTTTAGTTCTTGGAATGACATCGATATTTCTTTTTCGGTTTCTTGGATTTTTTCCGAGTTTTCGAGATCAGCACTTATTTCAATTAAATTAATTAGGCGATCTAATTGATCTTTAACATTCATTTAATGTATTAATCTTTCATTTCCTTGTAAGCATCAAATAATGCATCAGCGATTTTATCTAAGTCAATGGGATAAGATCCATTAGCTATGGCATTTTTAATTCTTGTGGTTGAAACTTTATCAATCGGAGGTTGCTTTGCCATGTCCTTAATTGTTTCCTTACTTACAAATTGTGATACTTTACCGCTATCAACGTCTACTTTTGTTCTAGTAGGATCAACTTTCTGTACTGAAGCTTTGGCATGTTTAGTATCAGTTCTCGTTACATTGTTACTTCCTGAACTGCTCAAACTGTTTAACTTACTTTTTAATTGATCTATCATAACTATTTATCCTTTATTATATATACGACAACTGTTTAATTTTGTTTAGCTTTTAATACAACTTTTTTTTGATTTTTTGCAAAACCATATATAACTTTACCACTTTTAATATTTTTTACCTTCAAAACATCCATAAAATCTGCATTTTCTAATGCTATACCCTGATCTTTAACCGTTATGCTACCTATTTTGTTTTCTATTATTATAGAGCTATTTTTTTGAATTAGCCAATCTTTTTCAAGATTTGAATGATAAATAGGTCTGTTGGAGTTAATTGATTTCTTAAGTTTTTTTCCAATAAGATCTGTTTTATTTTTAACCAAATCATTTTTATTATTAACACGCTTTTTAATTACAATGACATCGTCTTCATTTATAATTGTTCCACTTTTCATACTATTTTTTAAAGCTAATACATTTACGTTGTTTTTTGTCTTATTATTAGACTCTACATTTTGTTTGTTTCTGACAATAAAACTCCATTTATCCTCACCAATGCAATTAACTTTGATTAATCTATAGCTACCAGAGATATCAGAAATTAAAAGATCTTTCTCATTACAATATGGATATTTAATATTATCTAAAATTTCTATTTGGGTTTTAGCTCCTTTAGTTTTTAACCAGTTCGAAATTCTTTCTTTTAATTCAAAGCCATTTATGGTGGATGCGTTTGAATAATTAAAAATAAAACACAAAATAAATGAATAAATAAATTTTCTCATTAAAGTTAATTTCCGTAAAAGTAAATGTGATTTTTTTTATTATCAAAGCTTGTTTTCTTATCAGGCTTATTTTTTACTAAATTCATTATTTGATTAACAGATGGTATAGCAATCCTTTTTCCCGAGAATAAGTAATTAGGATTATTTCTTACAAATGCATGTTTATTAATCTCAACAAGAGAAAGTTCCACTATTCTCATGTTTAAACCAGAGTTACCATAATATTTTTTAAGAATTACACTCAATGATTCTCCATCTTTAACTAAGTGTGAGGTTGAATAATTTTGATCTTTAATAAATTTATTATTTTTATTAATTTTTGATGAGGCATTGCTTGACATGTTACCTTTGTATTCAAGTACGACAAAAGGTTCGTTTGATTTTGAAACTGTAAAGTTTAAAAAAAATACAAAAATAATAAAGTAAAATTTTTTCATGGTTTTTCCTAATTCATAAATCTAATTAATTTTCCGTTAATATCCTCTTTTTTATTTGCAGGATTTAGAATTTCTAAAACAGAGAAATCTCCACTTGAATCTTTAACTGTAACAACGATCCAATCTCTCATTGAATGATTAGGGTTATTGTTAGATGCAAATCCAACCTTTCCTATTTGAACACCTTGATTAATACCAAGTGGAATTGTTAAAACATCTTTCACAAGTTCAGCTCTTGCCTCAAGTGGGTAACATTTTAATCTATCTTTGACTCTAAATTGCATTTTAGAAATACTATTTTGAACGACTTCTTCAATTTTGTCATATGGTATTTTATAAAAGCCATCCACATGTTGATAGCCTGTTTCAATACCCAATAACACCGAAAAATTATAATTTAGGGTATCTATAATATTAAAATTAGTTCCCTCAAAAAGATTGATTGTTAGTGCAACATCAACTTTATTTAAAAATCTTGTCAACGTTCCTTTGCTGCGTTTCAGTTCAATTAGAGTGTGCATACCAAATTCACCTGATTTAAGAGAACCTGATTTTCCTTCAACTAACGCCTGATAATCCAAACTTATAGGTAACGCAGAAAATTTCTTTGGATTAAAATCAAAATTTGTTGAATCCTTTAATGAAATTTGATCAAAACTAGTTAAATTCTCAAATATTTTTTGAGATATTAACAGGGGTAAACTCTGTAATTGAGCAGGAAGTTTACTTGAAACCACAAAATTTGGTTTAAAATAACTTAAGTTAATATTACTTCTCGCTGAACAGTCTAGTAAACTATTTATACTTACTAAAATAGCCTTAATTTTTACAGTGTAGTGAGTTTCGTCTTTGCTTTCCTCTAAAATTACAAAGTCCTTAATTGATGATGATGGTCTAATCAATAAATTTTCATTTAATGAAGTATTGGTGTCAACCGTTGAATAGCCGTCTATTTTAGCACCAGCTTGCAGACTAGCCAAATACAAAGCATCGTCTAGAGCTCTTTTTTTTGCAATCATTTCATTTCCATCAACAATTACAGCTCTTCCTTCTGAAATAATAGCTTTGTGAGAAATTTCTTGAGCAACTAGCAATGTTGATGCAAAAAGAAAAAATAGCAATGTAGTTACAAAAACTATTAATTCTTTTATTACAGAATCAACTTTATTATAAGTAAACTTTTTCAAACTTATTTCCTTTATACTTTATTAATAACTCTTAAATTGATTGTGCTTGTCTAAATAAATATGCGACCATATCCTGATCGATTTCTAATACTGTTTCATATGTATCAGAGCCAGTTGGATTAATTCTAACTGTTCGTGCGCCTCTTATTACGCCTGAAACGATGCCTCTGAAAGTATCATTTTGAACCATTAAATCTATAACTGTAGTATTACTATCAACCTTTAAACCATGTATTTGCTCTGCTAATTCTCTCATCGCCGACATTCTTGCTGCCCTGATAGCCATTAAACGTCTTTGTTCGATGCTTTGACCAGGTTGTGTTGATACAACTGCATAACCTGTTGCTGTTAAGGTTGGAAATGTTATCGATGCACCATCAAGTAATTCTCTAGTTTTATTTAATTGATTTGTTGGAGCAGAATATTCGTCATCGGTTTGAGCAAAGCTTGTTTGATTTAATCCTAGATTTCCCAACATGCCTGGGGCACAAGACTGTGTTATTAAAATTAATATAGCTAAAAAAGTTTTTTTCATTTTTTTTTCCTTATGATAGTTATTTAGTTATTCTGGAAAGTCTTTTGCATAATTTATGCCATTATTTCTTTTTATTCCGTTTGCAAATCTTTGTCCGTGGCATACGCCTTGCATCAATTGAGTTATGAAAAAAAATAAAAAAAAACCCTTTATTATTGGGACTTTTTCTTGTCAATATTTTGACCAAAAAGGAAATTAGATGGATCTAGTATTAAAAAGCTTTCAAAAAGAAAATTTTTTTAATTTTTTAAGAACATTTAGCATTCCAATTGGAATTATGGTTTTAATCGCGATGATGGTTATTCCATTGAGTCCCACAATGCTGGATATTCTCTTTACTTCAAATCTATTAGTTTCTTTACTTGTTTTAATGGTAGCATTACAGACCTTCCGACCTCTAGACTTTTCAAGTTTTCCAACTGTTTTGTTATTTGCTACCGTTTTAAGACTCGGACTAAATGTCGCTTCAACCAGAGTAATTTTAAAAAATGGTCATAATGGTACAGATGCTGCTGGAAGCATTATTGAAGCCTTTGGTGAATTCGTTATGTCGGGGAGTTATGCTGTAGGCCTCTTTGTTTTTGCAATTTTAGTGATTATTAACCTTATTGTAATCACAAAAGGAGCTGGGAGAGTTTCCGAGGTTGCCGCAAGATTTACTTTGGATGCGATGCCTGGAAAACAAATGGCAATTGATGCTGACTTGAATGCAGGAGTTTTATCTACTGAGGAGTCAAAACAGAGAAGAAAAGAAATTGCTAAAGAAGGAGAATTTTATGGAGCTATGGATGGTGCAGCAAAGTTTGTAAAGGGAGATGCAATAGCCGGAATTTTAATTTTAATTATCAATATCATCGGTGGGTTAATTATTGGTACTGTTAATCACGACCTTACCATATCTCAATCTGCTGAAAGTTATATTCTTTTAACAGTTGGTGATGGTTTGGTAGCCCAAATTCCTTCATTACTATTAGCAATGGCAACTGCAACGATTGTTACAAGAATTTCTTCAGATGAACATGATCTAGCTGGACAAATTTCAACTCAAATGGGTTTATCGAAGGCTTGGGTACCGGTTTCTGGTGTATTATTATTATTTGGTCTTGTTCCTGGAATGCCAAATACCTTGTTTTTAGCTGGTGCAGTTATATCAGCTACAATTGCTTGGTACACATCAAAGAATTCAGAGGCAATTGATAAAGAGACTACAGAAGAAGAAAAAGAAGAAAATCATGGTAAAATTGATATTGAAGAGGTGTCAGATAACTCTTCGGTATCTTTAGATCTTGGATATGGACTAATTTCAATGGTTGATTCAAATGAAAAAAAGTCAGCTGGCCCTCTAATTTCAAAGATAACTGGAATAAGAAAACAAGTATCAAAAGATTTAGGGTTTGTGATTCCAAATGTAAGAGTAAGAGATGATTTATCTTTAGATGCAAATGCTTATCAAATTAAAATTGGGCATACAATTGTCGCAGAGGATAAAATATATGTTGACAGAAAGCTTGCAATGCCAAGTGACGAAACACAACTTAAAATTCAAGGTATTCAAGTAAAAGATCCTTCTTTTGGTTTAGATGCTTATTGGATTGAAAAGCATTTGGTTTCAAAAGCTGAGTCACATCATTATATGATTATCGAACCTGAGGCAGTCATTGGGACTCATCTAAATCAAGTTTTACTCAAATATGCTGGAGATCTTTTAAGTCAAGACGATGTTCAACTCTTGTTGGATAATCTGGCAAAAATCAATCCACAGTTAGTTCAATCAGTGATACCTAAATTGATTCCTTTGCATCACCTAACAATTATTTTGAGAAATTTATTAGTAGAGAGAGTGCCAATTAATGATTTAAAAAAAATCTTAGAAGCATTATCAAATCTTTCCGACAAAAAATTAAGTCCTGACGAACTTTCAGAAGCTGTGAGACCAGCAATCTCGTCGTTATTAATTCAAAAAATTTCAAGTGTAAAAGAAGCTTTAAACATAGTAACTTTTAATCCTGACTTAGAGCAAATGCTAATTTCAATGTCAAAAAAAAGTACCTCTGAAGGACTTTTAATTGACCCTAACCTCGCTAAACAAATGATTAAATCAATACTAGAGATAAACGAAAAGACTTCCTCAGATGGAAATCCAGTAGTAATAGTTACATCACCTATTATTAGGAAAGACCTTTCAATTTTACTTCGTCAGCACATCGAGGATATCGTAGTTTTAGCTTTCACCGAACTTCCTGAAAGTAAAAGGGTTAAAGTAATTGCTACTGTTGGCGAAAAAATAATCACTGAAGAAAAGGAGAAAAACAATGAAAACGCAAACGTTTAAAGCTAAAGATGTTAAGTCTGCTATAAATCTGGTAAACACAGAATTTGGAGATAAAGCAATAATTTTATCAACAAAAAAAAATAATGGTTTTGTAGAGGTCGAAGCATCTGATAATGACGATATTATTTTTGATCATAAAAAAAAAGTTGAAGAAAATAAAAACTTTTCAAACGTTTTTTTGAAAGAATTAAAAACAAAAAATATTAATTCAACACTTAATGATAAAAATAAAGTTTCTTATCTAAATAAAGAAAATAGTAATATTAAAAAAGATAATATTTCAAAAGATTCAAAAGAAATCTTTGAAAAAATTAGAGACGATATAGCTTCATTAAGAAAAGAAATGAATGGGATGATTGTTACAGATCAGTCAGGAATTTCTGATGAACTTTCTCATCAAACACCTATCAAGTTAAGACAAGAAAAATTTTCACCTGAAATAATTAACAAACTTAATTACTCATTTATTGGAAAAAGTTTAGAAGATGGTAGAGTTTCATTTTTTAGAGAATTATCAAGAAAACTTGCATCAAATGATTTCTCAAGGTTATTAAAATCAAAAAATATATTTATATTTGGCAATTCTGGTTCTGGAAAATCCACTTTGGCTGCTAAACTTGCTTCTTTTCTATCAGATGCGAAACAAACAAAAAAAATAAATTTTTTTGAGGTCTCTAACTCTAGTACTGGGTTATCTGACGTTCTCAAGTCCTATAGCAGGGTTTTGGGATTTAATTTAAATGATTACAATACGTTTGATTTCAAGAATTATAGTGATACCAGCGAATGGATAAATATTTTTGATTTTTCTGGTGAATTGAATTTTAGTATTCAAAAAATAAAAGAGATCAAAAATTCATTTCCGTCTTTTGATTTTTGTTCTATATTGACAATACAAAGTGGTTCAAATTCAGAAATGATAAATGGGATAACAAAAAAAGTTGAAGAAATAAGACCAATGGTTGCGATTACAAAGCTTGACGAATGCTGGGTAGGTGCCGAGGAATTTTCTTCACTTGCTATTAATAATGCTAGAATTGGAATGGTGACTGGAACAAAGATCATAATTGATTCAATTATTGAAGCAAATGAAAATGCTTTAACAAAATATATGAAAGATAATTTTGAAAATGTCTGATTCAATTGCAATAACTAGCGGAAAAGGTGGAGTTGGAAAAACAACAATTGCTGTAAACTTATCAATAGCTTTAAAAAAAATTTCCTCAGAAGTTTATCTTCTAGATACCGATTTAGGAATGGCCAACTCACATGTTTTGTTAGGTGTTAACCCAGCTCATTCAATTTCTGATGTAATAAATAATAAAAAAAAAATTTCTGAAATCATCGTTCCAAGTAAAAGCGGGGTACAACTTATATCTGGAGGAACCGCTTCCAATAACTTACTGAATGTTGAGAACAAGAAAAGATACTCCATTTTAAATCAAATCGATAGCCATTTAAAAGATCAAAACGACGTTAAATTAGTAGTTGATATAGCTGCTGGTGCGGAGGACAATGCATTAGTGTTTGCAATGGCTTGCGACAGAGTTGTGATTGTGATTATTGGAGAACCAACAAGTTTCGTTGACTCTTATGCACTTCTAAAGGCAATTTTTTCGAAATCATCATTTAAAAATTATTGTGTTGTTGTTAATCAGGTTCAAGATGAGGATCAAGGAAAAGATCTTTTTCTGAAATTTCAAAAAATTACTACAAGGTTTTTAGACGTTAATTTGCATTACGTAGGTTCAATTAAAAATTCTCCCAAAATAAGAAAGTCAATTATTAATAGGATCCCAATAGTTTCAGAGGAACCAAAATCCGATATTTCACAGAGCTTTCTCAGTGTTGCAAAGAATATTTACAACACTCCAACAAATGAGTGGGGAGGCCTAACATTTTTATCAAAAGTAAAAAAAAGAGCTTAATGTCTAGATGGCAAATTATTATACAGACAAATCAAAAATTTCAATAAATCAACTTATTGAAAACAACCTTGAATTAGTTAAAAAAATTGCTTGGCAAATTTTTGGAAGAGTCCAAAGAGTTGTTGAGGTTGAAGATCTTATTCAACAAGGAATGGAGGGTTTAGTCTCTGCTGCTCAAAAGTATTCTCCGAAAGAGGGTGTAAATTTTCAACAATATGCTCAGTTAAGAATTAGGGGCTCAATAATTGATTTTCTCAGAAAAAATTCAAATTTATGTAGGACCACTATTAAAAAAAAACAAGAATTTGAAAAATGTAAGGTTTCATTACAAAAAGAATTAAGTCGAGAGCCTAGTAAATACGAATTAATTGAAAAATTAGGTATTACTGATGATGAGTATAACTACTGGGAAAAAGCTTTTGAAGCCAATACTCTTCAAAGTTTAGATCAGGCATATGATGAGTACTCAGTAATATATGCAAGTTCATCAAATGATCCAGAAATATCACTTCAGGATAAACAGTTGAAAGACCAAATTAAAAAAGCATTAAGTGTCCTAAACCAAAGAGAGGCAATGGTTGCACAGCTATATTATGTGGAAGAATTAAATATTTATGAAATATCAGAAATCTTAGAGATTAGTACTGGAAGAATATCACAAATAAAAAAAGTAATAATTGAAAAATTAAGGCATGAAATTAGTTGACCCAAAAAAAGAAAACTGGAAAGAGATAAATAAAATTGTATTAATTGTTAATGCTGTTGACTTTGATTACTCTGAAAAACTTGCTATAAATCTTAACTGTAACTTTGAAAATATTTCCAAAGGAAGATGTACAGTGAGAATAAACGAAAAAAAAAATAAGTGTACAAATTCATTATCAGTTCTATCAAATCAAGCACTAATGATGGTTAATATTTTTTATGAATATTTAGAGATTGAGAAGTTGGTTAACTTTATAATTTTAAACAAAAATAATAAAAAAAAAATAAAGGGTTTTATAGAAATTTTTGATAATCTAATGGTTAACGACTCAGGTTATTTGTATGTAAATAATGAAATGGAAATAAAAATTAAAAAAATTTCTTGGAATATACCTATTATCTAGCTGATAACTTCTTAGTAACATCAATATCAGATTGCATCATTTTAGAACATCCATTAAATGCTTGTTGTGTTCTTAACATTAGTATAATTTCATCTGTGATATCTGTGTTAGATTTTTCTAAAAAACCGGCTTGAAGTTTTCCTAATGTTCCTTCCTTGGGAGCAGCAAATGTTGGAACTCCACTTTCTCCTGTCTCTTGAAATCTAGCACTACCGATATTTTGCAATCCAAATTCATTTACAAAGTCTGCAAGTGCAATTCTTCCTACAATATTTTTGGTATCTAATCCATATGTTGCTTCTATTGTACCATCATTATCAACTTTAATTTCTGTTAGAATTGCTTCTCCATCATCGGTCGCAGATTTGAATGGTATATTAATTAATGCTTGTCCTTCGCCTAATAAAGGTAAACCATCTGTTGTAACTAGGTTTCCTTGTCTATCAAGTTGAAATGACCCATCTCTTGTGTAAGTTAATGCTTGATTTGCCAATTCTCTTCCGACAGGAGAACCTAATACAAAAAAACCTTCTCCCATAATTGCTAGGTCAAGACTACCATTTGTCTGTTGAAGGGAGCCTTGAGAGAAGTTTTGTCTTGGTTTAATTGCTTTTACACCAATCCCTCTTGCAACTTCTTGAGATCTGTTATGATGGGAATGGTACATATCTTCAAATTGTGCCTCACTTTTTTTAAAACCATTAGTACCAGCATTTGCAATGTTGTTAGATATTACTGCCAAATCCTTATTAGCTGCGTCTAAACCTGTTCTTAGTATGCTAAACATAAATAGTTAAGAGCAATTTATATGCCATTTTAAGTTGTTGATAATTTATTTTAATTGTATATTTAAATTTCGGGCGGATAGCTCAGCTGGGAGAGCAATTGCTCGACACGCAATAGGTCGCAGGTTCGATCCCTGTTCCGCCCACCATTATTTTAATTATGAAAAGAAGAAAATTTTTAAAAAAAACATTTACATCTGGTCTTGCAGCAGGAATAGCTAGCTCTGGTTTACTTTTCCCAAACATTGCTTCCTCTAAGAAAAAACACACCTGGGTTGCTGTTTCTGCATTTGACAAGGCTGGAATTTTAGGTAGAGCTTTTTCAAATATTTGTGATGAGATCACAAGGATTTCCAATGGGGCATTAAATATTCGACTCTTTCACGCTAATGAACTTGTAAGCGCTTTCGAATCTTTTGACGTTGTGCAAAGTGGAACCTGTCAGATGGGATTTGGTTCGCCTTATTACTGGGCTGGAAAATCTCCCTCAATCTCACTTTTATCTGGAATTCCATTTGGTATGAATTATCAAGAAATGAGTTCATGGTTTTACAATGGAGGGGGGATAAAGCTAGCAGATGAGATATATAATCAATTTAATTTAAAATTTTTTCCAGCTGGAAATACAGGTAATCAAATGGGTGGATGGTTTAATAATAAAATTATCTTACCCTCTGATTTTAAAGGATTGAAGTTTAGAATGCCTGGACTAGGCGGAGAAGTATTAAAAAGTTTTGGTACAAATGTTGTTCTATTACCTGGTCCTGATGTAGTGCCTGCAATTTCATCAGGTACAATTGATGGCACAGAGTGGATTGGTCCTGCAGCTGATTTGGGTAAAGGTCTTCATAAAGTTTGTAAATATTATTATTATCCCGGTTGGCATGAACCAGGTACTTGTTTGGAAGCATTCATTAATCTAAACTCCTGGAACTTATTAGATAACGATTTAAAAAGATTAATAGAGGTTTGTTGTATGAAATCCAACTCTGCAATTGCCTCTGAATTTTTTGCCAGAAATAGTTTTGCTATTAAAAAGCTCAAAGATGAATATAAAGTAAATTTTGTAAAATATCCTAAAGATCTATTAAAATTATTAAATCAAAGATCTGACGAAGTTGTTCGGAATTATGCCAACAAAGACAAATTGGGAAAAAAAATACTTGATAGTATAATAACTTACAGAAAACTATTCATTTTTTGGTCTGATTATTCAGAAAAAAGTTTTCTTGAATCACGAGTTTAATTACAGTTTATTAGGTAGCCAAGTAACTATTTCAGGAAATTTAAAAAGAATAAAAAGTGTAAATATTTGAATGCAAATATAGGGAATTACGCCTGAATAAATTTCAGAGGTTTTTATTTCCTTCGGTGCTACTCCTCTTAAGTAAAAGAGAGCAAAACCAAATGGTGGTGTTAAAAAACTGGTTTGAAGATTTATGGCAAACATAATAGCCAGCCAAACTGGATCGTAACCCATGGAAATTAAAGACGGACCAACAATTGGAACAATCACAAAAACAATTTGAAAAAAATCAAGAAAAAACCCAAGAACAAAAATTGTTAGCATAACTATGATTAAAGAATTTATTTTGGCACCAGGAATATCAGTCAAAAAGTTTTCAACCATCAAATCGCCACCAAAACCCCTAAAAACTAGAGAAAATAAAGAGGCTCCAAATAAAATGAAAAAAACCATCGAATTTATTTTTAGTGTTTCGATGCAAACCAATTTAACGGTATCTTTATTAATTCCTCTTTTTACCGCGATAATCAAAGATCCTAATGCACCCAAAGAAGCAGACTCAGTTGGTGTTGCCACTCCAAAAAGAATTGAGCCAAGTACTAAAACAATCAAAATAACTGGAGGTAAAATTGTTAAAAACAAGCTTTTTAAATTTACTTTTTCTGTTGAGTCTTTTTTTATTGGGAAGTTTTCTGGTTTGTAAATTGAGCAAAAAAATATCCAAATAGTGTACATTATTACTAGCAGTATTCCTGGTATAATAGCCCCAGCAAATAAATCTACACTACTAACAGGTGTTGGAGCTAGATCTCCAGTAATTTGTGATGCTTGCTCGTTTGCTCCTTGAAAAATATCGGCTAGTAATACCAAAACTATAGAGGGTGGAATTATTTGCCCTAATGTTCCGCTAGCACAAATAATACCAGCAGAAATTTTTTTGTTGTAACTCCACTTAAGCATCAGAGGCAGACTTAATATTCCCATAGTCACAACAGTTGCGCCAACAATTCCTGTAGATGCAGCCATTAAAACTCCAACAATTAAAATAGAGTAGACTAAGCCACCTCTTATTTCACCCCACATTTTACTCATATTCTCTAAAAGAGAAACGGCTATCCCAGATTTTTCCAACATAACACCCATAAAGATAAATAATGGCACAGCAATCAGAGTTTCATTAGTAACCAACCCAAAAATTCTATTTGGTAAAACATTTAAAAGCACTATAGGAAACAAATCAACAAGGTAACCAACAAAACCAACAATTATTGCAGTTCCAGCTAGAGTTAATGAAACTGGATAACCTGCAAGAAGAAAAAATGCAAGAAGTACAAATAAAAGAGTTGCAAAAAACTCGTGACTAAATATATCAATCATTTTTGTTAAAATAACTTAAGATTTGTCTGCAAATTTCAACAAGAAGCAAAATTCCTAGAAAAAAAATGAAAAATTTCAAAATGTATATATTTGGTAAACCTCCACTTTCTTTTGAACCCTCATCTACGTTGTATGACCTTGTGAAATAATCCAATCCATTTACCAACAACAAATAAGTTAGAGGAATTCCAAAAATAATTAAACCAATTAAGTTAATTAAATTCTTTTTTTTTTTATTAAAATTTCTATACAAAAGATCTATTCTTACATGATTATCCATTTTTAATGTATAGGAAACTCCTAATAAGATGAAAATTGCATGAATCCAAATGTAGAGGTCTTGAATCCAAATAAATCCAATAGAAAAAACGTATCTTAATACAACTGAAACAGAAACTAGTAAAATTAAAAAAAGAACAAGAAGTGAACTTATCACACCAATTTTTTCACTGAAAGTGCTAAGAATTTTGATAATAAATCTTGTCATTAAATGATATTAATATATTTTCTATGATTGACAAATTTTTAGAATTAATTATTTTACAAACCATGAAAGTATTAAGATCTATAAAGTCTGCTAAACAGCGTCACAGAGATTGCAGGGTTGTAAAGCGTAAAGGAAGACTTTATGTGATTAACAAAACCGACTCTCGTTTTAAGGCTAGACAAGGTTAGTTTATTTTTGCAATTCTTAAATTGTTTGTCGAACCCGACACTCCAATGGGGGCCCCAGCCGTAACAACAACATAGTCACCTTTTTTAACAATCCCTTCTTTTTTTGCGAGATCGCATGCATTTTCAATCATCCCCGAAAAACTTTTAGGCTCCAATGCATGAATTGTATGAACACCCCAAATTAAAGCTAGTTGTCTTGCGGTTATTCTATCAGGTGATAAACCTATGATTGGAACTGTTGGTCTTTCTCTTGCAGCTCTTTTGGCAGTTGCTCCAGACCTTGTGTAGGTAAAAATTGCTTTTGCTAAAACTGTTTTAACAACTTGTGAAGCGGCAGAGCTTATTGCATCAGAGGTTGTTTCCTCTAGTGTAATTTTTTTACTTTCTAAAATTTGTCTGTAAGAATTATCATTTTCAACTCCTCGAATAATTCTGTCCATTATTTGAACAGACTGAACTGGAAATTTACCTGATGCAGTTTCAGCTGATAACATCAAAGAATCAGCTGCATCAAAAACAGCAGTTGCAACGTCTGACGCTTCCGCTCTAGTTGGAGATGGAGAATTAATCATTGAATCGAGCATTTGAGTAGCAACAACAACTGGTTTTCCAAAATCTCTACATGATTGGACAATCCTTTTTTGTATTATAGGAACTTCTTCAGGAGGCATTTCAACTCCAAGATCACCCCTAGCTACCATTGCGGCATCACAATGAAATAAAATTTCATCCATTCTTTTAATTGCTAATGGTTTTTCAAATTTTGCCATCACACCTGTTTGACTTCCAATATGTTTCTTGAGATCAATTAAATCTTTTGCTTTTTGAACGAATGATAAAGCAACATAATCAAGACTTAGGTCTAAGCAAAATTCTAAATCTTTAATATCTTTTTTTGTTAGTGATGACATTTTTATAAAAACGTCTGGGATATTTACACCCTTCATATTTGAAATCTTTCCTCCATTGAGAACTTCGGTTGTTATTTTTTCTGAGTTTACCCCAACTATATTTAGTAAAATTTTTCCATCATCAATAAGTACTTTTGTATTTTTTTTTACAGATTTGAATATTTCAGGATGTGGGAGAAAAACACGTTTTTCATTTCCAGGCTTCGGATCTAAATCAAGATCAAATTTTTGATTATTAACTAAGGTAACTGATTTTTTCTTAAAAGTTCCAATTCTAATTTTTGGACCTTGTAGATCACCAAGAATTGCTATTGGTCTTCCTAGTCTTTTCTCATATTGTCTTATGTGAAACACTCTTTTTCTGTGGTCGTTATGTGTACCATGGCTAAAATTCAATCTAAAAATATCAGCACCTGCCTGAAATAAAGAGTGGATTTTTAAAGGTGAAGATGAACTTGGGCCTAATGTTGCGATAATTTTTGTGTTTCTTTTTCTTAACATAAGATAAGTTAATAATATTGTAATTTAAGAGAATTGTAATCAAAAATATGAATGATGTTTATACAATAAAGGAATTTGAAAAAAAAAATAGAAAAAACCACTTAATTTTTATTTGTGATCATGCATCAAATTTTATCCCAAAAAAATATAATTCACTGGGATTAAACAAAAAATATATGACATCTCACATAGCATACGATATTGGTGCAAGAGAATTTTGTATTAAAATAACTAAACTTTTAGAACAAAGTTGTTTTTTAGCAAATTTTTCTAGATTATTAATTGATCCTAACAGAGATGAAAATTCTAATGAGCTAATTTTGTCATCATCTGCAGGAATTAAAATACCAGGAAATTTAGAAATTAAGTGTGAGGAAAAAAAATTACGTTTAAAGAAATTTCATCAAGAATACCATTGCAACTTAGCAAAGTTTGTGAAAAAGAAAAAAAAAAAATACAAAAAAATTTTTCTCATATCAATTCATACCTTTACAAAAAAAATTGGACACGTTAATAGAGGTATAGAAATTGGTCTTCTTTGGAATAAAAATATGAACTTATTAGTTCCAATTCAAAAAAAATTAATTGATAAAAATATTTTTTATGGAAGAAACTTTCCATACTCTGGTTTTCATTTTAATTACACGTTGGATAGACACTCTAAGAATGGATTGATTGATAATATTTGTATAGAATTGAGAAACGATTTGATTTGTTCAAAAAAAAGAATTAATAAATATATTGAAATATTTACTGATATATTTTCACTATTATTGAAATGATTGAAGAAGAATTAAAAAAAAAGTTAGAGTCCGCAACATTTAAGAGGTTAGTCTCTCACTTGCAAAAAAATACAGATTTGCAGAATATTGATTTGATGAATTTGGCTGGTTTTTGCAGAAACTGTTTATCCAAATGGATGGTTGAGGAAGCTGAAAAAATGAATATTACTCTAGATTATGAAGAAGTGCGCTCGGACATTTATGGAATGCATTATTCAGAATGGAAAAAAAAATATCAAAAACCAATAAAGTAAATGAATGTAGTCTTAACTGGTGCAGCAGGTTTTATTGGTTTTCACACTAGTTTAGCATTGCTAAAAAAAAAAATTTACGTTTACGGTATTGATGACATTAATCCATATTATGATGTTTCTTTGAAAAGAGATAGGTTATCAATCCTAAGAAAATATAAAAACTTTTACTTCATAAAAAAAAAAATTGAAGATAAAAAAATCCATTCATTTTTTAATAAAAAGAAAATAGACGTAATCATCAATTTAGCTGCACAGGCAGGGGTAAGGCACTCATTAAAAAACCCTTATGTCTACATCGAATCTAATGTATTAGGACAAGTAAATATGCTTGAGCTGGCAAGACTATTCAACGTAAAAAAATTTATTTATGCCAGCTCATCATCTGTTTATGGGGGAAACAAGAATATGCCTTTTTCTGTTAGTCAACGCGTAGATAATCCAATTTCGTTGTATGCAGCCTCTAAAAAATCAACAGAACTAGTAGCAGAATGTTATTCTCATTTATTTAATATCAAGTGTACAGGTCTAAGATTTTTTACAGTATATGGTCCGTGGGGAAGGCCCGATATGGCTACATTTATTTTTACCAAAAATATTTTAGAGAATAAAACTATAGAAATCTTTAATTATGGAAAAATGGAGAGAGATTTTACGTATATTGACGATATAGTACAGGGAATTTTAGGAGCTTTAAAAAATAATAATGTTTCTAATCATAAAATCTATAATCTAGGTAATAGTAATCCTGAAGTATTGATGGAATTTGTTGAGCTTATTGAAAAAACATTAAAATTAAATGCAAAAAAAAAGTTATTACCTATTCAACCTGGTGATGTTTCTAAAACATATGCTGATATAGAAGAAAGTAAAAAAGATCTTAAGTTTTTCCCAAAAGTAAAAATCTCAGAAGGTATCCCAAAATTTATTCATTGGTATAAAAAATACTATAAGTTACCGTAAAGTTTTCCAATCTCTTTTTTATAACGAAGGAAAATTTTTTTTTTTTTTAATTTCATCGTTTGTGTCATTAACCCGTTTTCATAAGTCGGTTCTAAATCCATAACGATAAATTTTCTTATTTTTTCAATTGAATTCAAATTACAATTTAAACTTTGAATTAACTTTTTTAGATCAGTTTTTTTATATTCGTCATTTAATTTTATTAAGGCAATAAGAAATGGCTTTCCATCTCCATAAACAATCGCTTGATTAATTTCATCGAAACTTAAAAGCATATTTTCTATTTTTTGAGACGAAATATTTTCTCCACCTGAGGTTACTATTAATTCTTTTTTTCTACCGGTGATTATAATCCTTCCTTGTTCGTCAATTTTTCCTAAGTCACCTGTGTGAAGCCACCCACTTTTTATTGTTTCACTAGTTAATTTTTTGGATTTCCAATACCCTTGCATTAAATTTTCACCAGAAACAAGTATTTCTCCATTATTTGAAATTTTCACTTTAACACCTTTAACTGGTTGACCAACGGTATAGGGATCATTATTTTTTTTTCTATTACAACTAATTAATGGAGATGCTTCAGTTTGACCATATCCTTGTAACAATGAAATACTTAATTTGTTAAAAAAAATACCGACATCTGGGTTTAGTGCTGCTCCACCAGATATTAAAACTTTTATTTTTTTCCCAAAAATCTGTAAAACTTTTTTTTTAAGAATATATTTCAAAAAAATAGTGACTAAAAATTTTTCAAAAAAGTTTATATTTTCCTTTGGATTGTTTTCTATTAATAGAAACGTTTTCTTTAAAAGATAAGAAACCAAAAAATTTGTTTTATTAATCTGAAATTTAATTTTTTTAAATATATTTTCATATAGTCTAGGAACCGCTGACAAGATTGTGGGTTTTACTTCTTTGATTTCTGAAAGTAATTTATCAGTTGTACTACAAAAATAAATTTCTGCACCAATCAAAATTGGAAAATATAAACCAGCCATCCTTTCATAAGAGTGTGATAATGGTAAAAAAGAAAAAAATCTCTCATTTTTTAAATTAAAATCGTTTATAAGCTCTATTGCTCCCTGCAAATTGTGCATAATAGATTTGTGCGTAAGTATTACACCTTTTGGGTTCCCAGTAGTTCCAGATGTATAAATTATTGACGAAATATCTTCCTTCTTTACTGTGATCTTTTTTATGTGTTTATCTTTATGAGATGTTATTTCTTTATAATCTGTAAAATTTTCTGAAGGTTCTATTAAAACAATCTTAGTCTTAAATTTATTTAAGAATCTTTTATTTTTTTTAAAAACTTTTTCATCTTCAAGAACTATAAATTTGGGTTGGCAATCTTTAATGATAAATTCATTGTCAGTTGTGTTATTAGTAACAAAACTTGGAACTGTAACCCCTCCTGACATCATTATAGCTAAGTCAAACTCAACCCATTCAATTCTGTTGTTTGATAGTAAGAAAACTCGGTCACCTTTTTTAATTCTATTTTTTATTAAAAAAAAAGATATTTTTTTTATTCTTTTTGATGTTTCAATAAAATTGCTCGAATCCCAAATTTTCTCTTTCTTAAAAAAGACTTTTTTGTGTGGGGTTTTAGCTAAATGATAATTGAATATTTCAAAAAGATTATTACAAGAATTTAAAATACTTGAAATTTCATTTTTTTTGTTCATTTTATTTTAATAAAAACTTTTATAATTTCTTACAATGACATTACCATCTTGGAACCTTAATCAATTTTACGAAAGTATTGAAGATAATCAAATTAATAAAGATTTTAAAAATCTTAATTCCATTTCAAAAAAATTTCAAAACAAATATAGAGGGAAGTTAGCTTCTTTAAGCTCTGAATCATTATTAAACTCA
The DNA here is from genome assembly GCA_902590895.1 of uncultured Alphaproteobacteria bacterium. Classification (GTDB taxonomy): domain Bacteria; phylum Pseudomonadota; class Alphaproteobacteria; order Methylaequorales; family Methylaequoraceae; genus MED-G10. The sequence goes on from CACIYM010000001.1 coordinate 106,042, forward strand.
TTAAAAGAGTATGAAAAGGTTGAGGAAGTTATTCAAAAAATTCAAAGTTTTGCTTACTTAAGTTATTGTACTGATCAACTAGAAAATAAAATTAAAAAATTTTATCAAGAAGTCGAAGAAAAATTATCAAATATTGAAAAAAATTTAATTTTTTATGGAATTGAACTAAACAACCTGCCTACAAAGAATTTAAAGTGTTTTGATAATACTAAATACGTTAACTGGATCGAAAACCACAGAAAGTTTAAGAAATATCAAAAGTCTGAAGATAACGAAAAACTCCTTATGGAGAAATCTATTACGAGCTCCTCTGCATGGGTGAAATTTTTTGACCAGTCAATGGCGAGACTGAAATTTAAATTTAATGCAAAAAATCTCACCGAAACTGAAATATTAAATTTATTAAGTTCAACTAACGGTAAAGTTAGAAAAAAAGCAGCGAAAGTATTTGGAGATACATTAAAAGAAAACATTTTTAACTTTTCTTTCATAATGAATACAATTTCAAAAGACCTTGATATAAATAAAAACATAAGAGGATTTGAATTTTCAGAATCCTCAAGACACCTATCAAATCAGATAGATAAATCAGATGTAGATTGTTTGGTGGAAACAGCTTCTAATAATTATTCAGAAATTTGTCATAGATATTATAAATACAAGGCAAAATTCTTTGGTGGAAAAAAACTAAATTATTGGGACAGAAATGCCCCATATCCAAAGCAAAAAGAATTAAAAATAAATTGGAATGAGGCAAAAAGTATTGTGGTAAATGCTTACAGTGAATTTGATGATAGGTTTGGAAAAATCGCAAACCTTTTTTTCGAAAACTCATGGATTCATGCTAAAGTAAAAAAAGGAAAGACTTCTGGAGCTTTCTCGCACCCTACAGTACCTAGTTGTCACCCTTGCATATTAATTAACTATCAAGGAAAAATACGAGATGTCATGACCCTGGCTCATGAGCTTGGACATGGGATTCATCAGTACCTTGCAAATAAAAATGGTGTTCTACTTGCTGACACACCTTTAACTTTGGCAGAGACAGCTAGTGTATTTGGAGAAATGTTAACATTTAAGTCTCTGCTAAAAAAATCAGAAAATAAAAACCAAAAAATTTCCCTACTTAGGTCAAAAATCGAAGATATGTTAAACACTGTTTTTAGACAAGTTGCTTTTTTTAAATTTGAAAGAGAAGTTCATTTGAAGAGATCCTCTGGAGAATTGACTGAAGAAGAAATTGGAAAAATTTGGATGGATACCCAAAAAGAGTCGTTAGGTCCATCAATAAAATTTAACGATAATTATAAATATTTTTGGGCTTACATACCTCATTTTATCCATTCTCCTTTTTATGTATATGCCTACGCGTTTGGAGATTGTCTTGTGAATTCTTTATATAAAAAATATGAAGATGGTGACGACGATTTTATAGAAAAATATTACGCACTTCTTGAGGCAGGCGGGTCAGTTCATTATCAAAATCATCTAAGTAAATTTAAGCTAAATCCTAAAAGGGGAGATTTTTGGCAACTTGGAATGAATTTAATTAAAAATTTGATGGATGATTTAGAAAAATTAAGTTAGATTGGCTGCTATGAAATTAGTTGTACCTTCTGAAATATTAGAAAACGAACACAGGGTTGGAGTTACGCCAGATTGTGTCTCAGCTTTAGCTAAAATGGGGTTCAAAGTTTTTGTTCAATCTAACGCAGGAATTAATTCATCATATTCGGATGACGATTACAAAAAAGCGGGGGCAAAAATCTCAAGTAAATTAAATGAACTTTATTCTAAAGCCGATGTTGTTGTAAAGATTCAAAGACCCTCAAAAAATAAGAAAGTTAATGAATTTAAATACTTAAAAAATGTGAGTGTTTTAACTTTATTGTATGAACAGAAATTCAAAACAGAATTTAGCAGTTTAAAAAAACTTAATATTAATGTTTTTGCATTAGAGAGAATGCCAAGAATTTCTCGAGCACAAAGTATGGACGTTTTGTCATCTCAGAGCAATTTATCAGGATATAAAGCCGTTATTGATGCAGCTTCAATTTTTAATAAAGCATTTCCACTAATGATGACCTCAGCAGGAACGGTAGCTCCAGCTAAAGTATTGGTTGTAGGTGCCGGTGTTGCAGGGCTTCAAGCGATAGCTACGGCAAAAAGACTAGGCGCAGTGGTTTCCTCATTTGATGTAAGATCTTCAACGAAAGAGCAGGTTGAGAGCTTAGGGGCTAAGTTTATTGAAGTCAAAGGTGAAGACTCTGGAGAAACAGCAGGCGGGTATGCTAAAGAAATGTCAAAAACTTATAAAAAAAAACAAGCAGTGTTGCTAGCAGAAAGCTTGAAAAAAACAGATATAGTTATAACGACTGCTTTAATTCCAGGAAAACCGTCACCAAAAATAATCACTAAGAAAATGGTTGATGGAATGAAGATTGGGAGTGTTATAATGGATTTAGCTTCAGAATTCGGGGGTAACTGTGAGCTAACAAAGCACGGGGAAACTGTTGACTATAAATCAAAAAAGATAGTTGGTCCCTTAAACCTTCCGGCGTCTGTAGCGCAAGACTCATCAAGACTTTTCTCAAAAAATGTTCTAAATTTTTTAATGAATTCATGTAATGATGGAAAGTTTGAAAATTTTAATTGGGAAGATGAAGTTGTAAAAGAAACATGCATAATAGATAATTTGAAAAAGAAGGAGAAATAACAATTATGGAAAATATTGATCCAATTATAAACCTAATAATGATATTTGTTTTAGCATGTATTATTGGTTATTACGTAATCTGGGGAGTAACCTCTGCCTTGCACTCTCCATTGATGGCTGTTACTAACGCAATATCAAGCGTAATAATTGTAGGTGCTTTGATAGCAGCAGGTCCTGAAGACTTAAATTTCTCATCCATAATGGGTTTCTTTGCTATTATTTTGGCCTCCGTAAATATTTTCGGCGGTTTTGTAGTTTCTCATCGAATGCTTTCAATGTTTAAAAAGAAAGAAAAAAAGGATAACAAATAATGAGTGAAAATATAACAGCTATAAGTTACCTCGTTTCCGCTATATTTTTTATTTTGGCTTTAAAAGGTCTGTCCCATCCTGAATCAGCAAGAAATGGTAATATCATGGGTATTGTAGGGATGATCATCGCTGTAATAACAACTTTGTTTAATCCGAATGTACTATCTTACGAAATGATTATTCTAGGTATTTTAATAGGAGGTGGAGTTGGAACATATATCGCTTTAAAAATAGAAATGACAGCTTTACCTCAGCTTGTTGCTGCATTTCACTCGTTGGTTGGCTTAGCTGCAGTGTTCGTAGCAACCAGTGCTTTTTATGCTCCAGAAAGTTACGGCATTGTTGGTGACAACGGAAAAATATTTGCTTCAAGTCTTGTTGAAATGTCTATAGGTGTAGCCATAGGAGCAATTACATTTACTGGGTCGATTATAGCATTTTTAAAACTACAAGGTCTGGTAAGCGGAGCACCCACTACTTTTTTCGGTCAGCACTTCCTAAATCTTTTGATTTTTGTATCTTTGGTAGTTTTGACTGTAATTTTTACCATTGACACTTCCACAAATACATTTTGGCTAATAGTAGGGTTGTCGTTGTTATTGGGAATTTTGTTAATAATTCCAATAGGTGGTGCAGATATGCCTGTTGTAGTTTCGATGTTAAACTCATATTCAGGATGGGCAGCTGCAGGAATCGGATTTACACTTTCTAATCATTTATTGATAATCGTGGGCTCCTTGGTTGGTGCCTCAGGCGCAATACTTAGTTATATAATGTGCAAAGGAATGAATAGATCATTTATCAGTGTTATTCTCGGTGGTTTTGGAGTAGAAGAAGGTACCACTGTTGATAAGAATCAAGGAAAAACAGTTAAAACAGGAAGCCCTGAGGATGCAGCATTCATAATGTCAAATGCGAGTAATGTAATTATTGTTCCAGGTTATGGCATGGCTGTTGCTCAAGCTCAACACGCACTAAGAGAAATGTGTGATATATTAAAGAAAAACGGTGTTACAATAAAATACGCTATTCATCCAGTAGCTGGAAGAATGCCGGGTCATATGAATGTTTTACTTGCCGAGGCTAACGTACCATATGATGAAGTTTTCGAGTTAGAAGAAATTAATAGTGAGTTTTCTAATACTGACGCTGCTTTCGTTATTGGGGCAAATGATATCACCAACCCTGCTGCTAAGACTGATAAAAGTAGTCCAATATATGGTATGCCAATACTTGATGTCGAAAATTCTGGTACCGTTTTGTTTATAAAGAGATCGATGGCGTCAGGCTACGCAGGCGTCGATAATGAACTTTTTTTTAGAGACAACACTATGATGTTATTTTCAGATGCAAAAAAAATGGTCGAAGATATTGTTAAAAGCTTAGACTAAGAAAAATATAATCTATTAAGGGTGATGTTTAAAAAAACAACTTTAAGCTAGTAACCTTGTATCTCCAGTTTCTTTCTGAGCATCTTTTTACACCTTCGTGTTGATTCGTTTAATAACCTAGCTTTCTTTTCAGAGGGTTTTTCGTAGGCTCTTCTTTGTTTCATTTCTTTGAACACGCCTTCTCTTTGAAGCTTCTTCTTCATAGCCCTCATAGCTTTTTCAAGATTATTATCTCTTACTTGAACTCTAATAATTTTAATACTCCTTAATTATGAAGTTTATTTATATAAAAATTTATAATAATGTAAACTTTTTTATTTAATAATTTAAATTATGAAAATTGATAGAAATAAAATTCTTTTACGCCTTCTCAAAAATATTACTGAGTATAAAGATTTAGATGATGCTTTACTAAGCACTCTCTCACAATTAAAGATTAATCAAGATAAATTTTACGATATTAAGCAAGATTTACTTCCCAAAGGACTTTCATCGTTAATGAACGAGCTAAATTTACTTATCAACCAAATAATAGATAAAGAACAAAAACCAAGTAAATTTAAAAACTACAAGATAAATGAAAAAATAAAATATTTTGTCATTAGAAGGTTGATGGTTTTTCAAGATTTAGTAAATAAAAAAAAATTTTTTAAGAAAATTTTAAAACCGAACTTGATTGTTAGTTCTAACAAAACTTTGTTCAAGATAGCAGATGAAATTTGGTTTTTGGCTGGGGATAAATCAACAGATTATAATTACTATACAAAAAGAATTATATTGATGAATGTATACGCTATTACATTTTCCTTTTTTGTTTTTGATAATTCAAAAGATTTAGAAAGAACTAAAAAATTTTTAGATAAAGAAATAAGTACAGTTTTAAAGTTTGGTAATTTAAAAAATAAATTAAAAAAAAGAATTAAATTTTAAAAGTGTAGTGTCCCATTTTTCTTGAATCCTTGATTTCTTTCTTAAAATAGTCATAAAATTTAAATTTTTTTTTGAGTTTTTCTTTATTTAAAAATTCATCACCTATTACATTTATCATTTTACACGAGACATGTGGACTTGGGCATTTTGGTGAATTAAAAAAAATAGTATTTATTAAATTCTGAAATTGACTAACATCACAATAATCCAGAGTCCAATGACCAGAGTTGTGCGGTCTAGGTGCTAATTCATTAACTATAATTGATTGATCTTTCATAAGAAACATTTCAACAGCTAGTATTCCATTTAGTTCAAGTTGGTTTGCAATCTGAATAGCCATTTTTAATGCTTTATTGGATACTCCTTTACTTAAATTAGCGGGGTAGATCGTCTCTCTTAAGATAGAGTTTTTATGAATATTTTCTACGACTGGATAGGCTTCCACTTTTTTATTTTTTCTACATACAATAACGGATATTTCTTTTTCAAAATCTAATATCTTTTCTAGAATAAAATTTTTTAAATTTAAATTTTTAAGCTCATCGATTTTTCCATCAATAATTTTGTATTGCCCCTTACCATCATAACCTAATTCTGATGTTTTTAAAATTCCATTACTACCTATGAGAGTAATTTTTTCTTCTAAATCTTTAAAGCTGTTAATTTCAAAATAAACTGCTGTTTTTATATTTTTTAATGAATTTAAAAATCTTTTTTCTTTTAACCTATTTTGACAAATCTTTACAATATTTGGATGAGGAAATATTTGTTTTACTGATGCAATTTTGTCTAATACTTCAAAAGGTATATTTTCAGTTTCAATTGTAAAATAATCTGCTGAGTTTATGAAATTTTCTAAAACTTCATGATTATTGAATTTTCCAATAAAACATTGATCACAAAATTTTTTTGCACTAAAATCTGAGTTTTCTGAAAAGATTGAGGTTTTAATTCCAAAAGTTTTTGCAGCTTGGCAAATAAACATTCCTAACTGTCCTCCCCCAATAATACCTAAACTACGCATCTTTCGGAGTTTTTTTTATAGATTTTGTGATTTTTGATCTATAGAGTTTTAATTTCTTCAATATTCGTGGATATTTATTTCCTAATATAGAGATAGCTGCGAGTGAAGCATTTATTGCTCCTGCTTTACCTATTGCAAGGGTAGGTAAAGGAACTCCAGCTGGCATTTGAACAATTGAAAGTAGACTATCAATTCCCTTTAACACTTTTGACTCTACAGGAACACCAAGCACTGTGGTAGTAGTAAGTGATGCTATCATTCCCGGCAAATGAGCTGCTCCACCAGCACCTGCAATTACAACTTCAATTCCTCTATATTCAATGTTTTTTGCATACTCATAGAGCCTTTCTGGAGTTCTATGCGCTGAGATTATTTTTTTTTCGTAACTTATGTCAAAGTTTTTTAAGATCTCCTCACAATTTTTTAAAGTTTCCCAGTCAGATTGGCTACCCATTACTATTGAAATTAAAATTTTTTTTTTCATTTTAAATTAATTGTAGATAAAAATAAAAAAACATATTAACATTAAATAATGGATAGACTTGCATTAAAAGAAAAAAAAATTAAGTCTCTTGTCTCAAAACATCAAAAATTTGAAAATCAACTAAAAAAAGCTTTTAGAAGTATAAGCACTGATGATTTAACAATAACAAGTTTGAAGAAAAAGAAACTTAAAATTAGAGATGAAATATTAAGACTTACTGCTTAATAGTTTCGTCTTTATTAAATTTTTCAATTATTTTTTGAAGTTCTTCTCTTGAACACAAACCAAGTTCTTGGGGGTTCTGCGCTCTTATATTTTGAATATTCCAATAAGTTCTATCTCTTATAGATTGGACTGTTTTCTTTGTAGTCCCAATTATTTTACATATTTTGGAATCAGGTAAGTTAGGGTAGTGTTTTATTAACCAGTAAATTCCATTAGGTTTGTCAGCTCTTTTAGATAAGGGAGTATATTTTGCACCTTTTGTTTTTGTTTGAGGCATGGGAATTTCAGAGTGTTTAATTTGTAGATCACGTTTTTCATCTTTTTCGCATTTTTGAATTTCCTCATTTGTAAGTTCACCGTTTTCAAGAGGGTTTCTCGAAAGTATTCCACTAGAAACCTCTCCATCAGCTATAGCTTGAATTTCAAGAATGTGTAAACCAACGAAGTTTGAAATTTGCTTAAATGAAAGCGAAGTATTTTCAATTAACCAACTAGCAGTGGCTTTGGGCATTAGGGGTTTTCTCATAATAAATTCCTATGGGTTGAGTATAATTTTTCCAATGTGTTTGCCTTCGTCTATTCTTTCGTGGGCTTTTATTACATCATCAAACTTAAAAACAGAATCTACAAAACACATGATCTTTCTTTCAACTAATAGAGGAAAAACAAATTTTTTAAGCTCTGATAAAACCTGACCTTTAAATTTATTGCTCCTAATTCTAAGTGTTGAACCAGTTATCTGCAACCTTTTTAACATTATCTTCATCAAATTTATTTGGGCTGTTGAACCTTCTAAAAATCCAATATTAACCAAGGTACCTTCAGTATCAAGTAAATTTATATTTTTTAAAATATATTCTCCACCGACATAATCTAAGATTAAATTGACATTTTTAACATCTGATTTTTTAATTATTTCAAAGAAATCTTGTTTTTTATAATTAATAACTTCATTAACTCCTAGGTTCTTACAAAATTTAGCTTTTTCTTCATTCCCAACAGTTGTAATTATGTAAGAGTTAAATATTTTTGCAATTTGTATAGCAGCTATCCCAATACCGCTTGTTCCACCATGAATCAAAACCTTTTGGTTCTTGGTTAGTCTACCTCTTTGGACTAAATTAGACCATGCAGTAAAATAACATTCTGGAATACATGCTGCTTCGTTAAATGACAAATCTCCTGGAATTTTAAATGTTGATTCTTGCTCAGCTAAACAAAACTCTGCATATCCACCTCCATTTACTAAAGCAGCCACTTTGTTATTTAAAGAAAAATTTTTAACATTTTTCCCAATCTTTTCAATATAACCAGAAACCTCTAAGCCTAAAATTGGGGAGTGATTCTCTGGTGGAGGGTAGTTTCCTTGTCTTTGTATAACATCTGGTCTATTAACTCCGGCAGCCATAACTTTTATAAGTATTTGGTTATCATTAGGTACTGGAATCTCTGAATTTACAACCTGTAATACGTCAGGTGAACCTGGTTGATCATAATAGATCGCTTTCATTTGTAGTATATTTACTTTTTAAAATTTAAGTTTTGGAATCTTTTGTTGAATTTAGCGACTTGACCGTCAGAGTCCATTAATTTCGAGGCTTCACCCGTCCATGCTGGGTGTGATATAGGATCGATATCTAACTTTAAAGTATCACCTTCTTTACCATAGGTAGATTTAGTTTCAAAGCTGCTTCCGTCTGTCAGTTGAACTTTGATTGTGTGATAATCCGGATGTATTTCTTTTTTCATAATTCTTGACTGAATTTATATAACTATTACATTTAGATTGCAAGCAATTTACTTTCAGTTTTAACATGAGCAATTTCAAAGAAGCAGCTAACAAAACACTTAACTTAATTTTTGATATGGTAGAAAAAAATTATGACTTCCTCGACGTTGATTATGAGGACGAAAATCTCAAAATTGAAAAAGAGGAAAAAGTATTTATTGTAAGTATTCACAACCCTACATCGCAAATTTGGCTGTCTTCTCCAATAAGTGGTGCGCATCATTTTGAGCTCATGCATAACACAAACAACTGGATTGGAACAAGAGATAAAAATTTAGATTTAATTAAAGTTCTCGAGAAGGAATTGGGTTCATTACGGTGAGTCAAAAACTGCTAAAGTTATTTAAAGTTGATAACTATTTTAGATTATTAATTATTTTCACAGTTTTTGGTATCACTGGCTCGCTTTCAGTAGTTTTAGGAAAATATGTACTGATCAGTATTTTTTCTTCAAATATTCTAAATAATGAGTTTTATTGGTTAATCAGAATATTATTAATTTTTCCCCTATATCAAATTTTATTAATTATTATAGGAACTTTATTCGGAGAGTTTAAATATTTTTGGGCTATTGAGAAAAAGATACTTGTAAGATTAAAAATTTTGAAATCACCTCCTAGTTAACTTTATCTCTATTCTTCTATTTTTTTTGTATGCTTCTTCGTTTTCCTCACTTATTAATGGAGAGTGTTCCCCAAAGCCTGCAGCAACTAATCTGTTTGGTGAAATCCCATTTTCAATTAATAATTTTACAATATTTATTGCTCTTGAACTAGACAGATGCCAGTTAGAATTAAACTTTTCATTATATATAGGGATTTTATCAGTATGGCCGTCAATTCTAAGTACCCAATCAATTTTACTAGGAATTTTTTCAGATATTTCATTTAAACTTTTTGCTATATCAGATAGCTTCTTTATTCCTTGAGCTTGGATAACATCAGATCCAGATTCAAAAAAAATTTCAGATGGAAAAATAAACCTATCTCCTTCCACTTTTATATCTTTTCTATCACCCAGAGCTTCTTTGATTTTTTTAAAAAAGATTGACTGATATTCACTTAGTTCTTGTAACTTTCCTGCTAAAGCTTGATTTAATTTTTTTCCTAAATTTTCAATTTTTATCTTTTTCTCTCTATCCTCCTCTTCTGCAGATATCAACAATTTTGATAATTCTTCTAACCTATTGTTTAGTTTTTCGACATTTCTATTAAGTTCAAAAATTTCTAGACTATTTTTTTCTTTTATTTCACTGAGATCTTTCAAATCTTCATTTTGTTTTTGAATTTTACCGAGTAAATTACTTCTTTCACTAATAACTTGATCTAATTCTTTTTCTTTGATCTTTATATTATATTGACTTTTAGACAGTTCCTCATCTAATTTATTTTTTTGTTTATTAAGATCTTTGTACTCGATTGTTAGTGTTGCGAAACTTTTATCAATTTTTTTTTTCTCAGTGTTTAAAAGGCTTAGTTGATTTGCGAGATTTGTGATTTGATTATCCAAACTAGAGATTTCACCACGTTTTATCTCTAATTGATCATTAAAATATATTTGGGTAACGGTTGATATCAAAACTGTGAAGATTGTTACGATTAGTAAAGTTCCTAATACATCAACAAATCCTGGCCAAATGTTTACTTCATATAAATTTTTCCGAGATGCTCTCACTATTTTTTACTTATATTTGCAATTGTTTTAGATAACACTTTTATTTCGTCCTTGATTTCTTTATTGAGTGCAATGTTTTCAGATAAAAAACTATTCACTTCATAAAGTGATTTCGAAATTGATTCTTGGTAATCATTTTGTTTATCAATGACTGATGTTGATTTCTTTAAATTTTCTGTTGTGACCTCAATCAGAGATTCAATGTAAGCCGGCCCAAGGTTTTTTTTATCATTTTCATCCATATTCATAAGTGTAAACTTAGTATGTTGTGATAATTTTTCTTCAACCTCGTTGTAAAAGCGATTTTGTGCTTGACTAGATTGAAGATCCAAAAACCCAAGAATAAGTGATCCACCTAAACCGAATAAAGATGAACTGAATGCGGTACCCATCCCACTTAAAGGTTCCTCAAGTCCTTGTTTGAGAACTTTGAATAACCTTTGGGTATCTTCAGAGAAGTTCAAACTACTTACAGTTATTCCAACAGAGTTTATTGTTTCAAGAAGTCCCCAAAATGTACCAAGTAGTCCTAAAAAAATCGTTAAGCCTATTAGATATCTCGAAATTTCTCTTGATTCGGTCAACCTTCCATCTAAGCTTTCCATAATTGATTTCATAGCTGATTGTGAAAAGATAAACTTTCCTGAATGTTCCTTTAAAAATGTATCTAGATATTTTAGAAGGTTTGGTGACTTTACACTTAGCTTCGAGGGCTGTTTGGAGCTAGTTGATTTTATAAGCCAATTATATTCATTTTTTAATAATAATATTTGTCTTAAAATATAAATAATACCAACGGTTATAATGAATATTATTATTGAATTAAGGGTTTGGTTTGTTAAGTAAAAATCTTTAAGCTTTTCTGCATACAAATATAACAATGAAGATATTAAAACTAAAAATAAAAGAATTCTTAGTATATATTTCCCAACAATTTTCATTACAGCCCTATGAAATTTAACACTATCTCATTTTCCCACTTTTTAGAATCTTTTACTTTATTAAATTTAATTCCAATTCTGTTGTGAGAGATCCCTTGATTAATTAGAAAAGTTCTAATATACAATAACCTAGATTTTTGTTTTTTTTTAAAATCAGAATCTTTTAGATTATTTTTTGGGATTGAAGCAACAATCTCTATTCTTATTTGTTTGTCTATAATAGCTTTTACATATTCTTTAACATTTTTTTTATGTTTAAAACCTAGCTCAACTTCATTCTCATTAAATATAATTACTTCACTTGTTTTATTAACTTGTTTTTCTTTAATTTCAACAATTGAGGTAGGTGCATTCAAAGCAGATAATAAATTAACATTTTTTGAATTTTGATCTCCATTGGTCTCATCGGAAGACGACTTTTTTTGTAACTTTTTTTTAAAATCTTCAGATTTTTCAGATTCTGTTATTTGTTTCTTTTTCTGAAAAGATTGTTTAATCATATTTTCATCAAAAAACAGTTTAGTTTTATCTTCCTCTACTAAATTTTTTTTTTGATTTTCTTTGAAATAAGAGTATTTTCTTTTTTTAATCTCCTCTTCTCTTTGTCTCGCCAACTCATTTCGTATTAGTTTATCTTCAATATTTTGTTTAACCTTATTTACATCTTTTTTAATCTCAAGGATTTCGTTGGAATTAACTTTTTTTTCTTCAACATTAGACTTCAAGTTTGACTTATTAATAACTGTAACCTGAGTTAGTTTATTAATATTTTCACCAGATTGTTTCACTTTATCCTTTAGATCCTGTATGCTCGCTTTTATTTCATCTATTTGTTCTTTATTCTTGATTTGTTTTTGTAAAATAACTTCTTTTTTTTCCAAAATTTTTTGTTTTTCCTCAATTTCTTCAAGCAACTTAATTTTTTCTCTTTCTTTTTTTAAATTTTCTTCCTTTTGAGCAATTCTCATTAATTGCTTTTGTTTTTCAATTTCTTTTTGCTTCTTTTTTATTTCTTCTCGAAATCTTTTCTCATCAGCGATTCTTTGTTTTTCTTTGATTCTTCTTTCTTGTTCTTGTTTTTTTTCAAGAGCTTTTCTTTCTCTTCTTTCTCTTTTCATTCTTTCTTGATCAGCGATTTTTTGTAATTTAATTTTTTTTTCAAGTTCTTTTTGTTTTCTTTTAAGCTCTTCTCTAATTTTTTTTTCTTCAGCTAACTTAAGTTTTTCATTTAACTTTTTCTGTTCTTGAGCTTTTTTTTCCAATAATTTTCTATCAGCTCTTTCTTTTTTAAGTTTTTCCTGCTCTGCTATTTTTTGTTTTCTTATTTCAATTTTCTTTTTTTCTTGCTCCTGCTTTCTTTTTATTTCATCAGCAAGTTTTTTCTTTTCCTCAAGTTTCTTTTTTTCTTCTTCTGTAAACTTTTTTATAGATTCCAATCTTTTTTCTTCCTCGAGAAGTTTTCTGGCTTGCTTTATCTCATTTCTCTGTCTTTCTTTTTCGGCTTTTCTCAGCTCTTTTAATTTCTTTTCTTCTTTTTGCTTAGCTAACTGTTTCTCTTTAAGTTTTTTTTGTTCTTCTTTTTTGGCTTTTTCAATTTCCTTTTTTAAACGTTTTTCTTCCTTTAGACGAGCAGCCTCTTGTTGCTTTAATTTCTTTTCTTCATCCTTTTTGGCCTTTTCAAGCTCCTTTTTTAAACGTTTTTCTTCCTTTATACGAGCAGCCTCTTGTTGCTTTAATTTCTTTTCTTCATCCTTTTTGGCCCTTTCAAGCTCCTTTTTTAAACGTTTTTCTTCCTTTAAACGAGCAGCCTCTTGTTGCTTTAATTTCTTTTCTTCATCCTTTTTGGCCTTTTCAAGTTCCTTTTTTAAACGTTTTTCTTCCTTTAAACGAGCAGCCTCTTTTTGTCTTTTTAATTCTTCAGCTTTTTTAATTGCTTCGAGTTCTTTTTGTTTTTTTAATTCCTCTGCCTTTTTAGCAGCTTCCAGTTCTTTTTGTTTTTTTAACTCCTCTGCCTTTTTAGCAGCTTCGAGTTCTTTTTGTTTTTTTAACTCCTCTGCTTTTTTAGCAGCTTCGAGGTCTTTTTGTTTTTTTAACTCCTCTGCCTTTTTTGCAGCTTCTAGCTCTTTTTGTTTTTTTAACTCCTCTGCCTTTTTTGCAGCTTCTAGCTCTTTTTGTTTTTTTAACTCCTCTGCCTTTTTTGCAGCTTCGAGTTCTTTTTGTTTTTTTAACTTCTCTGCCTTTTTTGCAGCTTCTAGCTCTTTTTGTTTTTTTAACTCCTCTGCTTTTCTAGCGGCTTCTAGCTCTTTTTCTCTTTTATCCTTAAGAGCTCTTCTCTTTTCTTCTTGGGCTTTTCTCGCAGCCTCTATCTCTTTATTTCTTTGTTTTTCTAAAGTTTTTCTCTTTTTTTCTTGGGCATCCCTAATGGCTTTTATCTCCTTGTCAAGATCCTCTTTTTCAGATTCTGATTTTATAACTGACTTGGGAGGTATAAGTTTAATTTTTTCATCTTTATTTTCAATTGATGGAATTAATAATCTTTTATTAGAATTTGGATCTATTATTATTTTCTTTATAACGTCTTTTTCTTGAGAAAATGATGTTTTTACCGAAAGTAAAAACAAAATTGGAATAATTAACAACGATGTTTTAACAAAATAATTCATTTAATTTAAGCTTTTTTCTACCATTTCAGTTACTATCTTATCAACAAATTTGTTACCAGCTATAAATATTTTTGTATCTTTTAGCTCAATAGCTTTAAAATCACCACCAGTTGAGTTTATGATTAACCCAGCTTCAATAATAAGTTTTTTTGGTGGATTTATGATGACGCAACAATCAACTTTTCCACATGAAAGATTACTTAGGTCAGAATAACATGAACCAGATTCAATTAATGAAAAATTATTTTCAGAAAATTTCTTTTTTATTATACCTTCATAAATCAGACTTGAATCATCCTTATAATTAAAAATACTTATCAATGATTCTTCTTTTTTTTTCTTATTAGAGACTCTTATTCTTGTCTCATTTTTGAATGCACCAGTTACTTTTTCATAATAAAAAACTTCGTCTTTTAATGGATTATAAAACAAATTAGTTATGATTAAATTTTTTTCAAACAGTGATATATTAATCCCAAAATTTTCGTTAGCTCTGGCAAAGTTAAGATTTGAGTCAATAATATTAATTAACCAAAAGTCTTGAATATCAATTTCTAAATCCTTGATTATTTTAAAATTTGGCTTAATTTTTGTTAAAAAACTAATTACCTCTGCTTCAATTTTATTTTGAGACTTTTGTATAAAAATCTTTGAATCTTTCACTGAACTTTGAAGCTCTTCAATTTCATTATAATCTCTTATAATATATTTTCTTAAATCTCTTAAATTTCTTTTTAGAACATTAGCCAATGGCGTGTAACTCATTTTAATCTCTCGATTTTTCTAAATACTCTAGACTTTCAGTATTAATGATTATCTTATCACCTTCTTTGATATGTGCTGGGACTAAAATTTTGATATCTCTTGTAGTGGTTGCGTTTTTAAAGGATGAAGATGCTGTTTGTCCTTTTACAACCGCGTCAGCTTCTCGAACCTCTACTTTAATGATTTTGGGGAGTCTAATTCCAACAATCTCTTCAGCAATTATGTCAAGAAAAAGCTGGACACCATCCTCTAAAAAACTTTTATTTCCATTTAGAAGTTCTTCGTTCAACGTAATTTGCTCATAATTTTCATTATTCATGACTGTTATCATATTATTCTCCGAAAATAAAAAGGTGACACTCACTTCGTTAACATTAAGTTTTTCAACATTTTCAGATGTTCTTAATCTTTCATTTACCTTAGCCCCACTTTTTAGATCTCTCATCTCAAGTTGTATAAATGCTCCACCTTTACCAGGTTTGATTGTGTTTGTATTCATTACTTGTAACGTTTTATCTTTGTATTTAATTACATTTCCAACTTTTATAAGATTAGCTATCATTTTCATAATTTTTATCCCTTAAAATTTTTTTAAATTGATATGCTGAATTCTGAGTTCCGTCTTTAAAATTCCATAAACTGTCAATAATTGCAATGTAATTCGGTTCTAAATGAAATAAGTTTTTTATATTTTTGTGGTTAACACCACCTATTAAAACAAATGGTAATTCTATTCTTTTTATAATTTTTTTTAAATTACCTAAATTAATTGATAACCCTTTTTTGGTTTTTGAATCAAATGCTGGACCAAATGCAACATAATCAGCACCATCACTTTTGGCTTTTTTATACAAATTTTCAGAATTTGAGCAACTTACACCAACTATAAATTCTTTTCCAAATTTTTCCTTAGCATCTTTACAACTTTTATCATTTTGACCTAAATGAATCCCATTAAAAGAAAACTCTTCAGCGATTTCAAAGTCATCATTAATGATTAACTTTATTTTTTTCTTTTTACAAATTCTTGAGAATGATTCGTAATGCTTCTCAACAAAACTTAATCTATCTTTAAGTAATTTAAATTTCGGCCTGAATTGAAAATACTCTACAGGTATTACATCGGTAATTGTATCAAAAACTTTTGAGTTAAAAGACTTTATTAATTTTGGAGGAGAAATGAGATAAATTTTCATTGTTAAAAGTCTTGCATTAACTCACTAATAGTTTGAATTTTTTTAAATTTCTGTGTGGTAAGAATCTCTATCCCTTGCTTTCTAGCCAGTGATTCGATTTTTTCTCTCAAACTTTTATTTAAATTAGAACTTACCGATATTTTTTTGATTTCAAGCTCAATAAGTGTTAGCGCTAAACCAATATCCTCTCCAACCTCCGCAATAAAGTTTACTCTTTTATAATTTAGTAATAGATTGAACTGTTTCATCATGTGGGGGCCTTGCCACGATAAAGATTCAAAGGGCCAAATGATATTGACCTGTGAGTTATTAAATTTTTTTAAAACTGTTTTGACTTCGTCTAAGTTAGAGAATTTGATTGTCAAATATTCATAAATCTTCATCTAGATAAAGTCGAAATAACATCTACTAACCTATTTGAAAACCCCCATTCATTATCATACCATGCAAGAATCCTACAAAATTTTTTATTTAAAACTTTTGTTTCATTTAAGTCAACTATTGCACTGTTCGGATTATGGTTGAAATCATTTGAGACAAGTGGATCGGAAGTTGTTTGAATAATATTTTGAAAACTATCTTTTTCTGCTTTTAAAAAAAGGTTATTTAGACCGTCCTCAGAAGTTTCTTTTTTTGAAAAAAATTTAAAATCTACTAGTGATACATTTACAGTTGGCACTCGTATTGCGCTTCCGTCTATTTTTCCTTTGAGATTTGGTAAAACCTCTGAGACTGCCCTGGCAGCACCTGTGGACGTAGGTATTATAGAAATCAAAGAATTTCTTGCCCTCCTTAGATCTTTATGAACTGTATCAATTGTGTTTTGGTCACCCGTAACTGCATGAACTGTAGTCATATAACCAGAATCAATACCAAGGTTTTTTTCTATTAAAAAAGCAAGTGGAGCTAAGCAATTTGTTGTACAAGAGCCGTTTGAAATAATCTTGTGATCTTCTTTTATTGAATTGTGATTGATACCGTAAACCACTGTGATATCAGGATCTGTAGCTGGGGCAGAAATTAGGACTTTTTTTGATCCTGAACTAAGATGCTTTTGTGCATCATCTCTTTTGGTAAAAAAACCAGTACACTCTACTACTAAGTCAATATTTAATACACTCCAATTAATATTAATCGGATCGGGTTCACTGAGGAATTGAATGTCATTATTCCCAATCTTTACGGTTTGGGAGGATTTGTTAATATTTTGGGTAAAGGTTCCGTGAACAGAGTCATATTTGAATAAGTGTAGGTTACTCTCAAGCTTACCCAAATCGTTAATTGCAACAACTTCTATATCATTCGGGTTTTTCTCAAGCAAAGCTCTAAGCGTAAGTCTTCCGATTCGTCCAAAACCATTAATTGCAACTCTATATGCCATATCAATTATTTTATAGTTATTGATTAATGAATAATTATAATAATGTAAAGAAGATAATAAATTGTATCTATGAGCAAAGAAAAGATTAAAATAGTTTTTAAAAAAATAAGTACACTTAAGAAAAAAGTTAATAAAATCTCACATAATAAAGAAAATGAATTGCTAAAAAAAAAATTATTAAAAGTTTCCACATACATGAATAGAGTTATAAAATTTTTAGAAAAAATAAAATAAAGAGAATTTATGCCAATATTAAGATTAGACATTGATGACATCAAATATGAAGTTGAATGCAAGGAGGGTGAGGAAAAATTATTAAGAGAATCTGAGCAACTTTTAAACAATAAATTTGAGCAAAATAAACAAATTAAAAATTTACCTCAATCAAAGAAATATTTAATGATTTCATTAATACTTGCTGGGGAAATTAATCTTTTAAAAAAACAAAATGAAAGAGAAGTTTGTGATTTTGACAAAATCATTAGTGAATTAGAAGAATTAGAAAATTTAGTAGAAAAAAAAATAAATGGATAAAGCAATATTACGATCAAAATACCTGGATTTAAGAGAAAATGTCAACAACAGAATAGAAAAGGAAAAAAAAATTAATAATTTGTTAATGTCTCTTAATATTTCTTCAAAAAAGATAGTGTCTGGTTATTTTCCGGTAAGAGGGGAGGTAAATATACTTCCTTTTATTGATTTTATAACTGATAATAAAAACATAGTTTGTATGCCTTTTATAAAAAAAAACAATTATCATTTACTATTTAAAAGTTGGAAAAAAGGTCAAAAAGTTTTCAAGGGTAAATTTAATATTCCCACACCACTTAACGGAAGGTTTTTAACCCCGAACGTTATGTTGGTTCCCCTTTTAGCATTTGATAAATACAAAAATCGACTAGGTTATGGTGGGGGTTTTTACGACAGAACAATATCAAATTTAGAAAACAAAAAATCTTTAGAGACAATAGGAATTGCCTTTAATGAACAAGAAATAGAATCTCTACCTTCAATGAATTTTGACAAAACTTTAAACAAAATTATTACTCCTAAGGGAATAATTCAATGAGAGTTCTAATATGCGGTGATATAGTCGGAAAATCTGGAAGAAATGCAATAAGAAGAGAATTACCAAATCTAAAACAGTTAAAACAAATAGATTTTGTCTTGGCGAATGGAGAAAATGCTGCAAATGGCTTTGGTATTACAAAAAAAATTTGTGAGGAATTTTACTCTTTGGGTGTTGATGTTATTACTTCTGGTAATCATATCTGGGATCAAAAAGAAATTGTAGAATATATAAAGCTTGATAAAAGATTAGTTAGGCCCTGTAATTTTTCCGAGGGCACACCGGGTAACGGGTATGCAATTTTTGAAATGAAAAATGGGGAAAATATTGTAGTGATAAATGTAATGTGCAGACTTTTTATGGAGTCTGTAGACGACCCGTTCAAATCTATTGCTAATTTATTGGAACTAATAAATTCTAAAATAGATAGCGCAATAATTTTGGTTGATGTTCACGGCGAATCAACTTCAGAGAAGATGGCTATTGCGCACTTTCTTGATGGTAAAGTTACTGGTGTTTTTGGTACACACACCCATATTCCAACATCAGACCTCCATTTTCTTGAAAAAGGGACTTTTTATCAAACAGACTTAGGAATGTGTGGTGACTACAATTCAGTTATTGGTATGAAAAAAGAACTTTCAATAAAAAGATTTACCCAAAAGCACTTAAAAACTAGACTCGAACCAGCTGATGGTGAAGGAACATTATGTGGTACAATTCTAGACATTGAGAGTAAAAGTGTTAAAGCATTTGAACAAATAATTTTAGGAGGTAAACTCCAAAAAGATTAAAATGGCAGGTCATTCAAAATTTAAAAATATTATGCATCGTAAAGGTGCTCAAGATAAAAAGCGAGCAAAACTTTTCTCAAGATTGATTAGAGAAATCTCTGTATCTGCCAAGTTAGGTTCACCTGATCCAACCTCTAACCCAAGACTGAGGGCAGCAATTAACAATGCTTTATCTTCTAATATGACCAAAGATACTATAGATAAAGCTATAAAAAAAAATTCAGCTCAAGATGATAAAAATTCAATTGAGGAGATAACTTATGAGGGTTTTGGTCCCTCAGGTATTGCAATAATTGTTGAATCTATGACTGATAACAAAAATAGAAGCGCATCTGAAATTAGATCAACATTTTCAAAATATAACGGTAATTTGGGAATAAGTGGTTCTGTTAAGCATAATTTTAAAAAAGTTGGTATTATTACTTATGCAAAGGAAGTTACAACATTTGAAAACTTTTTTGAATTTTGTGTTAGTCTAAATATTAATGACGTAATAGAAAATGATAATTCTTTTGATGTTGAAACTGATTTAGAGGTTTTTAGTCAAACACTTGAGGCTTTGGAAAATAAGTATTCAGTTCCACAGTTCTCATCCTTAGAGTGGAAACCTCTAAACACTATCGAAATATCAAATCAAGATGACGCCAAAAGTCTTCTGGTTTTGTTGGAAAAGTTAGAGGAATTGGATGATGTACAAAATGTATTTGCTAATTTTAATATCAATGAAACACTAATGGAAAAGTTAATTTGATTCGTAGTAAAAACTTAATTATGGGTTTTGATCCTGGCTTAATAAATACTGGTTGGGGTGTTTTGCAAAAAAATGATAAATTAGAAACCTGTATTGATTATGGTTGTATATCTACGTCAAAGAACGACCATTTAGGTGTGAGACTAAAAAAGATTTATGAAGAAAGTTTGTTTTTATTGAGAAAATATACTCCAAATTGTATTGCTGTTGAAAAAATTTTTGCTAATAAAAACCCAGAATCTACAATGAAATTAGGTAAAGCAAGGGCGATGATATTTCTTGTTGCTGCTAAAGAGAATGTTGATATCTTTGAATATTCACCAAATACGGTGAAGAAAAATTTAGTTGGTTATGGACATGCAACAAAGCTACAAATACTAAAAATGCTTGAAAGAATTTTTCCAAATCTAAAAATTGATGATGAAAACGCCGCAGATGCATTGGCTGTGGCAATGTGTCATTCGATGCAAAAAGGGTCTAAAATTTTTTTAAGAGAATAGAATGATAGTAAAGTTAAAAGGGTTTATTGAGTTTTGCAGTGAAGAATACATCGATTTAGATGTAAATGGTATTGTTTTCAGAGTTTTTATATCAAATAAAAGTATTGATAAAATATATCCTTCTAAGTCTTTGGTAAGTATTTTTGTTTATGAAATAATTAAAGAAAATGAAAGATTATTTTTTGGTTTTTTGGAGTATCAAGAAAGGGAGATATTTTCTGATTTACTGAGTGTTCAGGGAGTCGGGGGTAAAATGGCTTTAAATATAATGTCTAAGCTTGAAATAAATGAGATAATAGGATCTATAAATAATCAAAATTCAAAAATTTTTTTAAGCGTTACTGGCGTAGGAAATAAACTGGCAAACAGAATAATTATTGAGTTGAAAGAAAAAATTAAGAAAAAATCTCTAGGTATTTCTTCAAGCATTACAACGGTTAACAAAGACAATTTTAATGATTTAGTTTCATGTCTTTTTAATTTAGGGTACCCAAGAAAAATTTGTGAATTGACGGCAGACAAAGTTATAAATGATAATAATCAGATGAATTTAGAAGAATTAATACCAATAGCGTTAAAATATCTATCAAAACCGAAAGTAAATTAATTATGTCTGATGAAGAAAAAATTAATTTAGAATCAAAAGAAACTTTGGAAGATAAAAAATTGAATTTAAGACCAAGAAATCTTGATAAATTTGTTGGTCAAGATAACTTAAAATCAAATTTGAAGACGTATATAGAGTCATCTAAAAAAAGAAAAAATAATTTAGATCACATTATTTTGTATGGTCCGCCTGGTTTAGGAAAAACTACATTATCACACATAATATCATATGAAAAAAATGTCAATATTCACTCCACATCAGGACCAGCCTTTACGAAAAAAGGTGACTTAGTAACACTTTTGACAAATCTAGCTGAGGACGATATTTTGTTTATTGATGAAATCCATAGGCTTTCTCCTATTGTTGAAGAAACCCTTTATCCTGCAATGGAAGATTATAAATGTGACTATATTATTGGATCAGGGCCATCTGCAAGAGTTATGCAAATTTCAATCGAGAGGTTTACCCTAATTGGAGCTACTACTCGATTAGGCTTGCTATCAAGACCCTTGAGAGACAGGTTTGGAATTCAATTACAACTCGATTTTTATAACCCGGCAGATTTAAAAAATATAATTTTATTAAGTTCTAAGAAATTTAATACAAAAATTGATGAAAGCGCAGCTTTTGAGATTGCAAAAAGGTCGAGAG
The DNA here is from genome assembly GCA_902590895.1 of uncultured Alphaproteobacteria bacterium. Lineage (GTDB taxonomy): Bacteria > Pseudomonadota > Alphaproteobacteria > Methylaequorales > Methylaequoraceae > MED-G10. Next base: position 127,907 of record CACIYM010000001.1, read on the forward strand.
GGACTCCTAGGATTGCTATTAGACTTTTGAAAAGAATTATCGATTTTTCTGTCGTACAAAATTTGCCTACAATAACTAACATGGTTGTTGAAGATTCTCTAAAAAAAATGAGAATTGATTCAGAGGGCTTAGATGATATGGATAGGAAATATTTAAAATGCATTGCTATTGATTATAATGGTGGTCCAGTTGGAATAGAAACTCTAAGTGCTTCACTACTAGAGCAGAAAGACATAATTGAAGATGTTATTGAACCTTATTTAATGCAACAGGGTTTAGTGCAAAGAACTTCAAGAGGGAGAATTTTATCAGAAAAGGGGCACAATCATATTCAAATAACTTTATAAAGAATATGAAAAAAATTCATTCATCTTTAGTTTCTGTTTATTATGAAGATACTGATTTGACTGGATTTGTTTATCATACCAACTATCTGAAATATGCTGAGCGAGCGAGAAGTAATTTACTTAGAGAACATTTTCCTGAACTGCAGCAAATACTAAATTCCAACAAATTTTTTTTTGTAGTGAACCAATTAAATGTAAACTTTATAAAACCAGCATCTTTAAGTGATAATTTGACTGTTGAGACTTTTTTTTTGGAAAATTCTTTTTGTTCATTAAGTTTAAAACAAAAAATTTTTAAAAATAAAATATTACTTACTGAAATTAGTTTAAAACTTGTGTGGATAAATGGGTTGAACTCTAAACCTTCAAAAATTCCAGAAAATATAATTGCTAGATTTAATGCACTCGAAGTAGTATAAAAAATTATGGATGAAACTATTGAAAAAAAAGTGATAGAGGAGGGAGCAGATTTTTCCATATTTTCGATGTTTCTTCAGGCCGATATTGTTGTAAAAATTGTTATTATAATTCTAATTTTTTCTTCCGTATGGTCATGGGCAATAATATTCTCGAAGTATACCTCACTCAAAAATATCCTCATAGATTCAGAAGATTTTGAAGAAAATTTTTATTCTAGTGAAACCTTAAGTAAGTTATCAAAAAGACTTGGCTCTCAACCAACACATCCCATGGAATCAGTTTTTTTTTCAGCCATGGTTTATTTTGAAAAAGTAAAAACTGGTTTTTCAAATAAAAATAGCGAATTTAAACAGAAGTTTTGCGATAATGTAAAAAAAGAAATGGAAATTGTAATAAATAAGGAACTTTCAACTTTGGAAAAGGGCCTAAATTTTCTTGCCTCTGTTGGTTCTACGGCCCCATTTATCGGACTTTTTGGAACGGTATGGGGAATTATGAATAGTTTTACGGCAATAGGTATATCTCAAAATACCAGTTTAGCTGTAGTTGCACCTGGAATAGCAGAAGCACTTTTTGCAACTGCTTTGGGTTTAGTTGCTGCAATACCTTCGGTTTTATTTTTTAATAAATTTAACACTATGCTTGATGATATCTCGAATAAGTTAGATGTCTTTTCAGAAGAAATCATACTTATAATTTCAAAGGAAATATTTAGGTAACAAACTTGAAAAAAAATTACAAAAAAAGAAAATCAATTTCCGAAATAAACGTTACACCTTTTGTTGATGTAATGCTAGTTCTATTAATAATCTTTATGGTTACAGCACCATTATTGACTGCCGGAATAAAAGTTAACCTTCCAGAAAGCACTTCTATCCTTAAAAATGAAAAAAATGATCCTGTAACCGTAACAATAAATTCAAAAGGTGAAATTTTTCTCCAAAAAAAAAAATTTTCAGCTAATGGTTTAATTAAAAAATTAAGGGCACTCAAATCACAAAATAAAGATTTAAAGATATATATAAAAGGAGATAAAAAACTTAACTATGGTAAGGTTATGGATTTAATGAGTTTTATTAATAAATCTGGATTTAAAAAAGTTGCACTAGTTACTAAATTAAAATAATCAAAATGACCAAAGGTCTTCTAAAATCAATGTTTCTTCATACAGGAATTTTAATGATGTTCATGTATGGTGCAGAAATTTTTAAAAAAAATAAAAGATTTGAGATTTATGAAATACCACTTGATATCGTTGACATTTCAGAAAAAACTGTAAATAAAATTGAAAACAAAAAAAAAGCTTTTGAAAAAAAAAGCAAAAAGCAAAACGAGACTTATTCTCCTCCTTTACCAAAATCTAAACCAAAACCTCCAGAATTTGCTTTAAAAGACGAGAAAAAAAAGTCATCTGCTAAAAAAACAAAAAAAAAAGAAGAAACAAAAAAAAAGGAAGAAAAAAGATTAGATAGTATTTTAAAATCAATTGAAAAAATAAAATCACAAAGAAAAGTAGAGATAGAAACAGAGGAGAAAGATGATGAGAAATTAGTTGATAAAAAAGAAGAAGATTTAAAAGAATTAAGTTTAGGAGATAAACTCTCTATATCTGAGAAAGATGCAATTCGAAGACAGTTTTATAGATGCTGGATTGTTCCGGCCGGAGCTAAAAATCTAAAAGATTTGTTCGTATCAATTAAAATTAAGTTAGATAAAGAGGGAAACGTAATTTACTCAAAACTGATAAATGATAATAAATTAAACGAAAGTTTTTTTAGAGCAGCGGCTGAAAGTGCTCTAAGAGCGGTAAATCACCCAGAATGCAAAAAACTTAAAGTTCCTGAAAAAAAATACGCAACCTGGAAAGAAATAATTTTAGATTTTGATCCTTCACAAAGTATTAATTAAAAAAAGTAAATTTTGATTTTTTAATTCATAACTTTATAATGTTAAAATTAAATGTTAAGACGCCTAGCCATATACTTTTTTTTCATATTATGTCCAGCGACAAGTTTTTCAGAACTTCGGATAGACATAACACGTGGTAATACAGAACCAATTCCAGTTGCGTTAGTACAATTAGAGACAAAAAATGATACTGAGGAAAAAATTTCATCTGATATTAGTAAAGTAATTACAAATAATCTTCAGAGATCTGGACTTTTTAAAATGCTACCGAGGAGAGTTTTTTTAACTGAAAAATTAAACTTCGATTCAAAGCCTTCTTTCTCAGACTGGAAAATTACATCTGCGCAAGGTTTAATTCATGGAAATTTATCTGTTTCAGGTAAGAAATTAAATTTAAAATTTAGGCTCTGGGATGTTTTTTCAGAAAAACAAATGGTTGCACAACAACTAACAACTGAGACAAACAACTGGAGGAGAATTGCTCATGTAATCTCAGATATCATTTATAAAAGAATTACAGGTGAGTCAGGGTATTTTGACAGTCGTATAGTGTATATATCTGAGTCTGGACCTAAAAATAACAGAAAAAAAAGATTAGCTATTGTTGATCAGGATGGAGAAAATCACAAATTTCTTACAGATGGTTCGTACCTTGCTTTAACACCAAGATTTTCCCCAGCTGCTCAAGAAGTTGCTTACTTGTCTTACAATAACACAATACCGAGAATTTTTTTACTTGATTTAAATACTGGTTTACAAAAAATACTCGGTGACTTTCCAGGCATGACTTTTAGCCCAAGGTATTCACCTGATGGAAAAAAATTAGTAATGAGCCTCGCAAGAAATGGTAACACAGACATTTATGAAATGAATCTTAAAACACAAAAGCTTGAAAGGCTAACGAAGTATCCAGGAATTGATACTGCTCCATCATATTCTCCAGACGGTGATTTTATAACTTTTGAGTCTGATAGAAGTGGAAGTCAGAAAATTTACGTTATGAATTTGAAAACTAAAAAAATTAAGAGAATTAGTTTTGGAAAAGGAAAATACGCAACTCCCGTTTGGTCACCAAGAGGAGATCTTATTGCTTTTACAAAGCTGTTGGGCGGTGAGTTTTACATTGGTGTTATGTACACTGATGGAAAGGGAGAGAGAGTAGTTTATAAATCTTATTTGGTTGAGGGTCCAACTTGGTCGCCTAACGGAAGAGTATTATCATTTTATAGTCAAACCAAGTTTTCTAAAGGGAAAATATCGTCTCCCAAAATAAAACTTGTTGATTTAACAGGAGTAAATCTTAGAGAACTAATTACCCCATCTGATGCATCTGATCCGTCTTGGTCTGGATTATTACCTTAAAGTTTCTTTGTGTGTCAAAATTAAATATCATCAAAAAAAAGCTTTATGATTGACTTATGATGATACAGAATGTAAAAATGTTAAATATTAAACTTCCAAGGGTGAGTTATTTATGAAATTAAAACTTTTAGCTTTATTATTTGCTGCGTTCATTGTTTCCGGATGTGGATTAACCGACAAAGTAGGTGGGGCCGACACTTTGTTAGTTGATGACTCTTTTAAAGAGATTCCAACTCATGATAGCGTTGACTGTCGAGGTTCTTGTACTGTAAAGATTTACAACAGAAATTAATAAAACGCCATTTAGGTTATTGCTAATTACTGATCTTTCACAAAAATCAATGTTATCGTTGACTTACACACCCTCAAAATGTAAAAATGTATTAAAAAACTATTAATTAAGGATATTGTCATGAAAAATAAATATTTATCACTATTATTTGCATCTTTTTTAGTTATTTCTGGTTGCGAAACAATAGGCGGCTCATCATCATCAGATTCTCCATCATATGAGTACGGGGACTCAAGACAAGCGAATCTTCAAGGATATTTACAAAACGAAATTGGAGATAGAATATACTTTGAAACAGATAAACACAATATTAATTCTGCCTCAGCCTTCACACTTGAATCTCAAGCTAATTGGTTAAAATCAACACCAGGATTCCAGATTATTATTGAAGGTCATTGCGACGAAAGAGGTACACGAGAATACAACCTTGCTCTAGGTGAAAGAAGAGCCAATTCAGTTAAAGAATTTTTAGTTTCTTTGGGAGTTGAGCCTGGAAGAGTTACAACCATAAGCTACGGTAAGGAAAGACCATCCGCTGAAGGTAGTACTTCTGAATCTTGGGCTGAAAATAGAAGAGCTGTCACTGTCGTTGGTGGTAACTAGAATACTGCAACTAAGACAAACATCCTGTAGTTTTAAAATAATGGGAATCAACATGATTGGTTCCCATATCCACACTCGAAATGGTATCACTAAACTTTAAAATAATAATTACACCACTAACTCTATTATACATTTTATTTTCTAACGTTTCTTATTCTCAAGAAATCGACGTCGATGATTTACTTGATAGGCTTGAGAGAATTGAAAAAAATATTTCTGATATACAAAAAGGGAAATTTGATAATTTAGATAAGTCTTTATCATCAGGCTATATTTCAAGAAATGAGAAAAGAATTGATCAAATAGAGACAAATCTTAGACAAAATTTCGGTACGTTAGAAGAAATACAAAATCAGATAAATCTTATCGGTGAAAAATTAGACTTAATTAATGAAGACTTTCAATCGAGAGTGTTAAAACTGGAAAAGGATTTTCAGGTCACTATAGAGAATAAAAACGCTAAAAAAGAAAATAAATCATCGGTAAACCTTTCCAATTTTTCAGGAAATGATGATAGTGTTCAAAAGTCAATTATAACAAACCCGCAAAAGAATCTATCCGAACAAGAAATTAAAAAAAAATATGAAAATGCTATAAAGTTACTGTGGGCAAGTAAATTTGAAGAAGCGGAAGTTGAATTGGTTGATTTAAAAAAATTTAATCCTGAAGATTTAATGCCAAATATTCAGTATTGGCTTGGAGAGGTTCACTATGCGCAAAAAAAATTTGAAAAAGCTATAGTAGAATTTGGTGAAGGTTTACAAAAATACCCAGATTCTATCAAGGGTCCTGATAATATGCTCAAATTGGGATTATCATTTGCTAATTTAAAGAAAAAAAGTGAAGCCTGTAATGTATTTTATGAGTTAGAGGTGAAATACAAGACTGCACCAAAAAATGTACTTGAGAGAGCTAATTCAGAAAAAAAGAAGCTAGATTGTCCAAAAGAATAACGTGAACTTTCCAGCGATAACAAAAAAAGAATTCGAGACAAATTTATCTTCTAACTTTTCTTTTGAAAAGCAACCTTACATTGGGATTTGTGTTTCAGGAGGCTGCGATAGTATGGCTTTGTTGTTATTAATGAGAGAATGGATTAAAAAGCTGAAAGGAAGAATTCTTGCAATACACTTTGATCATAATCTTAGAATTGAAAGTAACTTCGAATCAAAAGTCTTGGAAAAAAAAGTGAAAAAACTTGGAGTAGATTTTACAAAAATTACATGGAATCATACTAATATTGATTCGAGAATTTTAGAAGTTGCTAGAAATGAAAGGTACAAAAAAATTATAAGTTACTGTAAAAAGCATAAAATAATTAATCTTATGACAGCTCATAATCTCGATGATAATCTTGAAACTTTTTTAATGAGAAAAAAAAGGGATAATATATCCTTGGGATTATCTTCAATCCCAAAAATTAGGGTTGTTGACGACTTACGAATAATAAGACCTTTACTAATTTATGAGAAGGCAAGGTTAGAAGCTACCTGTAAGAAATCAAAAATTCAGTGGTTAGAAGACAAATCCAATTTTGATGAAAGATTTGAAAGAGTGAGAGTAAGAAATTTTTTAAAATCTAAAAATGTTAAATGTATAGAATCAATTAATAGCGAGTTAAGAAAAAGAAAAGATGTAAACCTAGTAAAAGAAAAAAAAATTTTAAAGTTTTTTTGTAAAGAACTCAGGTTTTACGATTACGGAGTGTTTAAAATATGTAGAGAAAAGTTTAATAAACAATCAAAAATTTTAAAAATAGAAATTTTAAAAAAAATACTTACAACTGCTGGAGGCAGAGATTTTTCACCAAAGAGGAAATCAATTTTGTATTTTTTGAGTCTTGAAAAAAGAAATGAATCATTTAATTTTACTTTACATACATGCCTACTTAAAGTTTGCAAAAATAATATAAAAATTCTAAAGGAAATTTCTAATAAGCGCAAAGTTGAGAAATTTTTTTTGAAAAAAGGAAAAAAAACTTTATGGCAAAATAGGTTTATAATTGAATCCAAAATTTATGACTTAGAAATGAATAATATTACACAAAAAAATTGGCCAAGTTTAAAAAAAAAAATTGACTCAAAAAACTCCAAATTGGATTTTTTAGTTATCCAATCATTACCGTTGATTATTTTGAATGGTGATAGAGTGGTACCATTTTTGTCTGAAAATAAATATTTGGAGCAATTAGGAATTAAGTTTTATTTTTTTCCGAAGGTTCCTTTACAAAAAAAAAATTTTTTTTAAATATTAATTGAGAATTTTGCAGGTTATAATTATATACAAATAATGAATAACAATTTATTAAAGAATATAGCTGTATGGTTGCTAATCGGTTTTTTGGTATTCCTTATTATAGATTTTTATAAAACCAACAACTCTGTGCAACAATCCCGCGCTGTTTCCTACTCAAACTTTCTTAATGACGTAAAAAATGGTAACATTTCAAGAGTCGAGATAAGAGGAAATAATATCACAGGCGAATATTCTAATGGAACACTATTTTCTACCTACTCTCCAAATGATCCAAGTTTAATTGGTAAATTAGAAAAAAATAATATCGAAATTATAGCTCAGCCGTTAGAGAAAAATTCTCCTGGCCTATTTGATATATTAATATCATGGTTTCCGATGTTACTCTTGATTGGTGTTTGGATATTTTTCATGAGACAGATGCAATCTGGTAGTGGCAGAGCTATGGGATTTGGTAAATCCAGGGCTAAACTTTTAAACGAAAATAAAGATAAAGTCACATTTAAAGATGTGGCTGGTATAGATGAAGCCAAAGCAGAGCTTGAGGAAATTGTAGAATTTTTAAAAGACCCAACTAAGTTTCAAAGACTTGGCGGAAAGATTCCTAAGGGTGCTTTATTAGTTGGTCCTCCCGGCACAGGTAAGACTTTACTAGCTAGAGCAATAGCTGGAGAAGCAAATGTTCCCTTTTTTTCTATCTCTGGTTCAGACTTCGTTGAAATGTTTGTTGGAGTTGGAGCCAGTAGGGTTAGGGACATGTTTGAACAAGGAAAAAAAAATGCACCCTGCATCATATTCATTGATGAAATTGATGCTGTTGGCAGACATCGTGGCGCCGGTTTGGGCGGGGGCAACGATGAGAGGGAGCAAACACTTAACCAACTATTAGTGGAAATGGACGGATTTGATGCAACTGAAGGTGTAATCCTTATTGCTGCCACTAATAGACCTGACGTTTTAGATCCTGCTTTATTGAGACCAGGGAGATTTGACAGACAAGTTGTAGTTCCTAACCCAGATATTAAAGGTAGAAACAAAATTTTAGAAGTACATACAAGAAAACTCGCCCTCGCACCGGATGTTGATATTTCTGTCATAGCTAGAGGGACCCCAGGTTTCTCAGGTGCTGACTTGGCTAATCTTGCGAACGAAGCAGCGCTACTTGCTGCCAGAAGAAATAAACGCTTAGTAACCATGTTAGATTTTGAGGACGCAAAAGATAAAGTTTTAATGGGAGCAGAAAGACGCTCAATGGTTATGAGTCAAAAAGAAAAGGAGTTAACAGCTTACCATGAAGCTGGTCACGCTCTTGTAGGAGTATTTACCCCTGGAAATGACCCTTTGCACAAAGTCACTATTATCCCAAGAGGAAGAGCGCTTGGAGTCACGATGAACCTTCCTGAAAGAGATAGGTACTCAGAAACTAAAACAGAAATGAAGGCAAAACTCGCTATGATGTTTGGGGGCAGGGTAGCTGAGGAGATTATTTTTGGAAAGGAAAATGTTACATCAGGAGCTTCAAATGATATTTTACAAGCCACTCAAAAAGCAAGAGCCATGGTTGTAGAGTGGGGTATGAGCGATATTCTTGGTCCATTAAAATATTCTGAAAACGAGGAAGACGTTTTTCTGGGAAGATCAGTTACCCAAAGAACAAGCATGTCAGATGAAACTGCCAAGCTAATTGACAAAGAAATTAGAAAACTAATTGATGATGCAGAAAATCATGCTAAAAAAGTGCTTAAGAAAAATATCAAGCACCTACACAATCTAGCAAAGGCACTCTTGGAGTTTGAGACAATGTCTGGTGATGAAGTTAGGGAATTAATTAAAAAAGGTAAATTCAAAATAAAAAACACTAGCAATAAAAGTGATATAAACAAAAAAACCTCGCTTCCTACAAGCGGTGGAAGTAAAAACAAAACCAAGGGGCAAATCGGATTAGACCCTAACCCAGCTACTACTTAATTTAATAATTTGTCTCTGAATGAAACAAAATATTATATAAGACCATTCGGTTACATCTCAAACTCCCAAAGCAAACTGTTGCTTAAAAATAAGAAAGCTCTGAAAATCAACGGCGTAGCTTTTAATTCAATTGAATTGATAAAAAAAAAAGGGTCAAAAATCTCTAGAGCTTGCTACGCAGTAGATCACTTTTTTGAGAAAGTTATAAAAAAAAATAAAAAAATAGAACCACTCGCTAAAAACCTTATTAATACAAGTAAAAACTTTTTAAATAGTAATAAATTTACTAAAAAAAATAAGACCCTTATTTTTTCAATATTAAATATTACACCAGATAGTTTTTCGGATGGTGGAGATAATCTTTATCTAAAACATTCCTTTGAGAATGCTGAAAAGATGATTGAAGATGGAGCAGACTTTATTGATATTGGAGGTGAGTCAACTAGACCAGGATCAAAGATGGTTTTACCAGCAGATGAAGCAATAAGAGTTTTACCAATTATTCAAAAATTAAGTAGCAAAAAATACAAACTTTCGCTAGATACCCGAAACTCATCAACCATGGAATTAGGTTTGTTATCTGGTGTCAATATTATAAATGACGTTAGTGCTTTAATGAACGACCCAAAAAGTATCGAAATTGTAAAAAAATATAATGTACCAATTATACTTATGCATATGCCTGGTACCCCACAAACTATGATGAATAAAAATAATTATAAAAATGTTGTACTCGAAGTATACGATTTTCTTGAGGAAAGAATCAAATATTGCGAGTCAAATGGAATTAAAAGAAAAAATCTTATAATAGACCCTGGAATTGGTTTTGGAAAAGATTTCAATCAAAATGTTGAGATATTAAATAATTTATCCATTTTTCATTCACTAAGCTGTTCTATAATGTTAGGAATATCCAGGAAGAGATTTATTTCTTCAATAAGTAAGGAGGATAACCCGAAGATGCGTTTAGGAGGAACTATCAGTGCTACCATATTAGCTATGACGCAAGGTATTAAAATTCATAGAGTCCACGATGTAAAACAAATAAATCAAGCTCTCAAAGTTTTTGAAAAATTAAATTCATAATGAAAAAAAAAAAGTATTTTGGTACTGATGGTATTAGGGGAAGAGTAAACGAGTTTCCAATAACAGAGGATTTTTTTTTTAAACTAGCTGTTTCAATAAAGAAAACAAAAAAAAATGTAGAAAAAGTGTTAATTGGTAGGGATACCAGAGTTTCAGGTAAAAATATCGAAAAGTCCTTAAGAGATGGTTTTAAGAAAGTAAATGTTGATTGTGATTTTGTGGGAATTGTTTCAACTCCTATGATTTCCTTTTATACAAAACTTTTTAAATATGATTTTGGTGTTATGATTTCAGCATCTCACAATCCATATTATGATAATGGAATAAAAATTTTCAAAAGAAATGGAGAAAAATTATCTGATGAGGAAGAGCTTAAAATTGAAAATAATTACAATAAACTAAAAATTATTCCAATTTTTTCAGCGGCTAAAATATCTTATAAAAAGTTTGATGTGAAAGATTATACAAAATTTTTAGTTAAAAAGTTTAAAGGCATAGATCTATCAGGTATTAAGGTTTTAATTGATTGTGCTAATGGTTCAGTTTATAAATTAGCACCTAGTTTTTTTAAGGAAATTGGCTGTAAAGTAATTAGTTGCTCTAACAAGCCTGATGGAAAAAATATAAATAAAAACTGTGGAGCAATGTTTCCAGAACAATTGTCTAGATTAACTAAGAAACATAAAGTTGATATTGGATTGTCCTTTGATGGTGATGCAGACCGAGTTGTTATTTCAGATGAAAATGGTAACTTGATCGATGGTGACAAGACCCTTGCAATAATCTGTAAATATAAGAAAGAAAATTCTATACCTATCAAGTCGACAGTTAGTACAAAAATGTCTAACCTTGCTTTTAGAAATTTTATAAAAAAAATAAAAGTTAAGCTAATATTATCAAAAGTAGGTGATCGTTATGTTATTAAAAAAATGAAGGAAAATAAATCTAATTTGGGTGGAGAGCCCTCTGGACACATAATTTTTTCAGACAATGGATATTGTGGTGATGGTATTTTAACTTCAATGTATATAATGAATATTTTAAAAAATAGTAAAATTAAACTATCAGATTTATCTAAAACTCTTTATAAAAAAAATTATCAAAATTTGGTAAATTTAAAAACCTACAATAACCCTGATTTAATCTTAAAAAAAATAGAAATAAAGAAAATTAAAGAAAAATTATTACTTCATAATAAAAATATTGATCTTTTAATAAGAAAATCTGGAACTGAAAACCTTATTAGAATAATGGTTCAATCATTCAAAAAAAGCGATGTGGACAAATCAATTAAAGAAATAGTAAATATAATTAAAAAAGTTGATGAACAAGAAAAAAATCATTTTATCCATTGCAGGAAGTGATAATACATCTGGTGCGGGAATTCAAGCTGACATAAAAACTTGTCAACTGTTAGGAGTATTTTGCTTAAATGTAGTGACAGTTGTTACTTCTCAGGGACAAAATAAAGTAGAAGATTATCAACTAGTCTCAAAAAAAATAATAAAATCACAGATTGTTACAATATTCAGTCAATTTAAGGTTGATGCAATAAAAATTGGTCTTTTGAGTGATGTAAAAGTAGCCGAATTCATAAGAGACTTTATTATTAAAAATTCTATTAATTGTCCCGTCGTAATAGATCCTGTTTTTAAATCTACAACTGGTACAATGTTCTATAGTAAACAGGAATATAAAAAAATTTTTGAAATTTTTTCATCAATTAAATCTATTTTTACCCCTAACAAAAGTGAAGTTGAGTTATTGATTGAAAATCATAGGTACAACACAATAAATAAAATTTTAAAACAACTTTTTTTGAGATATAACACTCCATTTATTGTAACAGGAATTAAAAAAAATCAAAAAATTTATGATTATCTTATTAAAGATAATCAGGTTATCGAATTTAAATCATTTAGAGTTAATACAAAAGATACTCATGGAACAGGTTGCGTTTTTTCAACATCTCTTTGTGTAAATCTAGCTAAAGGTTTTTCAATAGAGAGCTCAATAGAAAAAACAAAACGATTTCTTGTTAAAAGATTAGAGAAATCTCCAGATCTGGGCATTAAATACGGACCAACATTTTAGACAAAAATTAAAGGTAAATTTTTCCGCCAGCTTTTTTGAATTTTTTGGACATTTCTTTCTTACCCTCCGTTGCGAAATCTTTTATTTCTTGAGAGATCTTCATTGAGCAAAACTTTGGTCCACACATTGAACAAAAATGAGCTAACTTTGCTCCCTCAGCCGGTAAAGTCTGGTCATGATAATTTTCTGCTGTGTCTGGATCTAATGAAAGATTAAACTGATCTCTCCATCTAAATTCAAATCGAGCTTTTGATAAAACATAATCTCTATAGTAAGCACCTTTATTCCCTCGGGCTAAATCTGCTGCGTGCGCAGCGATTTTGTAAGTAACCACACCTATTTTTACATCATTTTTGTCTGGTAACCCTAAATGTTCTTTTGGGGTTACATAGCATAACATAGATGTTCCATACCAACCAATCATCGCCGCTCCAATAGCGCTTGTAATGTGATCATAACCCGGAGCAATATCAGTAGTCAATGGCCCTAATGTGTAAAAAGGCGCGTTTCCACACAAACTGGACTGTTTTTCAACATTTTCTTTAATTAACTGCATTGGCACATGTCCCGGCCCTTCAATCATAACTTGAACGTTATGATTCCAAGCTATCTTTGTTAATTCACCTAATGTTTCAAGTTCTGAAAATTGAGATTTATCATTAGCATCATTGATTGAACCAGGTCTTAAACCATCACCTAATGAGAAACTAATGTCATAATTTTTCATTATTTCACAAATCTCCTCGAAATTTGTGTATAAAAAATTTTCTTTGTGGTGCGCAAGACACCACTTAGCAATTATTGAGCCCCCTCTAGAAACAATTCCAGTTAATCTATCAATTGTCAAAGGAATATAGTGAAGCCTTACACCAGCATGAATTGTGAAATAGTCAACGCCTTGTTCAGCTTGTTCAATTAATGTTTCTTTAAATACTTCCCAATTGAGGTCTTCAGCAACACCATTAACCTTCTCAAGAGCTTGATATATAGGAACCGTACCAATTGGTACTGGTGAATTTCTTATTATCCATTCCCTTATTTCGTGTATATTATCACCTGTTGATAGATCCATAACAGTGTCACTACCCCATTTTATTGCCCAAACTAACTTCTCAACCTCATCATATACACTTGAGAGTACCGAGGAGTTTCCAATATTTGCATTGATTTTGACTAAAAAGTTCCGACCAATAATCATTGGTTCAAGTTCTGTGTGATTAATATTTGCGGGAATAATTGCTTCACCCAATGCTATTTGTTTCCTTACAAATTCAGCTGTGACGAGGTCCTCTTTTTTGAACTTTTCACCAATAAGTTGTTCTCTTCCCTCATTCTCCCTGATCGCACAAAATTCCATTTCTTCTGTGATAATATTATTTCTAGCATAGAATAACTGAGTAATTTCATCTTTTTCTTTTTTCTTAAAGATGGATTGGTTTGTATTTGGAAAAGGCTCAACAGTTTTCGAATGGTTAAGAAATTTTAAATTTTGTTTTTGAGATTCTGAAATACCAGTCCTTTTTTTTATCCATTCTTGTCTAAGCTTCTGTAAACCAGACTCATAATCGTGATTAATATTTGGATCTGAATAACAACCAGAGGTGTCGTAAACTACTATATTTTTTATTTCACTATCGCTTAATGAAATCTCTCTCATAGGAACATTTACGTTTTTGAATTTTTTACTATTTATGTATATTTTTTTTGAATTAGGAAATGATGTCTTTACATTGATTGTTTTTTTATTGATAAGCTTTTTATTTTTTTCTACTTTTTTTAACATTTTATTTATAAAATAAAGATTACTATACAATTATAATATTTAAAAATTTAAAAACATAGATATATTTAAATTCCTTCAATAATTTTTTTAAAATGTTTAACTTAGAAAATGATACTTTTGTTTATTTAAGCTTGATAATTGCAGTTTTCAGCATGATTTTCTATGCAATCGACAAATTTTCAATGGCATTTAAATCTATTGTAATTTTGACTTTTTTATTAATTTTTTTTTCAATTTTCCCTTACAGAGATTTAGATAACCAAAATCTCTTAAATCCACAGAGTATTTTAAATGGTTTTAGTAATACTTCTTTGATTACTGTAATGAGTCTCTTAATTCTTGGTCAGGGCGTTGTTAACACAAGAGTTTTAGATGGCTTTATATCGAATTTTTTACAGTATTTTCCTAATAATACTCAAATTGTAATTATTGTTAGTTTAATTTTTGTATTAATACTTAGCGCTTTCATAAATAATACTCCTGTAGTAATAATTTTTATTCCAATTCTTCAAAGTGTAGTAAAAAAATCAAATCAATCTATTGGAAGATATTTGATGCCTTTGAGTTACGCGGCAATTCTTGGAGGCATGATTACAATAATTGGTTCAAGTACAAATTTGTTAGTTTCAGATTCTTTAAAGAGGTATTCAAATATAGAAATAAGTTTTTTTGAATTTGCAGTCCCTGGTTCAATAATAGCTATATGCGGTCTCATCTATGTGATAATTTTTTCAAAAATTTTCTTAGTAGATAGATCACCTATTTCAAATCAACTTATTAAAGATGGAAAAAATAACTTTATTACTAAAATTGTTATTAATGATAATTCAAAACTAATTGGAAAAAAAGCAAATGAAGGAAAGCTTGAGGGTCTTGAAAACTCTAAAATTCTTATGATACAGCGTGGTGAGCATGCTGAGCATGGACCTTTTTACAGTTTTATCTTGGAACAAGGAGATATTTTAGTAATTTCAACAAGTCGAGAACAGCTTACGTCAATTTTATCGCAAAATATTGGCTCAATAGAATCATTTGATGAAAATGAAGAAGATCAAGACTCAAAAAACCAAGTAATTACAGAAGCTATGGTTACGCCTTCATCTAGTTTGGTTGGAAATACAATCGAAAATGTTAGTTTTAGGTATAGGTATGACTGTATTGTAATAGGTTTACAAAGAAAATCAAAAATTATTACCACCAATATGGGTGAGTTAGCTTTAGAGCCTGGAGATACACTTCTAATACAGGGAGATAAAAAATCAATTAAAGCACTACGTACAAAAAGTGATTTATTGCCTATGGAATGGACAACTTCTGAAATACAGAATAAAAATATTGCACAAATTTCAATTTTCATTTTTTTGAGTGTTGTAGTTTTTGGTGCACTAGAAATACTTCCACTTGTTGTTGCTTCATTAATTGGCGTTGTGTCAATGATTACATTTAAAGTTCTTTCTGTCAGACAAGCTTTAAGAAGCGTCGATAATAACCTTCTCCTATTAATCGTTACATCTCTTGCGCTTGGTAAAGTTATTCAGGTCACCGGAGCAGCAAACTTCTTGTCAGAATCACTTTTACATATACTTGATGGTTCTAGCCCTCTTACAATCCTTCTATGTTTTTATGTTTTAGTCTCATTAACAACAAATTTTATATCTAATAATGCATGTGCTGTTTTATTTACACCAATAGCAATTGATATCGCTGAAAAATTGAATGTTGATCCAAAAATTTTTGCAATAGCTTTAATTTTCTCTGTTAATACTTCCTTTGCAACACCTGTGGCTTATCAAACTAATTTGTTAGTGATGGGTCCTGGACATTATAAATTTATTGACTACGTAAAATTTGGATTACCTTTAACATTTATTTGCTGGTTTGTATTTTTTTTGATTTTTCCAATAATTTATAATATATGAAGACCCCTTCACAAAAACCTTCTAACCCAAACTTTTCATCTGGCCCAACTAGAAAACCAGATGGATGGTCAGTAGATAAACTAAATTTAAAGTTTTTAGGGAGGTATCACAGGTCATTAGATGTTAGAGACTATATTGAAAAAATTATCTTAAAGATTAAAAAAACCTTAAACATTCCAGAGGGTTATAAAGTATTTTTTTTACCTGGTTCTTGCACAGGAGCGATGACTTCGATTTTAAATTCTATACTAGGAGAAAAAAAAATTACATCAATAATATATGATTATTGGGGGTTATTATGGTATCAAGAATTAAAAAAGTTAAAATTCAAGGTTAATTGTAAGAAAGAATTATCAGGCAAATTACCATCGTTAAATAATATACCAATTGATAACGATGTTATTTTTGTTTGGAATGCTACATCTAACGGTATGAGTGTTTCAAATGTTAATTTTTTATCAAAAAATCATAAAGGTTTAATAGTTTCTGATTTAACTTCAGCTGTTTTTATTTGTGACTTACCTTGGAAAAATTTAGATATATCGATATTTTCTCTGCAAAAAGCTTTAGGAGCAGAATCTCAAAAAGGTGTAGCAGTGCTGAGTCCTAAGGCTTTAGATAGGATAAAATCTAATCAGTTAAAACTTTTTGGTCTTAAAAACTTTGATTTCTTAATAAATACTCCTTCGTTGTTAAGTTTTGCTGACCTTGAGTTGTGTCTTGATTTATACAACAAACGAGGGAGTCTGAATGAAAATATAAATATTTGTAAAAGAAACAAACAAATACTAGACGATTGGGAAATAACAAATTCATTCATTAAGTATTTTTCAGTTAAAGAAAACCAATCTTTGACCCCAAGCTTTTTTATATACAAAAAAAAGATTAATCATAATAAAATTATAGACTTCCTGAGCGAAAATAAGATTGCTTTTGACATTAAAAATTTTAGAACGATGCAAGAGGGTATTAGAATATGGAACGGACCAAATATAAAAAAAAATGATTTAATTGCTCTGACAAATTGGTTAGATTGGTGTTTTAATAAATTTAGATAAAGTAGTGAAAAGTCAATTATTACCTGAGGGATTTAGAGATAGCTTACCAGAATTGGCAGGCAAAGAATACTTAATAAGCTCATCATTTCTAAACCTTATGAAAAAGAATGGTTATTTACTTATAAAACCTCCTTTATTAGAATTTGAAAGCTCACTATTTTTTTTAACTCCTGGAAAAGATAATATTGATTCTTTTAGATTACTTGACCCAGTATCTCAAAAAATGATGGGGATTAGACCAGATATAACTTTGCAAGTCGCTAGACTTGCTTGCGGCTCTCTTGATGAGTCTCCAAGACCTCTGAGACTTTGTTATTCAGGAGAAATTTTAAAGGCGTATAATAATGGTTTAAATTTATCAAGACAAATTACGCAAATTGGTTCTGAGATTATTGGTATTGGAGAAAATTTTTGTGAAAAAGAACTTATTGATTTGATTATTGAGATATTAAAAAAGCTTAAGATAAAAAAATTCTTTATAAATTTTACAATGCCAACCCTTATTCAATCTCTTTCAAAAGATTTTAATTTATCCAGAGATGAGCTAGATTTTGTAAAAGAAAAATATAAAAATAAAAATCATAAAGGTATTGAAAAAATTTCAAAAAACCTTGAAGAAGTTTCTCAAGAATTATTAAGCATAGTTGGATTAGTTGAGTCTAATATAAAAAAATTAAAAAAAATTAATTTCCCAAAACTTACGCAAATTGAAATAAATAATTTTATAAAAGTTATAGATAAAATTAGAAAAAAATTTCCTAATTTAAATTTATATATGGATCCATTAGAAATTGACGGTTCAGATTATCATACTGGACTTGCATTTAAAGTTTTCTCAGAGAATCTGAAAGAACTTTTCACTGGAGGAAACTACAAAGTATTTAAAGAAAATTGTATTGGATTTTCTGGTTATGTAGAAAATTTAGTAAAAGAATCATTATTAAGAGTTGATAATATGAAAAAGATTTTTGTGAATGAGGATCTTAGTGATAACTTTAAAAAAAAATTACAAAACAAAGGATTTATAGTAATAAAGGCAATCAAAAGATTAAATGAAAATCAAATTAAACGAAATGCAAGGATTCATAAATGTGAATTTTACTTGGATAAAAATAAAATTTTAAGGACGGATTAAAACTTATGGCGAATGTCACAGTGGTTGGAGCACAGTGGGGGGACGAAGGAAAAGGCAAGATTGTTGATTGGTTATCAAATCAGGCAGATATTGTTTTAAGATTTCAAGGTGGGAATAATGCAGGGCATACGATAGTAGTAAACAAAAAAAAAATTGCTTTAAGTTTAATTCCATCTGGAATTATTAGAAAAAATACAGTGTCTATTATTGGTAATGGAGTTGTAGTAAATCCTTTGGCTTTATTGGACGAGATAGATAAACTAAAAAAATTTGGATTAAAGATAAGTCCCAAAAATTTAGTCCTTTCAGAAAATGCAACTATAATTTTTAGTTTTCACAGAAATATTGATAAAATAAGGGAAAATAGAAAAGGACCAAATAAGATTGGAACCACTGGAAGGGGTATTGGCCCTGCCTACGAAGATAAAGTAGGTAGAAGAGCTATAAGGTTTGGAGATTTAAAAAATCAAAAATTCTTAGAGGAAAAAATAAAAAATATACTAGACTATCACAACATAATATTATCGGGTTTAAAATCAAAATTATTAACCTTTGATGAGATTATTACTGAAATAAATACTTTTAAGAATAAAATTCTTAAATATGTTCAAAGAACTAGCCCCATTTTAAATACGGCTAGAGCTGAAGGTAAAAAAATTCTATTTGAAGGAGCACAGGGAATTCTGCTTGATATTGATCACGGAACCTATCCATTTGTTACTTCTTCAAATACTTTGCCAAGTAGTGCGTCTTCAGGATCAGGTGTTTCAATTAAACAAATAGGATTTATATTAGGAATAGTTAAAGCATATACTACAAGAGTAGGTAGTGGACCTTTTCCGTCTGAGTTAAAATGTGATATAGGTAAAAAATTAGGAACAATTGGAAATGAATTTGGAACTGTCACAGGAAGGGAAAGACGTTGTGGATGGTTTGATGCAGTAATTGTTAAACACTCAATTGAAGTATCCGGAATGGATGGAATTGCTCTGACAAAGCTTGATGTATTGGATACTTTTGATCAAATAAAGATATGTACGGGATATAAATTGAATGGAAAAAAGATTGACTATTTTCCACATTCAGAGTCTGAACAAAAAAAAATTGAGCCCTTGTACGAGGTTCACGAGGGATGGGTAGAAAGTACACAAAGAGCTCGATCATGGTCTGAACTACCTGCATTAGCGATTAAATTTGTTAGAAGGATAGAAGAGGTGTTGGAAACTCCGATATCTATATTATCGACGAGCCCTAGGAGAGAAGATACAATTCTGGTCAAAAACCCATTCAGTGATTAATGAGTTTTTTTTTATAATCTATGTTTTTTACAACTTTTCTGAGCTTTTCAAAAGCTCTGACTTCAACCTGTCGAACTCTTTCCCTTGATATTCCAAACGATTTACTCAGTTCATCTAGTGTTAAAGGATCATCCACTAATCTTCTTTGCGTAATTATCCTTCTTTCTCTATCATCTAAATTGCTTAATGCTAATTTCAGCATCTCTCTTCTTTTGAATAATTCTTCGTTATGTAAAAATTTATTTTCATGATTTTCGTTCTCATCTTGTATGCCATTTATCCATTCATCTTCATTTTCTGCTGAGTAGGGGTTGTTAAGTGAGTGGTCGTGACCAGCCAACCTTCTGTTCATGTCGATAACATCATTTTCTGATACTTCGAGTCTTTCAGCAATTTCTGTGACCATTTCGGGAGGTAAGTCACCATCTTCAAGTGCTTTTAATTTACCTTTAAGTGATCTTAAATTAAAGAAGAGCTTTTTTTGAGCTGCAGTTGTTCCGATCTTAACAAGTGACCATGAATGCAAGATAAATTCTTGAATTGATGCTCTAATCCACCACATGGCATAAGTGGATAGCCTAAAACCTTTTGAGGGGTCAAATCTATTTAAAGATTGTATAAGGCCTATGTTTCCCTCGGAAATTAATTCATTTAATGGTAATCCGTACCCCCTAAATTTCATGGATATTTTTACAACTAACCGCAGGTGAGCATTAATAAGCTTATGTGCGGCCTCAAAGCAGTTATCTTTGATCCATTGGTTTGCTAATGATTCTTCCTCTTTGTGCGACAAAAGAGGGTATTTCCTAATCTTCTTTAAATAACCAGAGATATCGTTTTGATCTAAAGCTCTGGATAAATTTGCACTAATTTGATTACCCATATCAATATAATAATCATAGAAAATATAAAATCAAGAAAAAAATGAACATAGGATGAACAAAGTATTAATTTTGTTGTTAATCTAATGTTTTTTGAAATTTTCTAGGGATTTTCTCAAGATTTTAAATTCGTCTGGTAAATCTGATTCAAAAAACATGTTTTTTTCTTTAACTGGATGGAGAAAACCAATACATTGTGCATGCAAAGCTTGTCTTTTTTTTTTTAAAAATTTTTCGTCTATAATTTGATAAATATTTTCTGGAATCTTACCTGGTTTGATATTTTTCCCATATTTATGGTCGCCTAAAATGGGGCTGTTTAAATGACTGAAATGAACTCTTATTTGATGTGTTCTTCCTGTTTGAAGTTTACATTTGTAGAAATTAACTTCTAAATCATTATTAAAAAGATATTTTTCCTCTAAAAAATATTCAGTTATAGCTTTTTTACCTTCGTTTGGTTCACAAACCATCATTTTTTTTCTATCGTGTCTTGATCTTTTGATGTTTCCATAGATAATCCCCTTGGATTGAGGTAAGCTTTTTAAAGTAATGCAAATATAATGTCTTTTGATTTTTCTATCTTTAAACTGCTTTGATAGATTATTGTGAGTAAAGTCATCTTTTGCTACTACTAAAAGACCACTCGTCATCTTGTCAATTCTATGAACTATTCCTGGTCTTAAAACCCCTCCAATACCAGATAATCCACCTTTGCAATGATGAAGTAATCCGTTTACTAAAGTATTATTAATATTACCAGCACCTGGATGAACAACTAAATTTGACTCTTTATTGATTACTATTAAGTTTTGGTCTTCGTAGACAATATTTAAATTCATTTTGGTTGGAAAAATTTTTGATTCTTTTGGTTTTGGTAAATTTATAAATATTTTTCCTTGATGTTTTAAAATATAAGATTGTGAAAGAATAACCTTATTGTTAAACAAAACTTTTTCTTCTTTAATTAAACTAATTATCCTATTTCTTGAAATTTTATTTATTTTTTCTGAAAGATATACATCGATTCTTTGACCTAAATCGTTGCTTGTTACGTAAATACTAATATAATCTTGATTCAATGATAAAAAACCTTAAAAGTTTAGTTATTTCTCTTGGGATAATTGTATTACTTCTTTTTTCAATTACAATTGTATCTTTAATATATAAATTAAAAAATAGAGACTTTAAAAATATTGAAAATTTAGAACTAATTCCTAAATTAAACCCTAAATCAACTGTCAATTCTTTAGAGGTTAGTAATGACCTACTGTATTTAATAATCAAAGAAGAAGATGGAAAGCAACTGGTGAAGATATATAATTTAAATGACGGTATACAAGTTGGAACAATCAACATAAGTGAGTAAATATGATATCCGAAAAACTAATTATCTTTTTAACAAGCTGGATAATCGAAAATACCGAGTTCGATAAAAAACTTGATCCACCTAAATTTTTTAGCTTGACTCAAAACGAAATGTCAGACAAAGCTTGCTACTCTTCAAACAATTGTAAAGTTAAAGCTTATTATATAAAAAACGATGGTATTTACTTTATTGATGAACTTGTTCCAGAATCAAAAATGTGTGATCAATCTATCATATTGCACGAAATGATTCATCATTACCAAAAAAACTCAAAAAGATCTTTTGATCTTGATCAAAGAACACTATGGACTCTTCAAGAAAGACAAGCTATTTATTATCAAAATTTATTCCTTATTTCTCAAAAAAGAAAAAATGATAACAAGGGACCTGAAAATGTTTTACAGTGTGAGGGCGGATCTTATCTAGATTTACAATATCAGTATAAAAAATCTACTCAATAATCTTGTTAAATGTATATCTTCTTACGGATTCAACAGGGATAGGATTTTGCTCTCCAGCAAAATAAATCAACTCATTTTTTTCATTAAATATTGGTATAATTCTAAGCCTATTCCAAAACTTCTCTCCATTTTTTTTGTAGTTTAAAATATCTATCGTTATTTTTTTTTTTGATCTAAGAGCAATTCTAATGTGTTCAATATCGTTTTCATCGGTTTCTGGTCCTTGAAGAAATCTACAATTTTTTCCAAGAGACTCTTCAATTGTATAGCCTGTATGATTTAAAAACTCTTCACTTATGTATACCATTGGACAATCTGGTGTATTTGGATCACTTATAACAATGCTATGATCAATTTTATCTACACCAAGAATTTTTAAAGCTATTTTTTTTGAAAGATATTTCATAATATTAAACTCAATATTTATGAAAAAATTAAAATATAAAATAGAAAAAATTTCAAGAAAAGAAATTAAAGATAATAAATTATTAAAACAATCAATATTTGATGGAAATATTTTTATTTTTAAAAAATCTTCTCTTTGTTTAGAACTTATTAATTTAACAAATAAATTCTTTTATATGCATTTTGGAATTTCTACAGAGGACTTTATAAAAAACGAAAATCTTAAAATTTTTGAAGAAAATAAATTAATTGAATTTCAAGACAAAATTAAAAGGTCAAAAAGTTTATTAGCGTTGTTTTGTAAATTACTTAGGGAGTTTAAATTCAATGTAAATGAAACATTAACTGACAAAATAACATTCAGATACAGTCCGAATGTCAAAAAAGAACCTTTAGGAAATTTAAAACCTGCTAAGGCACATAGAGATACATGGGCATCAAATGTATTTAATCAAATTAATTGGTGGATACCATTGCATGAGGTTGAAGAATCAAGTTCTATTTTTATTGTACCTGAATATTTTGACAAAAAAATTTCAAATAATAGTAAGGCATGGAGTTTTAAAAATTATAAAAAAATACAAAATTATCCATCAACACCATTTACAGAATTTAAATTTAAAAAAAATCAAGTTAAACACTTTAAATTAAAAAAAGGAGAGGTACTTTGTTTTTCAGGAAATCATATTCATGGAAGTGTTTTAGGTATTAAAAAAAGAATTAATCTTGAGACTAGAACGGTTTGTAATAATGACGAAAAAATTTTTAATATTCCAAAAAATGTTGATTCAGAAACTACTGTTAAAAAAATTAATTGGTTTTCTCCGATACGCAAATAGAAAATTATTTATCTTTTATAAAATTTATTAAAATTACGTGCGAAATAGTAAGACAAAATAAACTTATTATTACATTATTTATAAATAAAGTTTTCATGGAATTCGGAATGTAAAAATAAAGAGAAATTAAAAAAAATAATAGAGATAAAACAATCAAAGTCATTGGAATAGTGTTTAATAGTAATTTTTTATTTGTTAATTTAAGTAGTTTTTTTTCATTAACTAAATGTCGAACAGAATGAAGAAAACAAAAATATATTAAAAAAGACAAAAGTGGTTCAAAATAGAAAAAACAGAATAATAAAATAATAATATCAATAAAATGCCCATATTCTTTTTTCATTAGTGAATTAGTTGTGTATAACATAAATAAAGGAATTATAGTATAAACCAAATACTGAAAAATCTCAGTTAAAAAAATTCCGTAATCCTGTGAAATATTTAAAAAATAAAAAATTTTTAAAGTTTGTTCATTATGAAGAATTAATGGTAATGATATAATGATACAAGATCTTAATAAAATTTCATTAGCAACCATAAAGTTTTTACTGTTAAGTTTATCACTGATTCCAAAATGCATGAGTGACAATATCAAAAAAATCGTAAATGCATAATTTGGATAAATTTGCCAAGTCAAAAAAAATACTAATGGAATCATTAAATATAAGATTAAAAAAATGAATTTAGTAAATGAATTTCTAATTAATTTTTTTCTTGTCGCAGTCAAAATATCTAAACTACCGTGAGCAATTCCTGGCCAGATAATAGGTATAAAAAAAATATAAAGTTGATTAATAATATTTGAATAAATTTTTTCACCAAACAAAAGTATCATTATAAAAAAAAATAAATTAATTAATAAGAAAAATTTGGTATCGTTACTTATCATTAATTTGATTATTTTTAATTAATTTAAACATTGAAAAAAGTAGTTTTTTTTTTGGTAGTGTAAGTATTATTAGTACCATTTTAAAAAATTTTATTTCTCCTGTTAAAAAACTGACTATGTCTTTAAATTCATTTTTAAAGAAAAAACTTTTAAAAAAATTTTTTGAATCAAAGCTATAATTTGCAATATAATAACAGAACACTTTATCAAGAAACTTAATTTTTTTATTTGTTTCAATCTTCAATTTTTTTTTTTTTAACAATTTATCTGTAATTTCTTTTGAATTTATAAAAGAATTTTGAAAAGAATATCCAGTTGAAGCTCTTACCCAATTTCCGGAAGTTCCAATATTTATTATGTTTTTATTTGGACTTTTTTGATTTGTATAAAACATGGGGATTATTCCTTTTTCTATAAATTTAGATTTATATTTTTGATTCGGAAACT
Organism: uncultured Alphaproteobacteria bacterium; assembly: GCA_902590895.1. Taxonomy (GTDB): domain Bacteria; phylum Pseudomonadota; class Alphaproteobacteria; order Methylaequorales; family Methylaequoraceae; genus MED-G10. The sequence continues at coordinate 152,724 of CACIYM010000001.1, forward strand.
TTTTTTTTAAATATTTTTTTATATCTAATTTATAAATACTGTCATTTAGGGGTTCTTTAGAAAAATAAGTTGTTTCAAACAATGCTTTTCTTGACGAGAAAGGTAGTATATATAAAAAATGAATACCATTATTAAACTTTTGAAAATCCATTAATGTAACTTTATTTTTATCTATTAAAGGTTTCTGAAATAATATTTCAGTGCCATAAAAATGTTGAAATAAAAGGTTTTTTTTATTGAGATATTTTTTCGGTCGACTGTCAAACACAAATTTAGATTTGAAAACTGAATTGTCAGATTTTATTAAGTTAATACCCTCTTTATGTGATAATACGAATTTTATATTCTGATTCATTTTAATTGTTACTTTTCTATTTTTTAAATCATTGATTAATTTTTGATAAAAAGATGAAGACTTTAAGTGTAAGTATTTAATATTTTTGTCATGTAAAACTTTTTCTTCACCATCAATATTTACTGAAACTTTTTCCCATGAGTGATCAAAGTTATCTGTAAAAGGATTTTCAGGTCTATTCCAAAAACACCAGTTTTTATCGAACTTAAATTTTTTTTTTTTTTATAAAATTAATATTTTATAATTTGTTCTATCGCATATTTCTTTTGCTAAAGTTAACCCTGATAGCCCTGCACCAATTATTATTACCTCAAAGTCTTCAGTTATTTTCATTTATAAAATTTTAAATTTTTTCAAAAAAATATTACATTTATTATCAATTTCTTTATTTATGTCTTTTTTACTGAAGACTAATTTAAAAATCGCAAAAAATGAATATAAAATTTTTTCTAAAAGTTTAAGATGAATTCTTGTTTCCCAAATATTACATTGATTTTTAATTATTTTAAACCCTATTCTTTGATATAGTTCTGCTGCAATTGCTACGGATAATGAATATCTAAAAGGAAGTTTCTTTATTCCTTTCCATGAATTTAAATAATACTGGTCAGTTTCATGAAGAAATACTTTCAAGTCATGGGATAAAGAGAATCTTAAGGATTCATTTCCTAGTATTTTTTTTTTTTCACCCTTAAATTTTCTTTTTGTTCTAGGCAAATATATTCTATTAAGCTCCAGATCCTCCTTAATATCTCTAGAAATATTTGTTCTTTGCATTCCTATTCCCAACTGTATAGCTCTTAAATACAATTCTTTATTAGTTATATTTATTATTTTGCAAAACATGAAGCCAACGGTCCCCGCAACCGAATAACAATACATAAACAACTGTTTATCATCTTTAATATCAACGTTTCTGTTAAGGTCGCTTTTAATTCCTTCAATCAGATGGAATACTATTTTGTCATCAATTTTATATCTTTTCTGTAGATTAATAAAATTTGAGATTATAAGACTTTCGGTATTTTTTTTTTTAATATCCTTTTTTATTTCGTTAAGTTTTTTAATTGATTCGTTTTTTTTAATATGTTTTTCATCTCCAATATCATCAAGGTATCTACAAAATGTGTATAAACTTTCTATATCTTTCCTAGTATGTTTCGGAAGAAAAATAGAAGCAAAATAAAATGTTTTAGCTCTGAACTTAATAGATAGCTGATCGTTAATTTTCATTAGAAATTAAATTTTCAAGAACTTTTGCTGAACTTATAACTCCTGGAACCCCGGCTCCTGGATGGCTTCCTGCTCCAACAAAGAAAAGATTCTTAAAATCTTCTGATTTATTATGAAATCTAAACCATGCAGATTGTGTAAAAATTGGACTTATAGAAAATCCTGTACCATTTAGAGACAAGTAATCTCTTTCAAAGTCATCAGGAGTCATATAAAAACTAACATCGATTAGTTTGCTTAAATTTGGCATTATTGTTTCTTCAAGTGCTTTTATTATTTTTTGCTTATATGATTCTGCTTCACTTTTCCAATCAATCTTTGATAATAGATTAGGAACTGGTGATAAGACATAAAAGCAATCACATCCTTTTGGAGCCATTTTCTTATCAGTAGCTGTTGGTCGATGAAGATATAAACTGAAATCCTTGGCTAATATTTTTTTCTTAAATATATCATTTAATAAACCTTCATACCGTTTACCCATCCAAATTAAGTGATGTGGAATATTATTAAATTGTTTTTTTGTTCCAAAGTAAAAAACAAACAATCCCATAGAGTAATCTAATTTTTTTAATTTTTTACTACTCCATTTTTTGTTGTAGCTAGATTTTAATAAATTTTTATAGGTAAATGCTGGGTCTGCATTAATAATAATTTTATCAGCAAAATAATTTTTTGAGTTATTAACTTGGATTCCTATTACTTTATTTTTGATTGTAAGCAGGTTTGTTACTTCAGATTTCAAAGAAATTTTGATTTTTTCTTCTTTCATCAGCTTACACAAAGCCTTAATTAAACTTCCTGTACCGCCCATTGCATAGTGAACACCCCATTTTCTTTCTAGAAAATGAATTAAATTATAAATTGATGTTGTACTTGTAGGATTGCCTCCTAACAAAAGTGGTTGTATACTTAATGCTTGTCTAAGTTGTTTATTTTTGATGAACTTTTTAACTAATCCAAAAACTGTTAAATAACTTTTTAACATTAACAATTTGGGTAGTTGCTTAATCATGAAAAAAAAATTGTGAAATGGTGTTGCAGATAATTGATCAAAGCCAACATTAAAAATTTTCTCAGAGAAATTTACCAAATTATGATAACCAATAATGTCTTCGGAATTAAATTTAGAAATTTCTTTTTCTGTCTTCTCTAATGATTCACAGTAATCAAAAAACTTATCATTTTCTGAAAAATAAAACCGATACCAGGGGTCCAATTTTACAAACTTAATATATTCTTCTCTTTTTTTGTTAAATAGTTGGAAAAGTTCATCAAATAAAAAAGGAGCTGTAATTACTGTTGGACCAGCATCAAATGTATAACCTGATTTTTTAAAAACTCTTGCTCTTCCACCTAATTGGTTAAGTTTTTCAAAAATATTAACCTCGTAGCCTAAAGCTTTAAGTCTAAGAGCTGATGCAATCCCTCCAAATCCGGAACCAACTACAATCGCTTTTTTCATACTAGTCTTTAATTTTTTTTGAAATTCTATTTAGAATATTTTTATTTACAAACTTAACAATTTCATAGATTTTTTTGTCTAATTTATAGGCCTGAGTTATTGATTTCTTTGAAACATCCACAAGGTGTTTAATTGATTTTTCAATAATCCCTTTACTTTTTATTGTTTTAATCCAATTAAGTATATCTTCCTCAGATATAGACTCTGACTTTTTCTTTAAGAACTCTTGTAATAAAAACTTTTCTCCATTAGTTGCGTATTTTAAAAAATGCATTATTAAAACATTCATTTTTCCTTCTTTAAGATCTCTTCCAGGCAACCCCCTATCTTTAATACCTAGAAAATCAGATAAATCATCTTGAATTTGATATGCTAAACCTGCTTCGTAAAGCGGTTTAAAGTAACTTTCGTTGATTTGCTTTCCTAAAAGTATCATAACTAACTTTATTGGTAAGCATATTAAACCACCAGTTTTTGCTTTTGCTGTTGATTCATAATCTTCCATTCTTAAATCAAAGTCAGATCTACCAAGAATTTCCAATGATTGTCCTTTGAGTGTTTGTTTAATAATTCTACTAAGCTCTGAGGTTGCATTACATTTATATTCTGGGTTAACATTAATTTTAGTGAGGATATCATAAGAACCTGCAATGAAATAATCTCCTAAATTTATTGCTGTATGATCACCGAATCTGTTCCAAATTGTAGGGAGACCTCTCCTTAAAAGGTCTCTGTCTTGAAGATCGTCATGAATTAATGAGGCATTGTGAATGAATTCACAACAAACAGCAATATCTAAAGAAGATTCAAAATCTAACTTAAACATATCAGCTGTAATCAAAGCGAGAAGTGCTCTAAATTTCTTTCCGCCAGATTGAAGTTGATACTTTGCGCAATGTCCCATCCAAGAGTCATCACATAAAATTAACTTCATTTTGTTATCTACTAAGCTTAGCTTATCAATATAATTTGTTTTGCTTGGAAGTAGAGAATTTATGCTGTTTGAAAAATTATTTAGATGCGTCCAGTTATTAGAAGAACGGACAAAGTTTAAATTACTTATATAATTTTTGTAACTAGAATTTTTTTTCATCAAAAAATAAGGGAAGCATCGAACTCTATGCTTCCCTTACCTAAATGTTAATTACAACATTTTATGCTTTGGATGTGTCAGCTTTAGCAGCTGCCCAAATAATAACACCAAATGCGATTTTGTTGATGTAATCTGCAAGGTTATATACCCAGTTTAGTGTCGATGCATCAGCACCTGCTCCTGATAAATAACCAAGGAAATATCCAATTGGGTAGATTGACCAACCTATTGAAACAATCCATTTTAGAGAATTGAATGCTGTTTTCATTCCATCAGAGTTACTAGATGCGCTTGCTTGTGCAGCCTCACCTGCAAAAACTTCATAAAGAATGTAAATCCATCCTGCCATTCCAATTATGAAACCGACAGTAGCGTTGATGTACCCAGCTTCTCCCATGAAACCACCAATAAGCATGATTAATGTACCTATTAATAATCTCCAGAATATTCCTGCTGTTGCCGCGCCAACAGCTGCTAGAATTAGATAAAATTCTATCATTTGTAGTGGAACGGTTAATAGCCAATCAATATACCTGTAAACAGTAGGTGACTCGCCTGTTGCGACCCAGACATCTCTCATATAATAGTAGTGAACTGCAGCGATTAATGTAACTAGTCCAGCAACTCTTACAGAGGTCTGCCAATGTTTTGAAACACTGTTTGCTTCAAAAAAGAAGAACGCAGTCGATGCAACCATTGATACGGAAATAATCCAAAAAGTTACACCCACGAAATCATCCGCTTTAAGCTGATATTCCATATTATTTTCCTTTCGTAGTTATTAATTGTCGGTCAAACTCACAAAAGGAATATGCCCGACTAGTTAATTATTACATACGAGCAGATGGATAGATGATATTATCATCTATTACCTCCCCATATCCTTATGCTATAGGATGACTTAAAAAATATTGAATTCAAGAAAAAAAATGAAAAAAACTTCTATGCCACTGATTTTACTGGATAAAAATTATTGGAAATAATGGAATTATAGCAAGAATTGTTACAAAAAATCTCATTTTAAAATACCAATAATCAATAGTTTTAATAAAAAAGATTTCCATGAACAAGCACCATAGTAAACCAATTATAACTAAAGAATAAAAAATGAAATTTGAATAGAAAATAAAAGATATCCACAAAAAAATCACTGGCAAAATTGGTATTAAGTAATACTGAGTGTTTTTTTTTGAAATTAACCTTTCGAAATGCATTCCACATAAAAAAGAAATGATTAATGAGCCATAAAAACCTGATGAACCTTTTATCATCAAATTGTTACTGTGATATAATTCAGGATAAATTAAATACAAAAAAAACTCAAAGTAAAACGGTACCACTCCTATCGTACTAAGTAAAAATATTCTTTTTTTTGAAGTTAATTTATATTCTTGCCTCATTTCAATTATTGTTTATCATAATCACTTTAGTTAGGCGTTACAATGACTGAATATGAAATCAAACAGATACAGGAATATTTGAATAAGAAGTTTTCCTCAAATAAATTTTTAGCAAAAAAAAGAAAATCAATTGACGATTCTTGTGAAATTTTTTTAGACGATGAATTCATAGGCTTAGTTTACGTTGAAGATGATGAAGGAGAGATCTCATATCAATTCCATATGACAATTTTAAAAGAAGATTTACTAAACAGTTAAAATGAAACTTGTTTTTTTTTTAACTTTTTTTTATTTATCTTTTGTTGATGCTCATCATAAAATTTATAGTCCATTAGTTGAGGAGGGACGACAATCTTTTGAATGGAGAGGACATTTTGATGTTGATGACAGAGTTGAAGTAAACAAAGCACATCATCATGTGCTGGAGACTGAATACTCTTGGACAAGTTTTTGGCAAAGTGAACTGGAATTTCACATTTCTGATAAGAAGGATACTCCTCTAGATTGGGAAAAAACTGAATTTCAAAATCAAATTCAAATAGCCAATTTTGAAAATTTTGCAGGCGCACTTTATTTTTCATACAATTTCGTTTCCGAAGGAAGAGAAGGTGATGAAATAGAGTATAAATATTTAAATCAATTTTATAATGAAGATTTTGGAATAATCTCCAATTTTATTTTTGAAAAACAAGTTGGGAAGACTGCCAGTGGATCTACAACATTTGATTTAAGTAATTATGTATATGTAAAAAATCTCATTTTCGATATGGTTGATTTTGGAGTTTTGGGATTTAGTGATTTTGGTGAAATTTCTAATTTTAATGTTTTTGGTGAACAAGAGCATCAATATGGTTTTCAAATTGAATCAGAATTCAAATTTAATGAAATAGAGTATGAGTGGGCTGTTGGTTATTTACATGGATTAACTGACGCAAGTGCGAATCATACGATAATATGGAATTTTGAAGTTGAATTTTTTTAATAACCTAACTCTTTGAGCTTTTTTAGATATGATTCTTCACTAATTAACCCTCTTGATCTCATGTTCTCTAGTGATTTTAAACTTAATTGATTGTTTGAAGACTGTGGAGTTGGTTGTCCATATTGCTGATTTTGATAAATATTTTGATTAGGGTATGGTTGATAAGGATAGGGATATGGTTGTTGATATTGAAACGGTTGTTGTTGGTACGGGTAGGGTTGTTGATATTGATAAGGTTGTTGGTATGAATATGGTTGAGTGTTATATCTATATTGTTGATTTGGATTAAAAAACCTTTGATTGGGGTTTCTCAAGCTTTGAAGTTCTTGCCTTAATTGTTGAACTTCGCTTTTTAATCCTTGGACTTCTATATTAGATGCTCTTGCTGCTTTTCTATCACTTTCCGAGAGATTAGATCGTGCCACTAAAGATTTACTGGTGAGTATTATCCAATCAGCTCTTCCTTTAGCTACTCTTGGTTTCATTATTCCTGAGTTTGGAGGTACTGCAAGTGCAAAAGGATTTTTAACTGAAAATGATCTTGAACCAGGTACGTATGGGTTGGTCTTTAAGTCTGGATTTCTACTAACAAGCATTGGGTCAGTTGTGCTTTGAAATCCTGCTCGCAGAACAGAGCCAAAAATTACGTTAAGACCGTCTTTATTATAAAATACTCTACCAGAAACAACTCTGTTATCTTTCAATCTAGTTCCAGGTAAACCAGAGTACCAATCCTCCATAGTAAAAACAACATCTTGATTTCCATCAGCTTTTGACAGTCCTTTAGAGATATTATACGAAATTACTTCTAACTTTTTACCAGGAAAGAGTGACTTGGTGTTATTACCAACCCTAAACAGAAGTAATTTTAATGCTCCCTCAACTCTTTCCTCTGAGATGTTAACTGGATGAGAGTTTGGCCCAGTTAATTTAGAGTCTTGTTCAACGATTTTAACATTTTCGTAGGCGCTTAAATAAAGTATTTCATCGCTACTTAATAGATTTGTAAAAGGGTCTGTTAGTTCTGAGAAAGAACAACTTGTTACAAAAAGAGATATCAAAAGAATTTTTAAATTATTAAGCATAACAAAAAGGGAAGATTAAAAAACCTTCCCTAAATGTATAATATATTACTGGTAAAAATTCTACCAGAAAAAGAATGCACCAACAGAAACCTGTGAGCTTTCTTGTGAACCTGCACCATGCCAGTGAGCTTCTGAATAAACACCTTCGGCAATTACTCTGAAGTCATCAGTAACATTGTGCCAAATCATACCCATGTGTGATTCAACATAGTTCTGGATAGCGTCCGTTCTTGCCGTACCGCCACCACCAAGTGTGTAACGCTGGTTGATCTCACCATCATCCTGACCAGTTGTAACTAAATGGTTAGAACCATATGAGTAACCGACGTTTGTACCTTGACCGAAGTCATATGTACCTTGGATATAACCACCATAGAAGTGTCTAGCTTTACCTCTTTCATCAAGAGATCCAGAATAGCCACCATTAAGGTTACCTTGGAACTGCATTCCAAGACCGTGGTTATAGAAACCTGAAGCAACAAGTTTGAAGCCTTGGAATGTTAATCTCGTACCGAAACCAACACCACCAACTTCAACTCCATCAGATTGATCATCGTCTACTGATACAGGAGCAACACCACTTGCGTAGCTTTGCAATCTATTTCTCAGTTGGTATAAACCTGTTTCAGCGGTTGTTCTTTCTAGGCTCTGGTATTGACCATCAACCCAAACATAACCACCTAGACCACCAAGTTCAAATGAGTAGTCTAACTGAGCCTCAACTCTTGGATATTTAGTGTTTGTGGCATCAGCACCAGTGCTAGACTGGAGTGGAGTTGCCTGTAAAATACCAATTTTAGCTCCAATCGGTCCAAGACCTGGAGTTGTCCAAGTAATTTGTGGATACCAGTCAGCATATACGTAACCAACACCGATCCTACCTAAAGTAGTACCTGTAATGTTACCTGCAGCCACACCAACACCAAATAGTGTCATATCATTTAAGATAGCGTTAGACTGGTGAATACCTAAACTTCTACCCATTAGAACAGAACCAAAAGATCCTGCAACTGTTAGAGAAGTTTCACGGATGTTAATTACGTTTCCGTTTGCTGAGTTACCAGTTGCGTTCATGTGTGTGTATAGGCCTAAACGACCAGAAACATCTAAACCGTTTTTAGTTGGAGCTTTTACAGTGAAACCCCAAACGTTTGGTAATAGACCAACAGAAATAGATGAAATATCTTGTCCACCTTCTCCTTGTCCAATCACACCACCGCGGTTTACGTTACCAGATACACCACCAAGAATAGTTGAAGCAGCAGTTTCACCACCAGTTGTATACTGGTTGTAGTAACCTAGCGTGTCCATATTTCCAGTAGAAGTATGGTTGTAGAAAGCGTTAGCGGCACCGTCAAAAGACACTTCCCAACCGTTATCACTCATAAGCAGAACTTTTGAGCTTACGTCAGTTGCGGAAAGAGCCATAACAGCAGGAATTGCAGCTAAAGCAATTTTTTTGTTAATATTCATATTATTTCCTTCCTTAAGTTAATTAAATAATATTTTACCATAATATTAAAAAATATTTATTATTGAAGAAATAAATGGTTTTAATCGAGAATAAGCGAAATTTTGTTGTAAAATTACAACAGAATTTTAATTCAAAATATAATTAACTGGTATTTTAATCGAAAACGTATCTGTCTCATTAAAAATTAGTTTTGGTGGTTTTGGAAATTGATAACCTTTTAAAATTTGCTTTGTTTTTTCATAAAGCCTTTTTGGCCTTTTGTTTTCAAAATTTAGTTCTAAAAGATTTCCGTTTGAATTTAATATAATTATTGCAATAATTGTTCCTTGTTCACGTCGTTTGATCGATTGAATTGGATACGATTTTATCGCAAGTTTATTTATTTCTTCAGATATTTTTATAAGAAAAGATTTTATTTCTTGATCAATCAGTAATTTTTTATTCTTATCATTTTGAAAAGTTTTTTTCTGTTCATAACTTTTTTCATTAATTTTTTGGTCATTTTCTTTTGCATTTTTTAAGTTTTTAGGTTCTACTTTTTTTTCTAACTCTTTAATTTGCTTTTCTGTTTCGGGAGGTTCTATAATTTTAACTTTTCTTTCTTTAATTGGAACTTTTTGTTCTAATTTTTTTTCAAAAATTTTTTTTTGAATAATTTTTTTTTCTGGTTTTGGAACATTTTTTGTTACTTGTTTTTTTACTTCAACTTTTTTTGGTTTAAACTCTTTATATGCGCTTAAATCAAGTACATAAATTTCATCTACTTTATTTATTTTTTGGATTTGGTAAAAAAAAACTACATGTACAAATATTGATATTAAAAAAGCAAATATAAGGTAATTAAATTTTATCATTTTTATGCTTAACATTAATAAAAACTTTCTTTATTTCTTTCATCTTAAAAAGTTTTATCAATTCATTAAATTTTTTAATACTGGCTTCTTCGTCAATATTAATAATAATTTTACTATCATTCTCCAAAATATTTAATATGTCCTCTTTTTCTACTTCTCTGTTATTCCATATAAAAGAACCATCCTTTCTTACTGTGAGTGTTTCTTTTAACTCAATTTTTTTTTTCCCAAAAAATGATTCCGGTATGGTAATTTCAACCTCATCTTTTTTTTGAATAACACCTGTTAAGAGAAAAAAAATCAGTAGTAAAAAAATTAAATTAATCATAGGAATTAAATTAATTGAGTCATTAAACTCTTTTTTTTTATTATTTTTTCTCAGACGGATCATTTGCAAAAGTTACGTTTTTAATTTTATTTTTTTTTAAAATATCTAAAATATATATCAATGTTTTAATCTCAGAAGATTTGTCATTTAAAATAACAAAGTTTTTAGAATTTTCTTTGTTCCAGATTTTAAGTAATTGATCTTCAAGAGATATTTTTTCAATTTTTTTGTTTTCAAAAACATATTCATTTTTCTGAATTTTTATTACTGTTGTTTCTTTAAGTTCAGAATTTTCTGAAATATTCTTTTCAATTGAAAACTCCATGTCTCTTTTTTCGTAAAAATTTGTTGCAAGCATGAAAAAGACAAGCATTAAAAAAATTATGTCTATTAGAGGTATAATGTTTATTTTAATTTTTTTTTTTTCTAACACTTATTGAACTAAGAAATGTTTATTAATTTATGAGCTAATTCTTCTGTACTTTTATGTTTGATTAAAATATTTCTATCAAAGAAGTAGTGACTAATTAATGCTGGAATAGCCACAATTAGTCCCATCGCAGTTGTGAGTAAAGCTGTCCAGATACCACCAGCTAAAATTGATGGGTCAACCAAGCTTCCACCTAACTCTAATTCATTGAAGGAATCGATCATTCCTATAACGGTTCCAAGCAATCCTATCAAAGGACTTACTTGTCCAATTATTTCTAAAGTTGGCATAAATCTATTCAATTTTTCGGTTTCTTTTTCTATTAAAATTAAGATTTGGTCGTGTTGATTATCTGTTTTTTTTTTAATAACATTTACAATTTCTTTAAAAAAATTGTTGTCTTTAAGATGCTCTAGATTTTTTTCAAACTGGGTAATTGAACTGCTATTATTAATAAGGTAATTAATTTTTTTAAAATCGTTTTTTTTAAATAAATATAACTCAAAGAATTTATATATGATTAATGTTAAACCAATCGCTGACATCACCAGGAGTATGGAAAATATTAAACCACCTTTTTCAATATAACTTCCTAATTCAACCATCGTTCAATTCTGACATCTACTTATAACAACCCGTTTAACAAATTAGGGTATTTTTTTGTCAAATCACAATACTCTTTATTAACTAAATCGTTATCTATGCTCAGTGGATTTCTTTTGGACTTTACTTTATAATCGAATACGACTGTTCCAGGATTTTTTGAAAAAAAAAGTACTCTATCACCAAGTAAAATTGCCTCTTTTAGAACATGAGTAATCAAAATAATTGTAGTTGGATTTTTTTTCCAGTAATTAACTAACACTTCGTAAAGGTTTTCTGCTGTGGGCTGGTCTAATGAAACAAATGGTTCATCCATGAGAAGAACTTTTGGATTATTAATAAAAGCTCTAGCCAATGAAACCCTTCTTCTCATCCCACCAGATATTGATTTAGGATAATAATTAATAAAGTCTTTAAGTCCGAAATTTTCAAGAATTTCATCTATTCTTTCGTCGTTTAAGGGCTTGCCATCGCACACTAATGCAACATTTTCCTTAACAGTTAACCAAGGTAGCAACCTTGATGTTTGAAAAACATAACCAAATTTTTCATCAAAGCTTTGTTTATTATCATTAAATTCAATGATTTGGTCTTCGGTTTTAATTAGACCTCCAATCATATTCATAAGAGTAGTTTTTCCACATCCAGATGGACCAACTATACAAACAAACTCTTTGGATTTAATGTTAATGTCTATATCTTTAAGAACTTTTATTCGACTGTTATTGTGCTTATTGAGAAAAGATTTTTCTTCGATTTTAATTGCAAAATTCATTTTACTTCCAAACTGATATTTTTCTTTCAAAGGGTCTAATTAATATAAATTCTACAAAAATAATTAATATAACAAATGCTAGTGTATATGCTAGAATTCCAGAAATGTCAAAAAATTGAAAAAAACCATACAGTTTAAATCCGACCCCATTGCTTCTTCCTAATAATTCGACAACTAAAACAATTTTCCAAATAAGTGACAAACCAGATCTTGCTGATGATAATAAATACGGATACAGTTGGGGAAGTATGACTTTGAAAAACATTTTACCCTTACTAATTTTATAAAACCTAGCTACATCTAAATAGTCTTGCTCAATAGCTCTAGAACCTTCTCTCATTATGACTGCAACCATTGGAATTTTATTGAGTGAAACAGCTAATATCGCTGCCAACTCATTTAAACCAAACCATACATAACACAGTATTATTATTACCAAGGCTGGTACATTAAGCCCTAACACTAACCAATCATCTAACGCAACATTAGCTTTTTCATTTCTTCCCATATATATACCAAAAAATGTTCCGACAAGCATCGCTATGATAAATGATATGGTTACTCTTTTGAGAGTGATTAGAGTATGAAAAAAAAGTTCCGAGCTTTGTGCCTCCTCTACTATTTTTTTTGAAACATCAGACGGCCCGGGTAAAAGGTCTATATCTACAAACATGCTTGAAATATGCCATATTAAAAAGAACGTAATTATGGATGCAATTCTTAAGATTGCGTTTGTCTTCAATAAGTTCATTGATTAATTTCTCCAGAAAGTCCCTGGTGATAACTCAGTTGCTTTTCCAACTAACTCTTTTCCACCAATTTTTGAAAGTATGGAGTAAAGCTTTTTTGATCCCTCTAGTTGACTTTTGGAAAATTCTCCTCTTGGTATTCCTTCTCTGTAAATATCTCTGAGATTTACAAATAATTTATCATTACTTGCATTCATAAATGGACGAACATCATTCCATATATCGTCAGATTCAAGCATAAGTTGTTTTGCTTCATCGGAGGCTTTCAGAAAGTTCTTGAAAATTTCAGTTGATTTTTCACCCCACTTTTCCTTGAAAACCCAACCGATTACCGGCATGCCACTCGGGATACCTAGTTCAGAAAGTATGTCCTTGATGTCTATTATTTTTTCAAAATTTTCATCGGTTAAAAGCTTTGCCTGATAGGGCCAGTAGGTTAAAATTGCATCGAAGCTTTTTTGTTTAATTTTCTTATTTAAAAGAGGCGGTGCACCAAAGATCGGTTTACTTAGTTTTATAAGGTCTTCACCATATTTTTTTTTGTAAAATGCTCTAAATATCAACCATCCTTTATCTACTTGTCCTCCGGCTATTCCTATTTTTTTATCTTTTAAATCTATATCATTAACAATATTTGAATCTTTTGGTGCTATCAACCCCCCAGCAGCCATTGAATGGGGAACAAAACTAAATAGTCTACCTTCGCTTCTCTGCCTTGAAACCCAAAACCAGTCAGTGACAATTAGATCGACAGCCCCACCTTGTAGTGCAACGGCCGCAGCATTTTTACTCGCTAACTCTACTATTTCTAAGTTAAAATTATTTTTTTTGTCGAGTTCAAGTTCTTTGATAAGTTTTAATTCCCAATTAACACTACCATACTGAAGAGAACCAATCTTAATCGTTTCAGCCTCTAACCTGAAGGAGAGCAAAAAACCAATAAGGAAATAAATTACAACTTTCATTTTTTTTCAACAACAATAATCATTTTAGATTACTATATATTTGTTATCAATAATTTCATATATATTTATACTTTAATAAAAAATATTAATCTATGTTAAAAAAACAAGTAAAATTAGATCTTATTGGTTTAAAATGTCCAGTTCCAGTTTTAAAGTTAGCAAAAAAAATTAGAGAAATTAATATAGGCAATATTTTAAAAGTTGAAGTTGATGACCCTAAAGCCGATAATGACTTTGAGGAGTTAGCAAAAAATATTAATATCAAAATTTTAAAAAAAGAAAAAAAAAATAATATATTTGTTTTTCTAATAGAAAAGATAAAAAAATGAAAAATTTAAAGTTGGTTGATATCGAAAAAATGAGCTTTGAAGAAGCTTTTAATGAGTTAAATAAAATAGTAGATTTTATCGAAAGCACTGATGTAAGCTTAGATGATTCAATAATGGTCTACGAAACAGGTATTCAGTTAAAAAAACACTGTGAAAAAAAATTAAAAGACGCAGAAGTAAAAATTAAAAAAGTAGTCGAAAATAAAATAGAATAAGATCAATGAAAAGTAAAAATCATATTGATAATTTGATTTCCTCTTTTTCAAAGAATTTTGACAAAAAATTAGTTGATTTAATTCCAAAAAAAAAAATTAGCTCTAAGCATTTATATAATGCAATGAAATATATCATTGATGTTGGTGGGAAGAGACTGAGACCAATATTTTTAACGGAAATATCAAATCTATTAGGAGTAAAAAAAGAAAATTCTTTCAGGACAGCAGCTAGTGTAGAGTTAATTCATTGTTACTCGTTGGTACATGATGACCTTCCATCAATGGATAATGATGATTTAAGAAGAGGGCATAAGACATGTCATAAAAAATTTGATGAAGCTACAGCAATTCTCGTTGGTGATGCTTTACAATCTCTAGCATTTGAAATTTTAGCAAATCATAAAACACATAAAGATTCCAAAAAAAGAATAATGCTAATAAACGAACTATCTAAATCAGCTGGTTGTGAAGGTATGGTTGGGGGGCAGATGCTAGATTTAGAAGCAGAAAAGAAAAAACTTAATTTAAAAGAAATTTATAATTTACAAAGACTTAAAACAGGTGAATTATTTAGATTTTCTTGTGTTTCACCTTGTATATTAGCCGGAAAAAATAATAAAATAAAAATGTTTGAAAATTTTTCATCGAATTTAGGACTTGCCTTTCAAATTAAAGATGATCTTTTGGATATAGAAGGTAATGAAAAGGAAATTGGAAAAAAAACGCGAAAAGATTCTAGAAAAGGTAAAGAGACTTTAATCTCACTTCTTGGCAAAGAAAAGGCTAGAAAAAAATCAGAAGAATTGATATCAAGTTCACTAGAAATTCTTAAAAAGTTTGGTAAAGATGCAGAAAATCTAATTGACCTAACTAATTTTATAATATCAAGAAAAAAATGACTTCTAACATTGAAAACGAATTTTTTATAAATAAGTTCAAAAATAGAAGACTCGATTCTCTTCTTGTTGATAAAAAGCTAGTGCCTTCACGAAAAGAGGCTGTTTCTCTTATTATGACAGGAGGTGTATTTGTAGAGGAGAAGAAGGTAGATAAGCCAGGTAAAATAATAAAATTAAACCAGAAAATATCATTAAAAAAATATAAAAAAGATTGGGTATCAAGGGGTGGTTATAAACTAGATGCAGTCCTGAAAAGATTTAAGTTAGATGTTAAGAATAAAGTTTGCATGGATATTGGCTGCTCATCAGGTGGGTTCTCCGATGTACTAATAAAAGGAAATGTTAAAAGAATTTACGCAATTGATGTTGGATACGGTCAATTTGACTGGAAACTAAGAAAAAAAA
This sequence comes from uncultured Alphaproteobacteria bacterium, assembly GCA_902590895.1. Taxonomy (GTDB): domain Bacteria; phylum Pseudomonadota; class Alphaproteobacteria; order Methylaequorales; family Methylaequoraceae; genus MED-G10. The sequence continues at coordinate 168,363 of CACIYM010000001.1, forward strand.
AGGAAATTATTTTATTAGAAAAAACTAACGCAAGATATCTTACAAAAAAAATGATAACTGAAGAAATAGATCTTATTGTTTGTGATGTTAGCTTTATATCTGCAAAAAAAGTTTTAGAGCCTAATAAAAAATTTCTGGGTAAAAAGTTTGAAATTATTGTTTTGTTGAAACCACAGTTTGAGGTCGGCAGAAAGAATGTGGGAAAAGGTGGGATTGTGAAAAATTTTAAAATTCACGAGGATTTATGTGAAAATTTTGAAAATTGGATAAAAAGTACTTTTGAGCCAAATTTTTGTAAATTCATCGAGAGTCCTATAAAAGGTCAAAAAGGTAATAAGGAGTTTCTATTTTATTTTGGTGACTTGTAATTATTTGTTTTTTTTTTGAATAAGTTTTAAATCCGCTAAAACCAAAGCCACCATTGCTTCTCCTATTGGTACGGCTCTGATACCGACGCATGGGTCATGCCTGCCTTTTGTTTTTATCTTCGTATTTTTACCATGAATGTCAATAGTGCCTCTTTCAATTAAGATAGAGCTAGTCGGTTTTACTACAAATCTGATAACCAGATCTTGACCAGAAGTTATGCCACCTAATGTTCCTCCTGCATTATTTGACTTAAATGAAGTTTTTTTTTTTTTGGCTAAAATTTGATCAGAATTTTCTTCACCTCTTAATTCAGCACTTTCAAATCCTGCGCCAATTTCAATACCCTTTACGGCTGGTATACTCATAATACCATATGCCAACAATGCATCTACTTTATCAAAAACAGGTTCGCCAAGACCAATATCAATCCCTGACACGTTTATTTCGATTACTGCTCCCACTGACGACCCTTCTTTCCTAATGGAATTAATGTAGTTTTCCCATTTTTTTAATTGAGTTTTATCTGGACAAAAAAAATCATTTTTTGGTATTTGTTTCCAGTCCCAGTTTTTTCGACTTATTTTTTCTTTTCCAATTTGTATTAATGCACCTCTAATTTTAACTTTATTCCCAAGAATTTTCCTCGCAATAGCACTTGCCGCTACCCTAGCTGCTGTTTCTCTTGCTGATGCTCTTCCTCCGCCCCTGTAATCCCTAAAGCCATATTTCATTTGATATGTATAATCAGCGTGACCAGGACGAAACTTATTTTTTATATCCGCATAGTCTTTAGATTTTACATCATTATTTCTGATCAGAAGTGAAATGGGCGTACCTGTTGTTTTACCTTCAAATACTCCGGAAAGAATCTCAACTTTATCATCTTCCTTTCTTTGTGTTGTATATTTTGATTGCCCTGGTTTTCTTTTGTCCAAGAACGATTGAATATATTTTTCATCTAATTTAATATCTGCAGGCACTCCATCAATTATACACCCCAGGCCGGACCCATGACTTTCTCCCCATGTGGTTACCTTAAAAATTTTACCAAAAGTATTTCCTGTCATCTTATTCTACGCTAATATCCGGTGCGTCTACTGCTTTCATACCAACAACATGATACCCACAGTCAACGTGTATAACCTCTCCGGTGACGCCAGAAGACAAATCAGAAAGTAAGTAGATTGAATTTTTACCTACTTCCTCAATGTTTGTACTTCTTCTAAGTGGAGAATTATATTCATTCCATTTAAGTATGTATCTAAAGTCTGAAATTCCTGATGCTGCAAGAGTTTTTATGGGTCCAGCTGAAATTGCATTAACTCTTATATTTTTTTTTCCTAAATCTTCAGCTAAGTATTTTACACTTGTCTCTAAAGCTGATTTTGCAATTCCCATAACGTTGTAGTGAGGCATCACTCTCTCAGCTCCTAGATAAGATAAAGTTAATATCTGTCCACCATCATTCATTAAATCGGAAACTCTTTGACACAATGCGGTAAAAGAATAGCAAGAAACATTCAATGTGTTTAAGAAATTTTCTCTACTAGTTTTAACGTAACTACCTTTCAATTCATTTTTGTCTGAGAATGCTAAAGAGTGAACTAAAAAATCACATGAGTTCCAATTTTGTTTTATTTGCGAAAAAAAATTATCAATACTTTTGTCATCTTGAACATCACATTCATAAATCAAATCTGAATTACATTTTTCTGCCAGCGGTTTGAGTCTCTTTTTTATGGAATCGTTTACGTACGAAAATGCTAATTGTGCTCCACATTCATTAAGTTTCTCAGCAATACCCCAGGCAATTGATTTTTCATTAGCGATACCTAAAATAATACCTTTTTTATCCTTTAAATTTATCATTGAATTTATTATCTATAGTCTTTTTTAAAATTGAAATTAAAGTTTATTGTCTTTATAATACATTTCATTCTAAAAAGAAATAATGAATCCGTTAAGAAAATTCAAAAATTGGTATAAAGATGCAAAAAATGAATATACATTTGACCATACAGCTTTTAACTTATCAACTAGTTATAAAAATAAACCGTACTCGAGAATGGTATTGTTAAAAAAAATACTTCCTGATGGTTTCGTTTTTTTCACTAACATAAAAAGTAACAAAGGAAAGCATTTTAAGTCCAACAATTTTTTATCGATGTGTTTTTACTGGGAAAATTTAAAAAAACAAATTAGAATTGTAGGTAAAGGTATAGTTTGCGACGAAAAAGATTCAGATGATTATTTTTCAACCCGTATTCGTGGGAGCCAGATAGGGGCTTGGGCATCAAAACAGTCGTCTGAAATTGAAAATAGGTCTTATCTGTTAAAGAAATTTAATCAATACTCAAAAAAATTTAAGAATAAGCAAGTTCCGAGACCAAAGTACTGGGTGGGGATCAAAATAACCCCAATAGAATATGAGTTTTGGGAAGGCGGTGAATTCAGAATACATAAAAGGGAATTTTATTATCTTAAAAATAAAATTTGGCAAAAAAAAATTTTATCACCCTAGTCTTAAGCTGCTTTAGATATTTTCAATTCTAGAAAAACGTTTTTTAAAGCATTAGCCAGATCTTTAACCATCCTTTCAGTGTGATTAGGTGACGCTGTTATTCTTAGCCTTTCTGTTCCTTTTGGAACTGTAGGGTGGTTTATCGGTTGAACGTAAATCTTATAGTTATCCAGTAAAATGTTACTAGCTTTTTTACAGAGCTTAGCATCACCAATTATAACTGGAACTATATGACTACCGTTATCTAAAAAAGGGATTTCGTTTTTCTTTAAAAAAGATTTTAACTTGTTTACAATAAAAAACATTTTTTTTCTTTCCTTATCAGAAAATTTTAAATGTCTAATAGATGAGTAAGCGCCCGCAGCAATACATGGTGGAAGTGATGTTGTAAAAATGAAACCCGAAGCAAAACTTCTTATAAAATCAATTAAATCTCTATTCCCTGTTATATATCCGCCAATGACACCAAAGGCCTTGGCCAATGTACCCTGTATGACATCTATTCTTTCCATCACACCTCGATCCTCAGCAACGCCTGCACCTCTTTTCCCGTATATACCTACTGCATGAACTTCATCTAAAAAAGTAAGAGCATTATACTTTTTAGCTAAATCACAGATTTCTTCAATAGGAGAAAAATTACCATCCATAGAATAAACAGATTCAAAGACAATTACTTTTGACTTAGATTTGTTTATTTTAAGTTTATTTTCTAAGTCATTGATATTGTTATGATCAAATATTATTTTTTTTGCGCCTGAGTTTCTCATACCCTGTATCATTGAGGCATGATTCTTTTCATCGGAAAAGAAAACGCAATCTGGTAATTTTTTTCCAAGTGTAGATAATGTTGCTTGATTGGCAAGATATCCAGAATTAAATAACAGTGCTGCCTCTTTTTGATGCAAATAACACAGCTCTCTTTCAAGCAAGACGTGATAATGATTGGTTCCTGAAATATTTCTAGTTCCACCTGAACCTGCTCCCACTTTTTTAACAGCTTCAATCATACTTTCGATCACAATATCGTTTTGACTCATGCCGAGATAATCATTACTACACCAAACAGTGACTTCTGAAACACTGTTATCCTTGTAGTTTAATGCTTGAGGAAAATTACCAGCTATTTTCTCTAAATCGGCAAAAATTCTGTAGTTACCATCCTTTTTTAATTCCTCTAAGGATTCCCTAAAAATTTTTTTATAATCAGTCATTTTTTTTAAAGCTTAAAGATACGGAGTTTATACAATATCTTTTATTTGTTGGTAAAGGCCCATCGTCAAAAACATGTCCTAAGTGTGCGTTACAGTTTTTACAACTCACTTCTACTCTAGTCATTCCATAGGATTGATCTTCGGTATATTTAATTACATTATCAATTGCTTTAAAAAAACTAGGCCACCCAGATTTGGACAGAAATTTATGTTTGGAACTGAATAATTTTGCATCACAACAAATGCAATGATAGTTCCCATCTTCAAAAAAATCATTAAACTCTCCACTGAATGCTCTCTCTGTAGAAGAATTTTGGGTAACTTCGAATGCGAGTTTACTCAACTTTTTTTTTAGGTTTAAATTATCACTCATAGTATCAGTAATTATATAGTATTATATCAGAATAAACAAAATGGTTTTTAGATGATTGTTATTTTTGGATCAGGAATTATAGGTCTTTTTATTGCAAAAAAATTACTTGAAAACAAAAAAAAAGTTTTGATTTTCGATACATTAGATGTTTCGGCAAATGCTACTTCTGCATCAGTTGGGATGTTGGCACCTCTCATAGAAACAAAACCCTATGAAAACCAACTTCTCTCATTGATGATTGATTCCAAAAAATTGTGGGATAAGGATTTTAAAGAAAATAAATTAGCAAACTTAGTTGGTTTAAAAAAAAACTTTTCATTGCTTATTGCTAAAGATCTCGATGAATTAGAGGAGATCAAATTTAAAAAACAATTTATAAGTAGGATCGGTTATGAAACGCAGATTTTAGATAAGAAAGAAACATTAAAAATTGAACCAAATTTAAACTCTAACATAGAAGGCTCTTTACTTTTTAATGAACACAATCAAGTTGAACCCAAACTATTAGAATTTTTTTTGAAAAAGAAAATTTTAAGTATGGGTGGGATTATTAAAAAGAAAAGAAGCTTACAAAGCTTTAAATTTGTTAATAATATTTTAAAAATTGATGATTTAAAATTTTCGGCAGAAAAATTGATTATCTGTTGTGGGGCATGGAGTAACAAGTTACTTGAAAAATCTGAGAATATCTCATTTCCAATGAGGCCAGTTAAAGGTGTTTCAATGATTTTTAAAACTGAAAAAAATATGTTTAAGAACAACTTATGGTTTAAGCATATTTATGTAGCACCAAGAAAAGGAAAAAAACTGGCAGTTGGTGCAACAGAGGACGAAAAGGGGTTTGAGGAAGATGTGACACTAGATGAAATATTTTTTTTAAGCAAGCATTTGTGGGAATCTTTACCTGAACTGGAAAAATTAAAGTATCAAGAGGTTAAAGCCGGACTTCGTTCTACCGTTGTGGATGGAAATCCGATAATAGGCGAGTTAAAGCATAAAAAAAATATAATTTGCTCTTTTGGTCACCACAGACACGGAATATTGTTAGGACCAATTACAGCTAAGATAGTTTTGGACTATGTCTTAGAAAAAAAAATTCCAAATAAGTACTGTTTTTTTTCTCCTAAAAGATTTAACTTATAAGAGGTTATTTCTTATGTTCAAAAAAATTTGTATAGTAAATGGGAATGAATTGAAAATTGATGAAATGGAGTTTCATCTAGATGATCTGGTTAAAAAAATTCTCAAAGACAAAAAAATCAAAGTTGCTGTGGCTGTAAATAATATACTTGTTCAAAAGTCTGATTGGAAAAAGAAAAAAATTCTCAATGGAGATGTCATTGAGATCGTACAGCCATTTTTTGGAGGGTGATGTGAAAACCACAGATAAGTTAAAAATTGATGGAAAATTTTTTAATTCACGATTGATTTTGGGTACAGCATTATTTCCAAATATTGATGTACTGAATAAGTCAATTGAAACAGCCGAGTCAGAAATTATTACAACATCAGTAAGAAGATTAGGTTTAAACCAAAAGGATTTTTTTGTTGATCAAATTAAAAAAAAATTTACTCTTCTACCCAACACTGCTGGGTGTTATACAAAAAAAGAGGCAGTTCTAACAGCTGAACTTGCAAGAGAATCCATGAATACGAATTGGATAAAACTTGAATTGATTGGCGAGGATGAGATGCTATTACCAGATCCAATTGAACTTTATTCAACTTGTGAAAGTTTGATAAAAAAAAAATTTAAAATTTTTTGTTATTGCTCTGACGACCCAATGTTGTGTAAAAGACTTGAGGATTTAGGTTGTGAAGTCGTAATGCCATTAATTTCACCAATTGGTTCTGGTCTTGGAATAAGAAACGAACACAACCTTGAGATCATAAGGTCAATGTGCAAGGGACTAATTTTTGTGGATGCAGGTATAGGAAGTCCAAGTGATGCGTGCAGAATTATGGAATTAGGTTTCGATGGTGTGCTATTAAACTCTTCTGTGGCTAGATCACACGATCCAATTAATATGGCTGAAGCTATGAGTTTGGCTGTAAAAAGCGGAAGAAAAAGTTTTTTATCAGGCGCAATAAAAAAAACAAAAAAGGCAATAGCATCAACAACATTCAAGGGGAAAATTTCAAACTTTTGATTTACACAAATTAATTATATTTGAACTTTTATATTTTTTTTACAAATCTAACTTTGACAAAACTTTTTGTAACTCTTTTTCATAATTTTTCCATTTGTTTACTGATTCTTTAAAAATTGGGTTTCTAACTTGAGAAAAACTGGCAGTGTTTACAACTCTTTTTGTTTTATAAAATTCATGACATTCTTTTTCAACATTCAATCCTAAGAATTTAAAAAGTTTATTTACCTCGTCGGTAAAGTTATTAATTAAACTTTCATAATTTAATTTATAGAAATTAATTTTTTCGTTTTCCCAATAAGTAATTACATTATTATAAAATGAATTAAAAAAAATTAAATCGTCTAAATCATATGAAAAATCAATACCTGATGGAAAAAAATTTCTATAAATTGAATTTAAATTATCCATTCTATTTTTCTCACACAAAATAATTTTTGATTTAGGAAAAATTATTGAAATTATTCCCATAAATAAAAAATTGAGCGGTGCTTTATCAGTAAAAAAAAATGATTCATCAGCAATATTGTTAATCATTGAAAAATATTTTTTCTTAAATGATTGTATTCTATCTGAATCTAATTTGTCTTCGCAAAGATCAAAAATTTCCTTTCCAATAAAAGTTAGTTCCCCGCATCCAAATACATTACTATGAGAGCTTATTATTTGTTCTACCAAAGAGGTTGAGGATCTAGGCATACCTAAAATGAAAATTGGATTTTTTTGATCTACATTACTTACAGTAATTTTTTCTCTTGAAAGTTTTTTAAAAAAGTTTTTTATATTTGAGAATTTATCAATCATTGAGTTTTGATCAAAATTGACGATTTTCTTGTATTTTGAGTTATATTTTTTTAGATAAAAGAAACTTTTTTCAAAATCTCCGTTATTTTCTAGAAAGTTTGATAAAGCCAAGCCCAAATGAATTTCATTTAACCCATCCTTCTCCGACTTATCTAAATAGTTCTCTATTGCATCTAAAGTTTCGCGGTTGATTTTGTATTTTAATAAGCTCAACAATCTAAAAGCTGGACCGAAAAAGTTTTCATTTTTAATTATTTTTTCAAATATTCTAATTGCTTTTACCTTTTCTCCAAGTTCCGAGTAAATTACTCCTTTAATAAACATAAGGTTCCTGTTGTTGTGAAAAAATTGCTCAGCCATATCAAAATATTTCAAGGCCTGATTATGCTTTTTTTCATCCATTAAAATAGCAATTATTAAAATGATAAACTCGGGGTTTTTGTGTTTTGAGTATTGATTATTTAAGAATTTTACGGCTTTGACAGTTTCATATATATCTCTAAGAAAATTTATATAATTTCTGATCAAAGTTAAATCGTTATCAGCTAAAGATAATGATTTTAAAAAAAAACTCTCTGCTTGATCATATTTTTTTAATTTAGCATTAGCTATACCTAAATAGTTAAATATAATTGGTTCTGGATTAATATTTACGATCTTCTGAAGATAATAAATTGATTTATCAGGTAAGTTTTTTTCCAAATAGCATAGTGCTTTGAGTTTTAAAATATTTAAATCATCTGAACTATAGTTTATTTTTTTTATAAAATTCAAAATATTATCAAATTGTCTCTTTTTGAATAAAGCATCAAAATACATATATTTTAAATTTTCTTCATAAGGAAATTCTTTAGTAATTCTTTTAAAAAGTATCTCTGCTTTCTGATATTTTTGTTTTTCAATAAGATTTATAATTTTACTGAATTTTTGATTTTCCATTTTTTTTTACTTACTTAATATCCAGGTTCTAAATTCTTAACACCAACTGATCGAAGAAATTTGATAATTTCATTTTTATCTTTATCAGACAATTTTTTTGAAATTGTACTTTCATTGAGAACATCATGCCATGTGGCAAGATAAATAATATTAATTTTTTTTCTATTAACTTCTAAAAAATCAATATTTATACCATAGTTAAATATTACAAAAATAGCTTTAATTTTTGCCTTTACTTTAAGAATTGATTCTATAAATTTCATTTTGCTTCCACCATCAGTCATTAAATCTTCAACTAATAAAACGTTTTGTGACGGTTTTATAATTCCTTCAATTTGCGAGTTTTTTCCAAATTTCTTTTTTTCTTTTCTAATGTAAGATAGTGGTAAATCCATTTTTTGAGAAATAAATGAAGCAAAAGGTATTCCAGCTGATTCACCACCAGCAATGTTATGAATATTCTTACACGTACGATCATTATTAATTTTTTCTACAGCATAGTTTATGATTTTTTTTCTTTGTTCAGGAAAAGAAATTAACCTTCTACAATCACAGTAAATCGGACTTTTTTTTCCTGAGGTAAGTAAAAATTTTTTCTTTAGACTAAAGTCTACACATTTTGTTTCAATTAGAATTTTTGCCGTTTTTGATGAAATTTTGCTACCCATAATTAGAGTATTAAATTACAAATATATTTAAAAATCCATATATTTAATTTAATTATAAAAGATATGATAGATCAAGAAATAGTAAAATTTTTAATAAGTTGGATAAATGAAAATACTATTTACGAGGAATTTTTATTAAACTTAGAAATAGTTGCCCTAAATTTGGAAGAATTACAATTTATGGCTTGTAGAGGAAAGTGTCCAATTCTGGCTTTTTTTTCAGCTCCAAATATAATTTATATAGCTAAATTAGATTTTAACCATTTGTGTAATCAATCAATTTTATTACATGAAATGATCCATGTGTTTCAGCATCAATCAGGGAGTGAAATGCAAAATGTCTTTAGAGAAAACGAGGCGTACAAGATTCAAAATAAATTTTTGATTGACGAATCATTAAAAGCTGAAACTATCGACCAATTGAATTTAAAAAAATGTAGATCAATGCAATCAAATGTTTTAAAATAATATTTATGGCTGATTACAAAACGGATTTAGAAATAGCAAGAGAAGCTAAAAAAGAAAAGATAATTGATCTAGCAAAAAAAAAATTATCCATTGATGATGAGCATCTAATTCCTTTTGGACATTATAAAGCGAAGATCAATGAAAATGGCTTAGATGAGCTTGAAAAAAGAAAAGATGGTACATTAATTCTTGTGACAGCAATGACACCAACAACAGCTGGAGAAGGTAAAACAACCACCTCTGTTGGTCTTACTGACGGTTTGAATCATATTGGGAAAAATGCAATGGTTGCGCTAAGAGAACCAAGCCTGGGTCCTTGTTTTGGAATGAAGGGTGGAGCTGCTGGAGGAGGTTATGCTCAGGTTGTCCCAATGGAAGATATAAATCTTCATTTTACTGGAGATTTTCACGCTATAACTTCAGCGCACATGTTGTTGTCAGCTATGATTGACAACCATATTTACTGGAATATTGACCCTCTGATTGACCCAAGAAGAGTTTCGTGGAGAAGAGTAGTCGATATGAATGATAGGGCTCTTAGGTCAATTGTTAACTCACTGGGAGGTATTGCAAATGGTCATTCAAGAGAAGATGGCTTTGACATAACTGTTGCATCAGAAGTTATGGCAATACTTTGTTTATCAAAGAATTTTGAAGATTTGAAAGAAAGACTTGGAAAAATTGTTGTAGGTTATTCAAGAGATCATGAACCTATATTTTGCAGGGATATTAAAGCAGATGGGGCGATGTCCGTTCTATTAAAAGATGCTTTGAAACCCAATTTAGTTCAAACATTAGAGAATAACCCGGCATTTATTCATGGAGGTCCATTTGCCAATATTGCTCATGGTTGTAATACTGTCATTGCTACCAAAACAGCTCTGAAATTAGCAGACTATGTTGTAACTGAAGCTGGTTTTGGTGCTGATTTGGGTGCAGAAAAATTTTTAAATATAAAATGTAGAAAGGCTGGGTTGTCACCAAAATGTGCAGTTGTTGTAGCAACTGTAAGAGCATTAAAATTGCATGGAGATGCAGATCCAAAAAATTTAGGAGAAGAAAATCTTGACGCATTAGAATCAGGACTTCCAAACCTTCTCAGACATCTTGAAAATCTCTCTAAATTCAGTTTACCGACAGTTGTTGCAATAAATAGATTTCCCACTGATACTGATAGCGAAATATCCAAAGTACAAGAAGTTTGCAAAAATGCAGGAGTTAATGCTGTCCTTGCTGAACATTGGGCAGAAGGAGGTAAAGGAGCTGCAAAGTTAGCAGAGGCTGTAATTGAAACTATTGATGATAATAAATCTGATCTAAAATTTTTGTATGAAGATAAAGATGATCCAAAAAATAAAATCAATAAAATTTGTAAAGAGATTTACAGAGCGAACGATGTAACATTTTCCGCACAAGCTGAAAAAAAATTGAATGAAATCAGTAAACTTGGTTTTGAGAGTTTTCCAGTTTGCATGGCAAAAACTCAATATAGCTTTAGCACAGATGCAACGAAAAAGTGCGCTCCCAGCGGTCATTCAATTAATGTTCGTGAAATAAGATTGTCAGCTGGAGCCGAGTTTATAGTTGCAATCGCTGGGGATATAATGACAATGCCTGGCTTACCAAAAAAACCAGCTGCCTATGAAGTTTGTGTTGGCGAGGATGGAAATATTAAAGGTCTTTTTTAAGAACCTTACTATAAATATCTAAAAAATTTTTAAATACAATATCAGCACTAAACCTTTGCTGGACTAGCTTTCTGCTATTTGCTCCGAATTTTTTCATGAGCCTTTCATCAGAAATTAACCTTTCAATGCACTTTGCTAATGAATCTGAGTCTTTGGGTTTAACTAAAAAGCCGTTAAAGTTATTCTTACAAATTTCTCTACAGCCAGGAACATTTGTTGAAATTAATGGAAGCTTACAACTTGCTGCTTCCAACAAACTTTTAGGTAAACCCTCACGATATGATGGTAAAATTGATATTTTTGATTTTTGGAGAAAAGGAATTACGTTTTCAACTTTAGGTTTCCATATAATAAAATTTTCTTTAACCCAAAAATTTAACTGATTTAGAGTAACGGAGGATCTATTTTTATTATCAGGATTACCAAGGATTAATGTTTTTAAATTTATATTTTTATTTCTAAGAATTTTTAGTGCATCAATGATTTCGAAAATACCTTTATCTCTTATAATTCTTGAATGAAATATTAAATCGTAAATTTTTTTTTGTTTTCCCTCTTTAAATTTTTTTGTGAAAACTCCAGAACCTTTTATTATTATTGGTATATTTTTTTCTAGAATCCTTTGTTTTTTAAAAATAGATAAATCATCCTTGTTCTGGAATATGAAAAACACATTCCTGTTTATGCAAGACCTTAAAAACATAAAAAAAAGATTTTTATAAAGTTTAGTGAATAAATTTTTATTTATAAAAAGATATCCCATCCCAACTACGCAGCATAAAAGTTTTGTATTATTTCTTAAAAAACAATTAGCTATAACTGCATAGAGAATTGGTTTTAGGGCAAAACACTGTATCACAGAGGGTTTATAACGGTTTACAAAAAAAAAATAATTAAGGAACACTGTAAGGTTTTGTAACAAATTGACTGAACTTCTATTAAATTTTATGTTTTTTGTTCTAAAACCCGACGATTTAATTTTATTTAAGTGCTTTGAAAATCTGCTAATGATTGTTATTTCGTTAAAGATCTTGAATCCACTGATGGCTTGTCCAATTTTATGACTAATAAAATATTCGTCTTCACTAACGAAATATAAAAGTTTATATTTTTTCATAAGGATATTTATGTTTTATTATATTGTTGCAATAATTATTTTAATAGCTATTTTGATGTATTTTTTTTTGGAGTTTATTCATCTACCAAATAAAATTTTCAAAAAATACTCAAAAATAGTAATTCTTTTTATTCTCATATCAATTGTAATTTACTTAATGAGATTCTTCCCAGCAATAATTTCAACTATACCTGCTATTTTTTTAATTTTGTACAGGTGGGGTAATATTTTACAGTTTATAGCAACAATTTTTCTCAAAAAAAATTATTCAAAACATAGAAATAATTCAATTACAAAAAAAGAAGCTTATCAAATTTTAGGATTGACTGAAGGTGCTTCAAAAAAAGAAATTTTGCAAAGCTACCAAAATTTGATGAAAAAAAATCATCCCGACCTTGGTGGATCAGATTGGATAACTAAAAAATTAAATGAGGCTAGAGATATTCTTTTAGGTTGAGTTTTTTTTGTTTTTTTATTAACCTCTCCTCTTATGTCATCCATAAAAAAGGCAATATTTCCAATAGCCGGTTTAGGAACAAGATTTTTACCCGCAACAAAATCTATTCCTAAAGAGATGCTAATCGTTCTGGATAGACCTGTTATTGAATGGGCAGTGATCGAAGCTTCAAAGGCAGGTATTGAAGAGATGATTTTTGTGATCTCATCTAACAAAAACTCTGTCATTGAACATTTTGACAGGTCGGAAATATTGGAGAACGCTCTAAAGAAAAAAAAGAAAATAGATCAAATAGGTCTTGTGCAATCTCAAAATCAATTAGGCTCTTTTTCTTTTGTAATTCAAGATGAACCAAAAGGGCTCGGTCATGCAGTTTGGTGTGCAAGAAAGTTTATTGGAACTAATGAAAACTTTGCTGTTATTCTTCCTGATGACATAATTTTGTCAAAAATACCCGCCATAAAACAATTAATGAGAGTACATTTAAAAACCAATGGTGGTTCAGTTTTAGGTTTAGAAAGTGTTCCCAAAAAAGAGGTATCAAAATACGGAGTGATTAAAATAAAAAAGAGATATGAAAATTATTTCTCCATTTCAAATTTAGTTGAAAAGCCAATGTATAGTCAAGCTCCTTCTAATTTAACAGTTGTTGGAAGATATTTATTAAATTCAAAAGTTTTTAATTACTTATCTCTTCAAAAAAAAGGCTATGGAAATGAGATACAACTTACAGATAGTCTAGTCCAACTAACTGATAAACCTGGGTTATATGGAATTGAATTTAATGGTAAACGTTTTGACTGTGGAAGTAAATTTGGGTTTATTGAAGCTAATATTAACTTCGGTCTTAACGATGGTGATATCAAATCCAATTTAAAAGGTATGTTGAGAAAACTATGAAAGTAACAATTGTTGGCACCGGTTATGTTGGTCTTGTTTCTGGAACATGTTTTGCAGAGTTTGGAGTCAACGTCACATGTGTTGATAAAAATTTAAAAAAAATTAAAGATCTTAGAAATGGTATTATCCCAATTTACGAACCTGGGTTAGACGAACTTGTAAAAAAAAATATTAACCAAAAAAGATTAAGTTTTGAGACTGATCTTAAAAAATCTTTAAAAAATACTAGCGCTGTTTTTATAGCAGTGGGAACACCCTCCAGAAAAAGTGATGGCTATGCTGATTTATCCTACGTCTTTGATGTGGCCAGAGAAATTGGAAAAAGTTTAAATGAGTACGCAGTCATTGTAAATAAGTCAACAGTTCCGGTTGGTACAGGAAAAAAGGTTCACGATATTATAAAAAAAATTAACCCAAAACTTAACTTTGATGTGGCATCTAACCCTGAATTTCTGAGAGAGGGATCTGCTATTAATGATTTTATGAGGCCAGATAGAGTTGTCATTGGATGCAAATCTGAGAAAGCAAAAAATATTTTGAAAGAACTTTATAGACCACTTTATTTGTTGGAAACACCAATTATATTTACTCAAAGAGAAACAGCTGAGTTAATAAAATATGCAGCTAATTCTTTTTTAGCCACAAAAATAACATTTATTAATGAAATATCAGATTTGTGCGAAAAAGTAGGTGCAAATGTTAGTGATGTTTCTACTGGTATAGGTTTGGATGGAAGGATAGGTAAAAAGTTTCTTCATCCAGGTCCTGGATATGGTGGATCATGTTTTCCAAAAGATACTTTAGCAATCGTTAAGACTGCACAAGATTATAATGCGCCACTGGGATTGGTTGAGCATGTTGTGAAAAGTAATGATAGAAGAAAAAAAAATATGTTTAAAAGAGTTTTGAACATCGTTGGAAAAAATAAAGACAAGAAAATAATTTCAATTCTTGGTTTAACTTTTAAACCTAACACAGATGATATGCGAGATAGCCCCAGCTTGGATATTATTCCTGCATTGATAAAAAATAATTGCTTTTTGAGAGTTTTTGATCCAGAGGGAATGCAAGAAGCAAAAGTATATTTTAAAAAATTTTCAAAAAATATTGAATGGTGTAAAAACTCATATGATGCAAGTGAAAATTCTGATGCATTGGTGATTTTAACTGAATGGAATCAATTTCGAGCATTAGATTTGAAAATGCTTAAGAAAAAACTTAAAAAACCAGTTATTATTGATCTGAGAAATATTTACAACCCAACTGAGTTAAGTAATATGGGTTTTGAGTATCATTCTTTAGGTAGAAGTTTTGAATAAAAAAGTTTCACATACTTTTAATGATAATATTGTAAGAGAATACGATATCCGTGGTGTTTATAATGAAACACTTTTTGATGAGGATGCAAAAATATTAGGTAATTTGTTTGGGTTAAAGGTTGGTAAAAATGGTGTGGTTAATGTTGCATATGATGGAAGAAATTCCTCATTAAAACTTAAAGAAAGTCTAATAGATGGTCTTATGGAAGTTGGGACCAATGTAAATGAAATTGGGCTTGGTCCAACTCCTATGCTCTACTATTCATGCGCTGAGATGAATGTAGGTGCAGGTATAATTGTTACTGGCTCTCATAACCCAAAAACTCACAATGGATTCAAGATTGTTTATAATCACTCACCTTTTTTTGGAGAAGATTTACAAATTCTTAAAAAAGAAGCAGAAAATTTTGAATTTAAAACTTTTAAAGCCCAAAAAAGAAAAATTGATATTAAAGAAAAATATTTATCAAGATTAGTTAAAGATTTCGCACAAAAAAAAGAGATTAAAATAGTTTGGGATGCTGGAAATGGATCCGCTGGAGAATTAATGAAAAAACTATCAAATAAAATTGAAGGAGAAAAGATAATTTTGTATGACAAAATTGACGGAAACTTTCCTAATCATCATCCAGACCCCTCTGAGTCAAAAAACCTTGAAGACTGTCAGAATTTTATACTTAAAAACAATTTAGATGTTGGACTAGCATTTGATGGTGATGGGGATAGACTTGGTGTTGTAGATGATAGAGGTAGAGTTATTCCAGGAGATAAGGTTCTTCTTTTACTGGCAAAACAAATGCTAAATAAAAAGAAAATCAAAGTAATTGCTGATGTTAAATGCAGCCAAGTTCTATTTGATCAAATTAAAAATTTAGGAGGAGAGATAATTATGTCCAAGACAGGTCATAGTCATGTAAAAAATAATTTAAAAAAATTCGATGCACATTTGGCAGGTGAAATGAGTGGTCATATTTTCTTTTCAGAGGGTTATTATGGTTTTGATGATGCACTTTATTCAGCTGTTAAAGTTTTAGAAATTTTAAATGAAAACGAAAAAAAACTATCTGAGTTGGTAGACGAAATACCAAATGCTTTTAACACACCTGAAATAAGAATAGAATGTGAAGATGAGTTTAAATTTAATGTCATAAAAATTGTCTCAGAAAATTTAAGAAAAGAGAACAAAAATGTTATTGATATTGATGGGGTTAGGGTTTCAGATGATGATGGATGGTGGCTTTTAAGAGCTTCAAACACACAACCAGCCTTGGTAGTAAGGTGCGAATCAGAGTCGAAAAGTGGCCTTGAAAAGCAAAAAAAAAATGTTTTAAATCAGCTTAATAGAATAGATTATAATTTTGATCAAAAAATATTTGGTTGAAAAGTTGATCCTAACTTTCTAATTTAATAATATTACTATTTAGCTATGAATGATGAATTAAAAACTCCCTCATCCCAAACTTTAGTTATTTCTAAAGTTAAGAAAAAAAAACCAAAACTTTACAAAGTTATCCTATTAAATGATGATTACACACCCATGGAATATGTTGTGAAACTATTGAGAGAGGTTTTTAAAAAAACAGAAAACGACGCTATTAATATTATGTTAATGGTTCATAAAAAAGGCTCTGGGGTTTGCGGTATATTTACGAAAGAAATTGCAGAGACCAAAGTTTTTACCGTCACAAATAGAGCAAAAAGTGATCAACACCCTTTGAAATGTATAATGGAGCCTGAATAATGATATCAGACGAACTTGAAAAAACTTTACAAAAAGCTCAAGAAAAAGCCAAATCCTTCAATCATCAGTACATGACTTTAGAGCACCTACTACTCGCGATGACGGATGATAGAGATGTTGTCAGAATTTTAAACGCGCACAACATTAAAATCAGTTCTCTAAAACAAGATCTTGAAATCTTTATAGAGACAAAACTTAAAGATTTGACTTCTAAAGATCTTAATAACGAGGCAAAACCTACACTGGGTTTTCAAAGAGTTATACAAAGAGCTGTTATACACGTTCAGTCCTCTGGTAAAGAAGAAGCAAATGGATCAAACGTGTTGGTAGCAATATTTAGCGAAAGAGAATCTCATGCTGTTTATTACTTGCAAAAACAAAATTTAAGTAGACTTGATGTGGTAGAATACCTGTCTCATGGCAATAATGAAAAAGAGACCGAAGATTTTGGTGACGTTAAAGATAAATTGGATGAAGATGATAAATCAAAAAATAAAAAATTTCTAGATATCTACTGTACTAATTTGAATATAAAAGCAAGTCAGCTAAAAATTGATCCCGTTATTGGTAGAGAAAAAGAAATTGAAAGAACAATCCATGTACTCTCTAGAAGAAATAAAAATAACCCTATTTTTGTTGGAGAACCAGGAGTTGGTAAAACCGCCTTAGCAGAGGGACTCGCATTAAAAGTTGTTAACAATGAGGTTCCACTAAATATGAGAAATGTAACAATTTATTCATTGGACCTAGGAGGATTATTAGCAGGTACACGTTTTAGAGGTGATTTTGAAGAAAGGTTGAAAAAATTAATAAATTATTTTCAAGAAAACGATAACAATATTTTATTCATAGATGAAATTCACACTATTATAGGAGCAGGTGGTACAAGTTCAGGCTCTATAGATGCTTCAAATATTCTTAAACCAGCTTTGACTAGTGGTAACCTAAAATGTATTGGTTCAACTACTTATAAGGAATATAGAAATTATTTTGAAAAAGATCGGGCACTATGTAGAAGGTTTCAAAAAATAGATGTAGATGAACCTACCGTAGAAGATTCTATAAAGATTTTAAATGGCTTAAAGAAATACTATGAGGATTTTCATCAAGTAAATTTTGAAGAAAATTGCTCAACTGAAGCTGTAAAACTCTCAAAAAAGTATTTGCTGAATATGAAACTTCCTGATAAAGCAATAGATATTATGGATGAGGCCGGAGCATCAATAAAAATTAATGAAAAAAGAAAAATAAAAAATGTGAGTGTCAAAGATATTCAACAGACGGTTTCTAAGATTGCAAATATTCCCGAAAGCTCAATTAGTGCAAATGAAAAAGTAAAACTAAAAAATTTAGAAAGAGATCTGAAAACTCTTATTTTTGGACAAGATGATGCGGTCAAAATTGTTTCATCTGCAATAAAAATGTCAAAAGCTGGTTTAAGAAACAAGGAAAAAACAATTGGTTCATTCCTATTTTCAGGTCCGACTGGAGTTGGGAAAACTGAGCTGGCAAAACAATTAGCAAATATAATGAAAATAAATTTTGTAAGATTTGATATGTCCGAGTATATGGAAAGACACAGTGTTTCTAAATTAATAGGTGCCCCACCAGGATATGTGGGTTATGACCAAGGAGGACTTCTAACAGATGCAATTGATAAAAATCCTTTCTCAGTAGTCTTAATGGATGAAATTGAAAAGGCGCATCCTGATCTTTTTAATATCCTTTTACAGGTTATGGATTATGGAAGATTAACAGATCATTTGGGAAAAAATATTGACTTTACAAATGTAATATTAATTATGACTAGTAACATTGGTGCGAATGAAATAATAAAAGAAAAAGTTGGTTTTTTAGGTAATTTTTCTGAAATAGATAATAAAAGCGCAATTAATAAATTTTTTAGCCCAGAGTTTAGAAATCGGTTAGATGCGACTGTAAATTTTAGAATGTTAAGTAAAAAAAATTCCATGAAAGTGGTAGATAAATTTTTAATGGAATTAGAATCTTTGTTAATTGATAAAAATTTAAATTTAAATGTTAGTAAGTTAGCAAAGCAGAAACTTTTTGAATTAGGTTTTGATTTTGTAAATGGGGCAAGACCGATGGCTAGAATAATTGAACAAAAAATAAAGATCCCGCTATCAGATTTTATTTTAAAATCTAAAGAAGTTACTGGTGAGATAAAAGTTTGTTTTAATAAGAAAAAAGATAATTTTGAAATTAATTTTGAATCAAAGAAAAAAGATATCACTCTTAGTTCTTAAATGGAGAAAATTTATTTAAAAATTCAATATTTTCTATTATTTTTTTTCCTTCATCCTCTAAATACCCCCTTATTGCTTGCTGAAGCTCGTCATTCTTAAACCAGTGATTGCTGTAAGTTAATTCAGGCAAGTAACCTCTTGCTATTTTATGTTCTCCTTGAGCCCCAGCTTCAACTTTATGAAGTTCATTTTTAATAGCAAATTCAATAGCTTGATAGTAGCAAAGTTCAAAGTGTAAATAAGGAATTTCATAAAGAGCACCCCAATATCTCCCGTAAAAGTTGTTTTTACTTCTGAAGTGTAATGAACAGCCTAGAAATCTTGACTTATCATATGCTTGAATTAATACCATTTTTTTTTTGTAATCAGATTTTAAAAGCTCATTAAAAAATTGAATATTTAAGTAATGAACTGACCATTTCTTTTTTATTGTATTGCTGTAACATTGATAAAAATAATTGATATCATCAGTTGTTATGTCATTTGATTCCTTTATATGAAATTGGATTTTTTGTTTTTTTAAGAAATCTCTTTCTTTAATAATATTTTTTCTTTTTTTTCTTTTTAAAGAGGATAAAAAACAATCAAAAGTCTTATATGAATTATTATACCAATAATACTGAATTCCTAGTCTTTGTAAAAATCCATTTTCTTTAAGCCTATTTGAAATACTTTTTTCAATAAAGTTAATGTGAAAAGATGGAATTTTTTTTTGGAGAAGAAATTCTACGATTAATTTAGACAAAGTATTTAGTTCAATTTTTGTGTCACTATAAAAAAAATTTTTTCTTTTTACAGGAGTAAAAGGAGTTGCTGAGAGATATTTTGGAAAATATTGTAAGCCAAGCTGATTATATGCGTTTACAAAAATATGGTCAAAAACGTATTCACCATTTGAATTAAATTTTTTATAATTTGGTATAACACCGGCTAATTTATTTTGTTTTTTTATTACTATATGCTCGGGAACCCAACCAGTTTCAAGACTAGTGCATTTTGAAGTTTCTAGTTTTTTATAAAACTCATAATCAATAAAAGGGGAATAATCATTTAAATTTTTTTTGCAAAAATTTTTGATTTCTTCAATTGATGAGACAGTACTAAGATTCACTAGTTTTTCAAAGAAAATATACCATCAATTTCAATAGGTGAATTTTTTGGTAATGAATTGACACCAATTACACTTCTTGAGTGACTTCCACTTTCTTGTCCTAAAATCCTTACTAAAATATCTGAAGCTGTATCAAAAAGAATAGAGTGTTCCTCAAAATTTTTGATACAGTTTAAATATCCCTTTAGATTTATACATTTTGTTTTTTTTACATTTTTGTATTCATCCATTGCATCACTTAAGACCCAAAGTAAATTATATGTAGCCATTTGTATTGAATTTTTTGTATCTTCAACACTTATGCTTTCACCTACTTTTCCAGAGAATAAGAGTACTTGTTCTTTAATTGGTAGTTGGCCTGAAATAAAAACAAGATTTTGATCAATAACATAGGGTTTGTAGTTTGCTAAACTATTTTGCTTTGAGCTCTTTTTAATATTAAGCGAAATTAGCTTTTTAGATAAGAAATTATTCATCAAATTTATGAAAACATGTTAAGCATTTTATCTGATTTTCTTCTTTATAAATAGTGAAATTTCCACACTTTTCGCATGGGTCTCCTTCAAACTTTTTAATATTTTTTATTTTTTCAGTATCATTGTGATTATTTTTATTGGAAATTAAAGTAAGATTACCGTCAAAATTTTTTTTTCTTACATATCCTTTACTAGTAAAGTTTTTAAGCACATTTTCTGCGTGCTCTTTTTTATAGTTAAGCTCATCTTGCTGCGGTATAAGCTCTGTTATTTGATTTGTAGTTTGATTACTTAAATCCTCTCTTCCAAGATAAGATATTGCTAATTCTTTAAAAATATAATCTAAAATAGATGTGGTAAATTTTATTTCTGTATTACCCTTGACTTCTCCACTTGGTTCAAATTTTGTGAATGTAAATGCTTCAACAAATTCCTCCAGAGGAACTCCGTATTGAAGTCCAATTGATACTGAAATTGCAAAGTTATTCATAAGGCTTCTGAAAGCTGCACCCTCTTTATGCATATCAACAAAAATTTCACCAATGCTTCCATCCATATATTCGCCGGTTCTTAAGTAAACTTTATGATTATTAATTGAAGCTTTCTGAGTGTATCCTTTTCTTCTGTCAGGAAGTTTGTTTCTTTTTCTAGTTTGATTTTTTTTAAAATTATTATCGTGAAAACTATCATTAAATTCTTTTAAAAATTTCTCAACAAAAAGTTCATAAACATCATCGTTTATATTTTGAAAATCTTTGGAGTTTTTTTTTTGTTTTTTTAAGAAAGAGGTTACAAACTTTTTTATTTCTTTGAAATTGTTCATAATTGATATAATAATAACTATATATTTAGTATAATGAAATTATCTTACAATTCTATTTTTTTTAAATTTTATTGCTTATTCTTTGCTAAGAATGTGGGGAAAGATGAGTATGGAAATATTTATTACACAAAAAAGAATCTTAGTCGGAAAAACAACTACAGAGAGAGAAGATTTGTTTTATATAAAGGGATAGTTGAAGCTAGTAAAGTTCCTCAAGAATGGAATGCTTGGTTACATCACGCGACAGAAACACCACCATCCAATCAAAATAAACTTAGTTGGTTTAAAGATCATAGTCCAAACTTAACAGGAAGTCCTTTTGCTTATGAATATAAAGATAAAAAAAAAACCAAAAAAGTTAAAAATATCTATTCTGTATGGTCTCCTGATGAATAAAAGATTTGTTACTTTTTTTTTAGGAGTTTTCACTGTTGTATTTTTGATTGAGCTAATGTTTGTTAAGCGTAACACTAATGGCGATAATTTTTATGACTTATATGCTTCTTTTAATAAAATTGATGGTGTAAATCCTGGTGACAAAATAATGGTTTCTGGAATCAATGTTGGTTATGTTGAGGAGGTTGCACTAAAAAAAAACTATCCTATAATAAAAATGAAAATTGCAAAAAACCTCGACATCTCAGACGATTCCTCAGTTTCTATTCAAACTGACGGACTATTTGGATCAAAATTCCTAATGATTGAAATGGGAGGTACTAATAATTTCATGAAAAATGGAGACTATTTTTCCTTTACAGAGGATTCGATTTTAATTCAGGATTTGCTTGAAAATATTATAAAAATTGGAGAAAAGAATAAAATATGAAAAAAAATTATTTTGAATCAATCTTAGGTTTTTTTACACTATTAGTATCTTTGATATTTCTTTTCAAGTTTGTCAACGTTAACACAGACAATAATGAAACATATCAATTAAAAGCTAAGTTTCTAAAGGCCGGAGGAATATCTTCAGGTAACGACGTTAAAATGAGAGGAGTAAAGATTGGTGTTGTAAGCAACGTCTATCTAGATAATGATTATTTCGCAGTTGTTGATTTTCAGGTTTATAAGCAAATTCTTGTTCCAAAAGAAAGTACTGTCAAAATTGCAAGTGATGGAATTTTAGGAAATAAATATTTGTCAGTTACACCAACTGGAAGCAACCTAGACGAGATTCTCTCAGATAATCAGGAAATTGAAGAAGTAGAGGATTTTGAATCAATAGAGGATCAAGTTAGTAAAATCATTTTTTTAGCTACACAGTAATTTATATTAATGTCTAAAAATAAAAATCAGATATTGTGGTATGCAAAAGACAATAAAATTATTTCTTGTGACGAAACAAACAAAGTTTTAAATGAAAATTATGAAGAGTTAAAAACTTTAATGCAAAACATTTATGACGACGCAATTTTAATTGGCTGCGACGAAGAAGATTTCAAAAAAAAAATAAAAATTTTAGTTAATGATCTGCACTTTTCATTAGGAAAAAAGTAATTGTTTTTCAAAAATAAATATAAACTCATATTTTTGGTTTTTTTTTTAGCTTTTGAATTAAATTCTAAAGAAATTGAATGTCAAGGAGCTAAAGTTAGAATAATTAACAAAATCACTACAGAAAAAAACTTTTTTGTTATGCCTTTATCACAGACATTAGAATTAGATAATTCCAAAATTATAATTCATAGATGTTTAAAGTTAGAAATAAATGGAAAGGAAGATGAAATTGCGATTTTAAATCACATACCAAACTCACCAAGGAGTAACGAGGAATTTCTTGGATGGATCTTCAAATCATCACAATATTTAAATTTGCCAGTTAATGCGATGTATGACATAAGATTGGAAGAATGTTTAATTGAAGATCCCATCTTCTTAAAAAAAGAATAACCTACTTAAAATAATTAAGGATATCATTTGAAATATTTTCTGGAAAATATTTGACTGCTTTGTTGTTATTATATAGCAGTTCTTTGAAATCATTTCTTATTATTTTTTTTGTACCAAATTGCTTTAGATGTTCTGAATAAAACTGAGTATCAATAAATTTAAACCCACCCTCTTTCAGATGTGCTGCAAGATAAACAAGGGATATTTTACTTGCATCCTTTTCAATACTAAACATACTTTCACCACAAAAAATACTCCCAATTATTATTCCATAGAGTCCTCCAGCTAACTTATCTTTGTAATAACATTCAACTGATTTTGCTTTCCCAATTTGAAATAATTTTGTGTAGTTGGAGATAATTTGTTTATTTATCCATGTTTTTTCTCTGTTTGTATTTTTTGCACAAAGATTAATAACTTTGTCGAAATTTTTATTTATTTTGATTATATAATTTTTTTTTTTTAAAGTTTTCCTCAAACTCTTTGATATTTTAAATTCATCTAGATTGATTATTCCTCTGATTTGTGGATCAACCCAATAAATAAAAGGATCTTCAAAGGAATCTGACATTGGAAAAATACCCCTCGTATAAGCTTTTAAGATAATTTCGGGAGATAAAAACATTGAAGACTTAATCTATAATTTCATCAATCCAGTTTATGTGAAAGTTTCCTTTGATAAACTGATTATTATTTAAAATTTTTTTCAATACGGGAATATTAGTTTGAACTCCCTCAATAACGTACTCATTAAGTGCTCTCTTTAGACGCATTATGCATTCCATTCTGTCATTACCAGTTGATACAATTTTTGAGATAAGCCCATCATAAAATGAACTAATATTACACCCAGTGTATAAGGATGAGTCAATTCTTATACCAGGGCCACTAGGTGGATGATATGTTCTTACAATACCGGTGGAGGGTAATAACGTTATAGGGTTTTCAGCATTAATTCTAAATTCAATTGAGTGCCCATTTTTTTTTACTTCATTTTGTTTAACAGAAATTTTTTTTCCACTGGATGTTTTGATTTGTTCTTTAACAATATCAATGTTATAAACTTGTTCAGTTATTGTATGTTCAACCTGAAGCCTTGTGTTCATTTCAATAAAATAGAATCTGCCATCTTTGTAAAGATATTCCACTGTTCCTAAATTAAAATATTTTATTTTTTTCATCGCTTCTAAAGTTAGTTCACAAATCTTTTCTCTCTCTTCTTCATTTATTACTGGACTCGGACATTCCTCAACAATTTTTTGATTTCTTCTTTGAATAGAACACTCTCTCTCCCCTAAATGTATTATGTTTCCAAATTTATCTCCTATGATTTGTATTTCTATATGTCTTGGATTTTGAATATATTTTTCTATATATACTTCATTATTTCCGAAACTTTGCTCAGCTTCTTTTCTTGCTAGCTCTAGATTTTTTTTAAGTTCATTCTCGTTTTTGACAATTTTTATGCCTCTACCTCCTCCTCCATTGGTAGATTTTATTATTATTGGATAACCAATTTTTTCAGATATTTTTTTTGCATCTTTCAAAGTTTCTATATTTTTAGTACTTCCAGGAATAATCGGTAATCCAATTTTTTCTGCTAGGGCTTTTGCTTTTATTTTATTAGCCATATTTTCTATATGATCTATATTTGGACCAATGAATGTAAACCCATGATCATTAACTATTTTTGCAAAATTGAAGTTTTCTGAAAGCATTCCAATTCCTGGATGTATTGCATCGGCATTTGCAATAGTTGCTGCTGAAATAATAGCAGGAATATTAAGGTAAGAATTTTTTACTTGAGGTGGTCCAATACATACACTTTCATCTGCCAACCTCACAAACATTTCTTTCTCATCAGCTGTTGAATGTACTACGACAGTCTTAAGATTAAGTTCTTTACATGCCCTTAATATTCTTAGAGCGATCTCTCCTCTGTTGGCAACTAAAATTTTTTTTAGCATTAATCTATTAAGAAAAGAGGTTCACCAAATTCAACAGGCGACTCATTTTTAATAAAAACTTTTTTTATTACACCATTTTTATCTGCTGTAATTTCATTCATTGTTTTCATAGCCTCAATTATAAGTAAAACTTGCCCAATTTTAACGGCCTGTCCAACTTCTACAAATTTTTTTGCGCCCGGCTCTGGAGAAAGATAAGCTGTTCCTACCAGTGGAGATTTTAGTGCTTTCTCGGATGAAGAAGGCTCATCTTTTTTTTTTGAAATTGATTGTTCAAATATTTCATTATTATTAAAGTCATTATTTTCCTTAAGAATTTTTTTAAGTTTAAAAACAGAACCACCATCAGATATTTCAATTTCTGATAAGTTATTTTTTGTCATTGATTTTGAAAGTAAATCAATAATGTCAATAATTTTTTTGTCTATTTTCGTCATTTTTTTAATTGCATGATAGAAAGGATAGCAAGTCTGTAAACATTAGTACCAAATCCAGCAATAATACCATCAACTATTGGACTAATAAAAGATTTTTTTCTAAATTCTTCTCTTGAATAAATATTTGAGATATGAACCTCAATTTTTGGTATTTTAACTGCTTTAAGTGCATCATGAATTGCTATGGAAGTGTGAGTGAAAGCTCCTGCATTTATTATTAAAGCGGAAAACTGATTAGATGAATGAAGTCGATCAATAATTTCGCTTTCAGAATTGCTTTGATAAAACACTAAATCTAATTTACTGAACTCATTACAACATTCATTTTCTATATCCTCAAGAGTTTTTCGTCCATATATCTCGGGTTCTCTATCACCAAGTAAATTCAAATTTGGACCATTTATAATTAAAATTTTAATCATTTATTTTCTCGTTTTTTTATTTCTTTTTCAAGATCAATTACTTTATTCAACAAAATTTTATCCTTCGAAACTTGCTTTACTCTCTTAATGTGCATTTTAGCATTATCCAATTGATTGACTAATAAATACTTCTCAGCTAAAGCATATGAAGAAAGGTCATACTTTTTTAATTTTCCATAATTCAATCCTAAATAATGCCAAGCCTCATATGGAAAGTCATCGTCTTTGATATATTTCCATAATAATTCTATTGACTCACTAAAAGATTGTTTTGCATCCGAATGGTATAAAGATTTAGCTAGAAAAAGATTGAAGCTTTTTTCATCAGATTTTAAGAAAATGGCTCTTCTAAAAGCTAAAACAGATTCATTTGATTTACCACTCTCAAAAAGAATTTGTCCTTTCAACTCATGAAAGTATGGATTTTTAGGATCAATTTTTATGCATTTATCAACAAGATTAAGCGCTATATTTATTTTTCCAACCCTGTAATTTCTAAGAGAATAGGCATAGAGACTTTCAAGAGACTCCAAATCAGGATATAGAGTTTCTAATTCAAAATCTTCTAAGAAAAAACCATTTACCTTTGCCTTTACAAGAGAAAATTTTAAATTTAGGGATTTAAAATTTTTTTTATTCTGATTTTGTAAATTCATTTTTATAACTTTTTTTCTCTCACTTGATAAAGGGTGTGTTAAAAAATATGGATTAATTTTTTTTAAACTTTCATTTCTTTCAAGAATTTTAAATATATTCAACATACCCTCAAGAGAAAAACCAGAATTTTTTAGTAATCGTATTGCAGTTTGATCTGCCAATGATTCCTGAGTTCTTGAAAATGACAAAAGTCTGCCAGTTCCAAGATTTTGACCTCCCATAATAAGAGCAGTTCCTGCTGACCCAGCTCCAGCAGCCATTGCGCCAGCTGCTAAAATTGATGAAATTATATTTATCATTGAGGACTGCTCCATTACTTTTATTCTTTGAGTAAAATGTCCACCTATTATGTGACCGATTTCATGACCAATTACGCCAGCAATATCGTCAATCCTTTTACTTTCAATTAATAACCTTGTTGTTAAAAAAATTTTTTGCCCTGGCAATACGAATGCATTTATAAAGTCTTGGTTATCAATAAAAAAACTTATCTTATTCGCATCAAACTTAGAATCCTTCATTAGTTCAATTGCTATTTCTTTGAACAGGTTTTCGGTTTCCGCGTCTCTAACTACATTTAAGTTTGCAGAATAACTTTGTTTTGAAATTATACAAAGAAATAAAAATAATTTTAAAAATCTCATATTTCAAATATAAATATATAATAGATTAGAATATTTTATGAACAATAAATTTTATTTTCCCTCAATAAGGTCTAATGTAGATTCGTTTTATGTGATGAGCTTGTTATCAAAAGCTTCAAACCTTGAAAAAAAAGGTAAGGAAATTTTCCATTTTGAATTAGGCGAACCTCAAATAAGCACTCCTGAGCCTATTATTAAAGAAATAAAAAAACTCTTAAAGCTTAATTTACCTGGATATACACCATCGAATGGTATAGGAGAGTTAAGATTGAAAATTTCTAAGTTCTATTTAAAAAAATATAATGTTGATATTGATCCTGATAAAATTTTTATCACAAACGGTTCATCTGGAGCATTTTTGTTAAGTTTTATCTCTGCTTTTGATTCAGGTATGAAAGTAGGAATATTTAACCCTGTTTATCCTGCCTACAGGAATATTCTTAAAGCTTTAAATATTAAAGTAGTTGAAATTGATCCATCTGATACGGATAGAGACCTGATTGATTTAAAAAAAGTAGGAAATTACAAAAATCTTGATGGCTTGATCATATCTAACCCAAATAATCCAAATGGTCAGGTATTTTCAGAAAATGAGTTAAAATTTATTTATAATTATTGTGAAAAGAATAAAATAGTTTTAATTGTTGATGAAATATATCACGGAATTGAGTATGGCCAGTACTCAAAGTCAATTTTAAATTTTGGTTTCAATGTTTTTGTCATAAATAGTTTTTC
This sequence comes from uncultured Alphaproteobacteria bacterium, assembly GCA_902590895.1. Lineage (GTDB taxonomy): Bacteria > Pseudomonadota > Alphaproteobacteria > Methylaequorales > Methylaequoraceae > MED-G10. Next base: position 196,520 of record CACIYM010000001.1, read on the forward strand.
AAAATATTTTTGTATGCCAGGATGGAGACTAGGTTGGGCAGTTGTACCTAACAGACTTCAAAGTAATTTTTTAAAGTTATCTCAAAATATTTTTATTTCATCTGGAAATATTTCTCAATATTCTGCCTTAAAAGCTTTTGATTGTTTTGACTATTTTAACAAAATAGTTAATGAATACAGAGAGAACAAAATACAAATTTTTAAGGAGTTAAAAAATGTAAAAAATCTAAAATTTAAAGAACCACAGGGTGCGTTTTACTTTTATTTAAACATTGAAAAATTAGGAGTTAATTCTGTAGAGTTGTCTAATAAAATTCTTGAAGAAACTGGTGTAGTTGTAACACCTGGTAATGATTTCGATAAAAAATATGGTTTAAACTTTATAAGACTTGCGTTTTCTGGAAAAAAAGAAAAAACTGTAAAAGGAATTAAAAAATTAGTTAAGTGGTTTAATGATCAGTGATTCCACCAGCCTTGTCGCTTTTCAACTTTTTTTTGTTTTTCAAGAATTTCTATATTTTGTTTTTTCATTGAAATTTTGGTTGATGATTTCAATGATTTATTTACACCTCTTTTGACCTTTGTTTTATTATAATCTATAGCTTTGGCTCTATAGCTTTTTCTTTTTTCGACCTCATTTTTTATATCTTGGACTTTTTCATTAATCACTGATTCTTTTTCTTTATCATTTTCTTTAAGAATTGGAGATTTTTTATTAACACCTTTTCTGTCTTTTTTGTTTAAGTTTTTTCCTTTCAAAATTTGATTAATTACTTCAATTTCAATATTAAAATGACAGTTTTTAATTATTACTTCATTCTCCTTGCATATAATAAATTCTTGGTTACTAAGCTCATCAAAGACTCTAATTTTTAAAAGTTTCTCATTTGCTATTTGTTTATTTTTGACCTCATTAAGCTTCTCGTTTAATGCACTATTACACAATAAAAAAATTTCATCTTTTGGTCGATCAAATTTAATTTCTGATAATGTTCTTAAAATTTGATTTATTAAAAACTCATTTGATAGAACACTTCCATAACCATTACAGTGACTACATTTAATTGATATTTTTTGGTCTTCAGTTACTTTTAATCTTTGTCTTGATAGCTCTAATAAACCAAAATTACTTATTCTTCCAATTTGTATCCTAGCCCTATCATCTTTAGTACAATCCTTAAGTTTTTTTTCTACTTTGAAATTATGATTCCTATCTAACATATCAATAAAATCTATCACAATCAATCCAGCAAGGTCTCTAATTCTAAGCTGTCTGCTAATTTCCTCTGCTGCCTCTAAGTTTGTTTTAAAGGCAGTATCCTCAATATTTCTTTGTTTTGTAGATTTACCAGAGTTTATATCTATGGCAACCAATGCTTCCGTTTGGTTTATAACGAGGTATCCCCCAGATCGCAAATTAACGATGGGATTGTTGGTATCAATAATTTTCTTTTCAATTCCAAACTTAAAAAATAATGGTTTTTTATCTTTGTACTCCTTTAAAAATTTTAAAGATTGTGGCATATACTGTTTTACAATTTCTTTACACTTTAGATATGTTTTTTTATTGTTGATTAAAACTTCATCGTAAGTTGAATCAAAATAATCTCTTAGGCATCTTTTAATTAAATTATCTTCCTCATGAATCAAAGATGGTGCGTTAGATTTGATTGTTTTTGTTGTGATTTCTTTCCAAAGTTTAACTAAAGAATTATAGTCTCTTTTTATATCTTTCAAACCCATTGCTTGACCGGCAGTTCTAATTATCACTCCCATACCTTTATTGATACTTAGTTTACTGACAATTTCTTTAAGTTTTTTTCTAAGTTTAAAATCAATAATTTTTCTTGATATTCCTCCACCCTTATTTGTGTTAGGCATCAAAACACAATATTTTCCAGCTAATGATAACCTTGTTGTTACAGCTGCGCCTTTGTTACCTCTTTCCTCTTTTACAACTTGAATCAATATAACTTGATTACTTTTAATAACTTCCTGAATACTATATTTTCTGTGAAAAATTATTTTTTTATTTTTATTATGATTTTTAAAATTTTTTCTTTTTTTTATTTTTGGTGCAGAAAAATCATCCAGTGGTTTGTAGTTAAAAAAATCAAATACTTTAGATAAAAATCCTTTTTGAACCTCTAAACTTTTCTTTCTACTTGAACTGTCTGTTTCCTGAAAATTGTTATCATCATATAACTCTTCGTCATCATTTAAGTTAATTTGCTTTGATTCCTCGAGCTCTTGTTCCAAAAGTTTTTTTTTGTCTGCTGTAGGTATTTTAAAATAATCTGGATGAATTTCATTGTACGCTAAAAAACCATGTTTATTTCCTCCATAATCTACAAAAGCAGCCTGTAACGATGGTTCAACTCTGACAATTTTTGCAAGGTAAATGTTTCCTTTAGTTCTATCATTTTTAAGCCTTTCCGCTTCATAGTCAATTAATCCTTCCCCTTCAACAATTGCAACTCTTACTTCTTCATTTTTTTCCGCATCTATTAATATTTTTTTCATCTTTTCTTACCCTTTAATTCTGTAGTTGTGTGATTTTTTTAATTCGAAACCAAAAATAAAAAAAAACTCCATTATATTGATTTTTTTTAAAAAAAAATACTATATATAGTATAATAAATTAAAATAATCTAAATTGAAAGTCTCTATTAAATTCGTTTTATATATCATATTTTTACTATCTAGTAATGAATTAATTTCTTCAGAGATTGTAAACTTTAGATTTGGTTCAAACTCTGACATTAAAAGGATAGTTCTAGATATAAATGAGGATGTAACTTTCAGTAATAAAAAGTTTAAGAAAAAGATAGAAATCAGATTTGATAAAAATGTATCAATAAAGAATGCCTTAAAAAACAATGAATATTTAAACAGTATTGAACTTGACGAAAGCAAAACGACATTAACTTTAAACTTTAAAAATGTTATTCATAATCCTAACATTTACTTTCTTAAAAAAAAAAATAACAAATATTCTAGAATTGTAATTGATTATCTTAGAAAGATAGAGAAAAAAAAAGTTATAGTTATTGACCCTGGTCATGGAGGCAAAGATTCAGGTGCTGTGGGTGTAAGGAAACAACTTGAAAAACATATAACTTTGGCTGTCGGTAGATTGTTAAAAAAAAAAATTGAGTCTAATGGAAAGTTTGATGTTATTTTAACCAGAAATAGAGACATTTTTTTAAAGTTAAGGGAAAGAACAAAGATTGCAAAACAATCGAACGCAGATATTTTTATTTCTTTACACGCTGATTATAATAGAAACAAAAGAACCAGAGGAATATCACTTTATACTCTTTCGGAAAAAGCATCTGACAAAGAGGCTGCTGCATTGGCAAGAAGGGAAAATAAATCTGATTTTTTAGGAAATGTGGATCTTTCGGATGAGACATCTGAGGTTACCAACATACTAATAGACTTAACAAAAAGAGAAACATTAAATCAGTCAAGTCATTTGGTAAATTTCTTAATAAAAGAGTTTAAAAATGATATGAATTTGTTGCAAAGAACACACAGATTTGCTGGTTTTGCTGTTCTCAAGTCTCTTGATATACCTTCTGTTTTAATAGAGATGGGGTATCTCTCTAACAAACATGATTCGAAACTTTTAACTGACAAAAGTTATCACAATAAAATTTCCGATGATATACTTAATGCAATCGTTAAATACTTTAATTGGATAGAAAAAAATAGTATTTAGTTATTATGATTAAAAATTTATTAAATTTTTTTTATTTAACACTCATAGGACTTTTTGGCTTATTTTTCATAGTTATTTTTGTTTTTTATTTTTTTGGAAAAGATTTACCAAGTTTTGATAAACTTTCCTACTATCAACCCAGGTTAGTATCAAAAATCTTTACATCTAACGGTAACTTTCTTGAAGATTATTCCACAGAAAATAGAGTTTTTAGTAGCTATGAGGAAATTCCTAAAGAATTAATAAATTGTTTTTTAGTGACCGAAGATATAAATTTTTTTAATCATATTGGTATCGACTTTAAAGGAATAGCAAGGGCTTTTTACAAAAATGTTTTAAAGACTTTTACTAATAAGAGACTTGAAGGTGCTTCAACAATCACTCAACAAGTTGCAAAAAACTTTCTTCTTACAAATGAAATTTCTTATACAAGAAAAATTAAAGAAATAATCATAGCTTTGAGAATGGAAAAGGTTTTGGAAAAGGAACAAATTATGGAGCTTTACTTAAATGAAATTTATTTAGGTAATGGTTCATATGGAATAGCAGCTGCCTCATTGAATTATTTTAACAAATCATTGGCTAGTTTAGATCTTCATGAAATGGCAATGCTGGCAGCGTTACCTAAGGCACCATCAACTTACAATCCATATAGAAATCCAGTAAAAGCAATGAAAAGAAGAAATTGGGTCTTAAAAAGGTTATTTGATGAAAAGTTCATAGATTTAGATACATATAGCTCTGTTTTGAATGAAAAAATTGTTCTAACTAAAAGCGAAAAAATTCTTAACGATAATGCATCCTTTTTTAAAGAAGAAGTAAGAAGAGAAATAATTTCTAAGTTCAATGAATCAAAATTATATGATGGTGGACTAACTATTATGACCACATTAGATGAAGACTTGCAAATTAAAGCAGAGGAATCGTTTAAATCAGGATTAAAATCGTATTCTTTTAGAAAAGGTTGGAACGGACCAGTTACAAATTTTAGTTCGAAGGATAAAAAGGAACTTTTCGAAAAGTTTAAGGAGCCAGAGGGAATTTATGATGATGAGTTAGGGTTAGTTTTAAAAGTTAAAAATGATCACGTTACTTTGATAAACAAAGAAAAAAAGCAGATTAAGCTTTTTAAAAATCAAATGTCTTTAATTAGAAAAAAAAAAAATGATTTAAAAAAACTTTTTAAGCCTGGTGACGTTGTAGTTTTATCCCTTGATAAAAATTCAGATTCATACAGGCTCAGTCAAATACCGAAAGTTAACGGTGGTATGGTTGTACTCGATAATTACACTGGAAGAGTTCTAGCTATGGTCGGAGGGTATGATTCTGGATCATCTTTTAATCGCGTGACACAGGCAAAGCGACAATTAGGTTCATCTTTTAAACCTTTTGTTTATATTACCGCGCTTGAAAATGGGTATACTCCAATTAGTAAAGTTCTAGATGCTCCATTTGTCATTGATGATATGTCGAAAGATGGTGTGTGGAGACCAACAAATTATGGTGATAAGTTTTATGGTCTTAGCACTTTAAGATTAGGTATTGAAAAATCTAGAAATCTAATGACAATTCGTTTATCAGATCAAGTTGGTTTAGATAAAGTTTCCCAAATATCCAAACGTTTAGGTATCTACGATGATTTTCCTTTATTAATTTCAAGTTCTTTAGGTTCACTTGAAAGTTCTTTACTTAAAATTACAGCTGGCTATGCATCAATTGCTAATGGAGGATACAGAGTTGACCCGAGAATGATTGATGTAATTTATGATAAAAAAGGGAAAATTATATTTAATGGGGACAAAAGGAAATGTCAAAAGTGTAAAATTAATTCAGACAATTACTCTTCACTTAGTAGATTGGATCTGCCAAAAATATTAAATACCTCGGAGAGAATTATTTCTGAAGATACTGCTTATCAGATGACATCTTTTCTGATGGGTGTAATCGAAAGAGGTACTGCAAAAAATATTAATATTTTTGATTATCAAGTTGCCGGCAAAACTGGAACAACTAATGAAAATCAAGATGCGTGGTTTATTGGTTATAATTCTGAAATTACTGTTGGAGTATTTGTAGGCTACGATGAACCAAAATCTCTGGGGAGATTTGAAACGGGATCGAAAGTTGCAGCACCCATTTTTAAAGATTTTATGAGTAAAAGTTATATGAAAGCTAAACCTAGACCTTTCAATATACCTGATTCAATTAAGTTCATAAATATTGATTTATTCTCTGGAAATCCAAGCAATAGAGATTTTATTACTGAATCCTTTAAATATAACTTTAACTTTGACAAGAGTTTAGATCTGAAAACTGATGATTCCGATATTCAATTAAAAGGATTTTATTAATGAAATATGAATTGGTCCAAATTTCAAATAAGATTAAGGTTTTACTAGAAAACCTGAGGGGGTTTGTTTGAAAAAAAAAATATCGAAAAAGAATTAAAAAGTTTAGAGGAAACTCTTGAAAAAGAAACTGATTGGAATGACTATGAAAATATTAATAAAAAATTAAAGAAAAAAAATTACCTGTCAAGTTTCATTAAATCATTAAACAATCTTGAGAAAAATTTTTTAGATACACTTGAATTGATAGAAATTACTGAGGAATCATCTAACCCGCAACTATTTTTAGAACTTGAAAATGATTTAATATCAACAGAAAAAAAAATAAGTATTCTTTATTTAGAAACGCTGATGTCCGGTAAAGCTGATAATAAAAATGCACTTTTAGAAATACATTCAGGTGCAGGTGGAGTTGAATCCCAAGATTGGGTTGAGATGTTATTTAGAATGTACTCTAGATGGGCTGAATCAAAAAAATTTTCCTTAATATTAATTGATCAGAGTATAGGAGAGGAAGCTGGTTTAAAAGCTGTTACATTAAAAATTGAAGGAGAAAATGCCTATGGTTGGTTGAAACTTGAAACTGGGGTTCACAGATTAGTTCGTATATCTCCATTTGACTCTCAATCTAGAAGACATACTAGTTTTGCCTCAGTTTTTTGTTATCCAGAGATTGACAATTCTGTAAATATAAATATTGCTGAAAAGGATTTAAGAATTGATACTTACAGGGCATCTGGAGCTGGAGGTCAACACGTTAACAAAACAGATAGCGCAGTAAGGATTACGCATTTACCATCAAATATTTCAGTCCAATGTCAAAATAGTAGATCACAACACCGAAATAAAACTTTAGCAATGGAAATGCTAAAATCTAAACTTTATGAAATTGAAATAAAGAAAGAAGAGGAAGAAAATAAAAAAAATAGATCTGAAAAAGGTAATATCAGCTGGGGAAACCAAATTAGGTCATATGTAATGCAACCTTATACAATGGTTAAGGATCATAGAACCAATACGGAGGTGTCTGATGTATCTTCTGTTCTTGATGGTGATATAGAAAAGTTTTTAGAAAGTCAGCTCACAAAATTTTCTTAAGAGAGATTGGAAATATAATCAAAAACCTCTTGAACGTGATTTTTAACCTTAACTTTTTTCCATAAATGTATGAGTATTAGATTTTCATCGAATAAAAAGGTAGATCGCTCTATTCCCATATATTTTTTTCCATACATTGATTTTTCTACCCAAACTTTAAAAGTCTTACAAACACTTCCATCTTCATCAGACGCTAATTTAATTTCAAGATTGTGCTTTTGGATAAACTTAGAGTGCTTCTCTACACTGTCCTTAGAAACGCCAACTACTATAACACCAAGTTTGTCAAATTCATTCTTAAAACTTGTGAAATCAATAGCTTCTGTTGTACATCCTGGAGTGTCGTCTTTGGGATAAAAATAAATTATAACTTTCTTTCCAAGTAAGTCTTTTTCAGTTAAAACTGATGTATCGTTTATGATTAGTTTTATACCTTTAAGTTTGTGTCCAATTTCCATTTAATTATACTTTGTCAAATTTATTATTAGTTAGTTATAATAAAATAAAAATATTATGAAAATAAAATATTTAAAAAACCTATCTTTTTTTTTTTCAATTTTATTTCTTTTCTTGTTGACCATTTTATTCATTTTAACCTTAGTAATATCTTACAAACCTATAAAGCTTAACTTTACCGATTATTTTGATAGAGAAAGTAAAACTTTTAAAAGAATAGATATAAAAGAAATTGGTGATATATATATCAGTTTTAATAAGTCATCCAAAAACTTTGAGCTATTAATAGAAGATTTGTTAATTGATGAAACTTATCTTCCCAGTACTTTAATTAGCTTGGATTTCACATTTTCTGAAAATATTTTTCAAACTTCAATAAAGATTTTTGATGCAGAAATCACCTTGAGGGATAAAAGAAATTTTGAAAATGTTAGAAACGATGAGAAAAATTTAGAAAATTTTATATCTGAAAAAATAACTTTTATTAAGACATTTAATGTTATTGAAATTATTAACTCAAAAATACTGATATTTGCAGATGATAATGCCTCACAAAAATACTTAGTTGACTTAAATTTCAAAAATAATTCTGCATTTATCCTTTTGAGTGAGCTCTCCTCTAAAAGTAACTTTGTCACAATAAATCTAGATTTTTCTGATAATTTTTTTTTTAATTTTAAGTCAAATAATTTTAATATAGATATTTTAAATTTTCTCTATCCGAAAAGATTAGTTTCTTTTAATGATTTAAGAATTTCTGGTGAATCAAGTCTAGAAATTACTAGAAATTCAAAAATTGAGAGTTTTGAATTTGATTTATTTTTAAACGGAAGTTTGTCATATGAAACTAATTTTAAAGAAAAACTATTAAATTTTGATAATGATAAATTCTTTGGGGTTTTTAATGACAATGAACTATCAGTATCCTTTAATTTTTATGACATTCAATCAAATTACGAAGTTGGTATAAAAAATATTATCAAAAAAACAAACCCATCATTCTTTTTAAAGATTGATAAAATATATGTAAAAAATCTTCTTAAAATATGGCCAAAAGATTTAATGAATTCAACTTTTAATTGGATGAAAGAAAATTCAACAGGAACCCTCGAAGATGTTAATTTAGAAGTTGATTTCAATATTCAAGATCAAAACATTCAAATAGTCGATGTTTTTGGAACTTTTGAATGTAAAAATATTAATATTACTTACATGGAAGGGATGCCTGAAATAATTGATATTAACGGCACCGCCAACATAGAAAACTCTAAAGTGAAATTTGATATAAACGGTGGATCTTCAAATGGTCTGAATATTACATCTGGTAGTGTAGATTTATACGATTTAGATACAGACAATGAAAAAGCTAAAATAAATCTCGATATTCAATCAGAAAATAGTTATGTGACCGATTATCTAAAACAAACCGAAATTGAACAAGACAATTATAATAAATTACAGGATATTGCTGGGGATGTTAATCTTAATTTAAAATTAGATTTTCCTCTCTTAGTAGACTTAAAGGCTGAGGAAATTAATTACTTAGCTGATGCTAGAATAATAAATGGATACTATAAATTATTTGATGGTCGATATGGATTAGATAGTTTTGAAATAAAAATTAACGTTAAGCCTGATATTGTAAATTTTGCAGGTAGTGGAAACGTTTTAGGTACAAATGTAAATTTTGAAGGTAAGCAAATTTTGGAAGGAATTCAAATAGTTGATGAAATAGAAGGAAAGATAAATATTGAATCTAGTGAGTTAGTAAATCTTTTACCTCAAGAATACTTTGAAAATTCCTCAGGCTCTTTACCCATAAGATTTTCTTTTATAAAAAAGGAAGATGACTTTAGATTTGAAGGAGTTGGTGAAACAGATCAGTTCAACATAGAATCCACATTACTTGGAAAAAATGCAAATTTTTCTGATGGAAAGCTTAGATTTGTAGTTAGCCCTTACGGAGAGAAAATTTCAGGTTTTTTGGATGTCAAAACAAAAAATATAGATATTGAAGTCAACAGTATTTTTTCTGATTTAAAAATTACTAACATTGAGATTTTGAAATTTAAAACACCAAATCAAGATTTTTTATTGACAATGAAACAACAAGATTTTGCCGAGATTAACATTCAGGGTAATACTATGACATTGCCTAAAATTAAACTAGGTGAAAAATCACCATTTCATGATCTTGATAAAATTCAATTTAATTTGAGTCTTTCAGAAATCGTAATTGGTGTGAATAAATTTAATAATCCAAATATAAACTTTAAAAAGGATGAAAATGAATTTAGTTATTTAAATGTAAAACTTGATGGAGAAAAAGATTATCATAAAATAAGCATAAAAGATTTTGGGGATAAAAAAAAATTTTTTTTAGAAACAAACTTTGCACCAGGATTATTTAATATTTTTGACATCAATTTAAAAGTTAATACTGGAAGTCTTAAAATAGAGGGGGAAAAAATAAATAATTCTAAAACCTACAAGGGTAATATTGCAGGAAAAGATTTTGTATTTTTAGATGCTCCTTTTTTGGCAAATTTTATTACCCTGTTTTCATTGCAAGGTCTGGCTCAAAAATTAAAGGATGGAGGAATAATTTTTGAGAGTCTCAAGGGAAAATACGAATTTTCAAATGATAAATTAAGAGTTGTAGATAGTCTTTTACGGGGTAGTGAGTTAGGAATTCAGTTCGACACTGTAGTAGGATTTGAAAATGATTATTTTTTGACTACCGGATCTGTTATCCCAGCATACACAATTAATACATTACTAACAAAGTTTCCTATTGTAGGAGACATTATAACTGCTGGATCACCTGAGGATGGTTTAATAGGAGCAAAATTTAAGGTAGAAAAGGAAGATGATGAATACAAAATATCATATAATCCAATTTCAGTTTTTGTTCCAAACCTTATTAAAAATTTTTTAGGTGATTAATTCCACAATTCCATATTTCTTTTTTCCAACATAGATTACAACATACTGATCTTTTTGATGAGTTTCCTTAACGAAAAGTTTTTGATTTAAGATGTAATCTTTGTCTCTGATAATTTCTTTATTAATTTTTACTGCATTTTGATTAATCAGTCTTTTAGCTTCTCCATTAGAAGTACAAAGCTTAAGATCTATTAATATTTGCTTTAGTGTGATGCCCGTAGTAATTTGATCCTTTTTCAAGATAATTTTATTTTTCGAGTTTTTTAAAGTTTTTGTATTCAACTCGTTTGATGAAAGAACTAACTTAGCTTCGTTTTCTGCACTTTTTGATAGTTCTTCGTCGTGACATAGTTTTGTTACCTCATTAGCTAACAATATTTTTACATCATTTAGTTCCTCTCCTTTGAGTGACTTGAATTTTTCTATTTGTTTATTTTCTATTTCTGTAAAAAGGTATAAAAACTTAACAACATCTTCATCGGAAGTGTTTCTCCAATATTGCCAAAAACTATTTACATCTAATTTATCCTCTGATAACCATATCGCTCCACTCTCAGTTTTGCCCATTTTTTTCCCAGAAGAAGTTGTTATAAGAGGTGTGGTTACTCCAAATACCTCTTCATTATTAATTTTTCTTACCAAATCAATTCCAGAAACTATATTTCCCCATTGATCTGACCCACCAAATTGAATTTTACAATTATTTTTTCTTTTCAATTCTAAAAAATCATATGCTTGTAGTAATGAATAGTTAAATTCTAAAAAACTAAGATTTTGTTCTCTATTTAGTCTTTGTTTTATAGATTCAAGAGACATCATTTTATTAACTGAAAATTTACTCCCTATTTCTCTTAAAAAATCAATATATTTTAAATTGGTCAACCAATCATAGTTGTCTATTAATAAAGCATTATTGGAAGATTCAAAGGAAACAAATTTTTTAAAAACTTCTTTAAGTTTATTTTTATTATTTTTTATATCTTTTTCACTGAGTATTTTTCTAGTTTCGTCTTTGCCTGATGGATCACCAACTAATGTTGTTCCACCACCAAGTAATAAGATAGGTTTGTGACCAAATTTTTGGAAAATTCTTAAAAGCATAAGTGGAAGTAATGATCCAGCATGAAGACTATCAGAGGTACAATCAAAGCCAATGTAACCTGTTGTAGATTTTTTTAGAGCCAGTGTAACTCCAGCTTCGTTTGTACACTGATGGAGATATCCTCTAGATTTAATATATTTTAAAAAATCATTCATTATACTTTTATACTGTGGTTATAATATTTTAATATGAAAAAGAAAGAGTTTTGTGTTTTAGGCATAATGAGTGGTACGTCAATTGATGGGTTAGACTTTTCCTTAATAAAAACCGATGGAATAAAAAATATAAAAATAATAAAAAATAAATATTATAAATTTCATAAAAAAATAAGAGATGAAATTTCTGATTTAATAAATTTTTTTTGTTTAGAAAAAAAGTTTTTTAGAAATGAAAAATACTATAAAACTGAATTAAATTTTCTTAACTTCGTAGTTAAAAAAATTTCTTTTTTTTTATCAGAACTATCTGATTGCGAAAAAAAAATTGATTTAGTTGGGTTTCATGGAAACACAATAATTCATAACCCAAAAAAAAATATCTCGATTCAGTTAGGCGATCCAAAAATGTTGGCAAAAACAATTAATATACCTGTGGTTGCGAACTTTAGAAATAGAGATATCGAAAATTTTGGTGAAGGTGCTCCACTTGTTCCAATTTTTCATAAAGCAATTTTTTCAAAAAATGGAAAGAATATTATTGTGATAAATATTGGTGGAATTTCAAACTTTACATTCCTTATGGGAAAGACAGAATTGATTGCTTCGGATATTGGGCCAGGTAATACATTAATTGATAAATTTTGTATGATGAGATTTAATAAATACTTTGACAAAAACGGTTTGATAGCCTCAAAGGGAAAAGTAAATTATGACCTTGTAAACAGCTGGATGAAAAAAAAATATTTTAAAAAAAGTTTACCAAGGTCCTTTGATGCAAAAAATTTTAATTTAACAAACTTTTCTCAAAGCAAGGAAATAAGTAATCATAATTTTTTACGTTCACTAACATTCCTTTCAGCAAAATTGATAAGTGAACTTCAAACTAGGCTAAAAAAAAAAATTGATTTTTGGGTTTTTTCTGGCGGAGGGATTCATAATCTAACCCTTATGGATGAAATTAAAAATTTAATTGGAAGTGGGAATATTTTCTTATCAGATGAATTAGGTTATAATTCTTCATTTATAGAATCCTCAGCCTTTGGTTATATTTCTGTAAGAACCTTAAAAAAATTGCCCTCGGCTTTCCCGTCAACAACTGGATGCAAAAAACGAAATATTTGCGGAGAGATTTTTTATCCTTAATTATTTTTTTTAAAATAAGACTTAACTTTCTCTATTACTTTATTTTCATTATTAGAAAAAAAATGGTCAGATGATTTTATTACCTCTTGCTTTACATTGATAGATTGTTGTTGATTTAATCTTTTTACAACATCCTTTATTAAATTCACCTCTATTAAGCTATCCTTTTCTGCATTAATTATCATTCCTGATGCTGGACAAGGTGCTAAAAAATTAAAATCGTATTTTCCGACAGGAGGACTTATCAAAACAAATTTTGGGATTTCTGGTCTCCTCATTAATAGTTGCATTCCAATCCAAGCACCAAACGATATACCACAAATCCAGTACTCTTTTGATTCTGGGTTTTGATTTTGAAGCCAATCTAATGCAATTGCTGAATCAGCTAATTCTCCTTCGCTTCCATCATGTTCTCCATCTGATTTACCTACTCCACGAAAATTAAATCTTAAAGTTGAAAATCCATTATCCGAGAATAATCTGTGTAATTTCAGTGAAAGTGGGTTATTCATATTTCCACCATGCCCAGGATGAGCATGTAAGATTAAAATTGATGGAGAGTCTTTTTCATTATTATGAGTGTAGTGGGCCTCTAGTCTACCTGCGGGGCCGTTTAATAAAATTTCTGGCATTTATACTTGACTAAAATAGTAGGATATATTATTTATATAATATATATTATAATTAAATTAATATGTCAAAAGGAATATTTTATCTAATTTATTCTGATCTTAAAGCTGCAAAACATAGAGACCCTGCAGCTAGATCAACCTTGGAAGTCGTGTTCTCATACTCTGGTTTTCACGCTCTTTTATTTCATAGGATTTGTCATATGCTGTGGAATATAAAATTAAAATTCTTAGCTCGTTTCTTAAGTAATATCTCCAGAATTCTTACTTCAATTGAAATTCACCCGGCTGCATCCATTGCTGAAGGATTTTTCATTGATCATGGTGCTGGTTTAGTAATAGGTGAAACTTCTGTGGTTGGGAAAAATGTAACAATTTATCAACAAGCGACTTTAGGTGGGATTTCTCCATCTATCGATTCAGCTTCTCAAAGAAATGTGAAACGACATCCTACTATAGGCAATAACGTTATAATTGGTTCAGGTGCACAAATTCTTGGCCCCATTTATATTGGAGATGACTCAAGAATTGGAGCTAATGCAGTTGTTTTAAGAGATGTACCTGATAATATGACTTACGTAGGTGTGCCAGCTAGAAAACTTGAATCATCGATTAATAAAGATTCTTTTGAAGCATATGGAATATCAAAAGGTAAAATTGACGATCCAAATAAAAAAAGTATTTCTGTTTTGTTTAAAGAATTACATTCGCTAAACGAGAAGATATTATCATTAGAATCCTTAATTTCGCAAACCACCCCAAAAAAAGATGTTTTTGATATTAAACTGAAAAAATCAAAACAACAAAATAAAAAGAAAAGAGTGAGAAATGAAACTAACATCTAAAGGAAGATTCGCTGTTACATCTTTAGTTGATATGGCGATAAATTCAACTGGTAACAGGCCGATAAGTTTATCCGAAATTTCTCAAAGACAGAATATTTCTATAAATTTCCTTGAACAAATCTTTTCTTCGTTAAAAAAAAAAGGAATTGTTAAAAGCATCAGAGGTCCGTTGGGTGGGTATATTTTTGCCAAGGACCCTTCATTCATTATGATTTATGACGTTATCAATGCAACTGATGAAGAACTCAAGATTACAAGATGTAAAGGAATAGAGACTAGCTGTCTTTCCACAAAAAAAAAATCTAAGTGTTTGACACATAATCTGTGGAATAATTTGACTAATCATATTTCCTCTTTCTTAAGTTCGGTATCGATCAAAGATGTATCTAATGATAGTTACGAGTCTTTTTTTAAATTGAAAGATAAGGAAGGGTTCAGAGACAATAATTCGAGAAATAATTATTTATGAGTAATATGGAATTTATAATTGTAATTAAAAAATTTTTACCCAAATAGTCCCTAAGGAAGGTTTATAAACATGATTAAAAACATTTATTTCGATTATCAAGCTACAACCCCAGTTGATCCAAGAGTAATAGATAAAATGATACCTTATTTTGGAGAAATTTATGGAAACCCTCACTCAAGAAACCATTCCTACGGATGGGAAGCAGAGGAGGCTGTGGAGATTGCGAGGGAAAATGTTGCGAATATTATTGGAGCAAATCCTAAAGAAATAATTTTTACTTCAGGTGCAACCGAATCTAACAACTTGGCAATCAAAGGTTTGGCAGATTTTTACGGTGATAAAAAAAACCACATTATCACCTGTGTAACTGAACATAAATGTGTATTAGAATCCTGTAGATTTTTATCAGAAAAAAAAGGGTTTAAAGTAACATATCTTCCTGTAAAATCAGACGGCTTGATTGATTTAAAAGAACTAAAAAATGCAATTACATCAAAAACTTTGTTGGTTTCCATCATGGGGGTCCACAACGAAATTGGTGTAATTCAGCCATTAGAGGAAATCGGAGAAATCTGTAAAAAAAATGATGTATTTTTTCATACAGATTGTGCTCAAGCAATAGGTAAAATTCCATTAGATGTAAATCAGATGAATATCGACTTGATGAGTATATCAGGTCATAAAATATATGCTCCAAAGGGAGTAGGTGCACTTTATGTAAGAAGAAAGCCTAGAGTTAGGATATCCGCTATGATGAGTGGTGGTGGGCAAGAAAGAGGTATGAGGTCAGGTACTTTATCTCCAGCTCTTTGTGTGGGATTAGGTGAGGCATGTAAAATTTATTCAGAAGAAATGGAAACTGAGAATAAAAAACTTGAAAAGCTCAAAAACGCTTTCCTTGAAGGTATCAGAAGTAGTTGTGATGAAATCTATCTTAACGGTTCTGAAGAGAAAAGAGTTCCTGGAAACTTAAACTTAAGTTTTGCTTATATCGAAGGAGAATCACTTATGATGGGAATTAAAAATCTCGCTGTTTCATCAGGTTCAGCATGCACCTCTGCATCTCTTGAACCTTCATATGTTCTTAAGGCTCTTGGAGTGGAAGAAGAACTAGCACACACAAGTCTTAGAATAGGTCTTGGTAGATTTACAACAGAAGAAGATGTAAAACATGCTGTAAACAAAATAGTAAGTGAAGTGAAAAGGTTGAGAGCTCTAAGCCCACTTTGGGAAATGGCCCAAGATGGAGTTGACTTAACTAAAATAAACTGGGCTGCCCATTAATTTTTTGAAAGGAGAAAAAAATGGCATATAGTAAAAATCTTATTGATCATTACGAGAACCCAAGAAATGTCGGTTCCATGGACAAGGAATCAAAAGAGGTTGGAACTGGTTTAGTTGGAGCACCAGCATGCGGAGATGTAATGAAACTTCAGATAAAGGTTAGCAATTCTGGAATTATTGAAGACGCAAAATTTAAAACCTTTGGCTGTGGCTCAGCAATAGCTTCCAGCTCCTTAATCACTGAATGGGTAAAAGGAAAAAGCGTTGATGAGGCTCACTCAATAAAGAATACAGAAATCGCTAATCATTTAGCCTTACCTCCTGTTAAAATCCATTGCTCAGTTTTAGCTGAAGATGCAATTAAAGCAGCTATTGCTGATTACAAAGATAAAAATAAAAAATAAATGTTAAACGTAACCCCAAGTGCTGTAAACCATATTAAAGAAATGATTTCCTCAAGAGGAAAAAACACGCTTGGTATAAAAGTCGGTATCAATACAAAGGGATGTTCAGGTCTTTCTTACACAATGGAGTTTGTAGATCAAATAGACGACAGCGACGAGATGATTGTGATCGACGATGTCAAAATATTTATCGATAAAAAAGCTTCACTTTTTTTGATAGGTACAGAAATGGATTACGAAAAAGGTGAGTTGGAATCAGGTTTTAAATTCATCAATCCCAATGAAAAGGGAAGATGTGGCTGTGGTGAATCCTTTCACGTCTAAAGCTTAATGGAGGTCAATATTCCATGTTGGAATTGCCAAACTGAAACCAAAGTTGTCAACTTTCGTTGCAGCTTTTGCAAAATGATCCAAAATATAAGTAAAACAAACCCCTACGACATATTCAATTTAAATCAAAGTTATTTAATTGATATTGAGGAGTTAGAAATGAAATATTGTGAACTACAAAATATTTTTCACCCAGATAAATTTATAAATTCAACTGAGAAGGAAAAGGAAATATCAGCTTATGAATCATCTAATATTAATAATGCATATAATTTATTGTTGAATAATGTTGATAGAATTAAAATTTTATTAAAACTTAAAGGATATAATACCAATTCAAATAATGAAAAGTCCTTTACTGATAAAGATTTATTAGAGGAGATTATGGAATTACAAAATAGGTGTATGTCAATTGAAAACGAAAATCAAAAAGTTAAAATCAAAACTGAAATTATCGAAAAAATAAGAATAATTGAATCAGAAATAAATCAAAATTTTGAAAAAAAAGAATTTTCTGAAATAAAAAATCTAAGTGTCAAACTTTCTTATTTAGAAAAAATCAAAAAAAATTTAAACTAAAATGAACTTAATAAACATTGATGAGCCAAATAAAAAACCCTTAACCTCTAAATGTTTAGGCATTGATTTTGGAACAACAAATTCTGTCTGCTCTGTAAAAATTGGAGAAAAAGTAATTTTTATAGAGGATTCAAAAAGAATGAACTTAATACCATCCATAGTTTGTTTTGATAAAACTGTTAAGGTAGGAAATGATATAGATCTTGAAAAAAATTTACAGAACTCTATTTTTTCCATAAAAAGGTTTTTTACTAGCAACCCCGATGGTCAAATTGTTATTAATTCAAATAGTGATTGTTTATCGCCTGTAGAGATTGCTAAAGAAATTTTTTCCCATTTAAAAAAAATCTGTAATGACTTTTTAGATGAGGAGGTAAATGACTGTATTATAACCGTCCCAGCTTATTATGATGAAAGGGCTAGGTCAGGTATAATGAGATCAGCATTAATGTCTGGCTTTAATGTAAGGAGGCTAATAAATGAACCAACAGCCGCTGCCTTCGCTTATGGTTTAGATAAAAAAAAAAGAGGGAAATTTTTAGTTTATGACTTAGGAGGAGGTACTTTTGACGTATCACTATTAAATCTGAAGGATAATCTTTTTAAGGTAATCGGAACCAGTGGTGATGCAAAATTAGGAGGGGATGATTTAGACCAATTATTACTTGATTATATTTTGAATACATATTTTGACCATATTAAGAATGATCTTTCTAACATTGAAAAATTATCTTTAAAAAAAGCCAGCAAATCTATTAAGGAAAAATTACAATCAGTAAATAATATTATTGCTGAGGTTACGATAAAGAACAAAAAAAAAAATATTGAAATCAATGTAAATGTAATTGAAAAAATCTTTAATGAAATAATAACAAAAACTATTAAAATAACTGATCAGCTTATAAAAGATTGTAATGTACAAGTTGATGAAATAGATGGGTTTATTTTAGTTGGTGGTTCAACAAGACTTGCTCTAATTCCAAAAAAAATAAAAGAACATTTTAAAAAAGATATTTACTGTGAACTGGATCCTGACCGAGTAGTCTCATATGGTGCAGCACTTCATGGTTTTGATTTATTGAACGGTTCAAAAAATCTGTTGCTTGATGTCACTCCACTTTCACTAGGTATTGAAACAATGGGTGGTCTTATGGAAAAGATAATACCTAGAAATTCAAATATACCAGTAGTTAAGGAACAAACTTTTACTACAAACGAAAATGGACAAACTTCAATTAAAATTAGCGTTATTCAAGGCGAAAGAGAAACATCTAACAAAAATACTTTGCTAGGAGAATTTATCTTATCTGATATTGAACCTAAACCAGCGGGTATACCAAGAATAAAAGTTAGATTTTCTTTGGACGTCGACGGGATTTTGTTTGTTTCAGCAATAGATGAATCTTCTGGTAACGAGAAGAACTTAGTTATTAAAACAAATAAAGATTTAAATATTACAGAAATGAAAAAACTTGTAGAGTCAAGTATTAAAAATGCTAAAGAAGACATGGATACTAGATTACTAATTGAATCTAAAATAAAAGCGTCTCGATTAATTAATGAAATTGAAAATGTCAAAGACCAAATAGAAACTCTGTGTACAAAAAAAGATATAGAAAATATAAATAAAACTTCTAATATGCTTAAAAAGGAAATGAAGACTAATGATAAAGAACGTATTGAGACTTTAACTGATAACTTGAATGAGAAAACAAAGAATTTTGCACAAAAATTAATTGATAAAAATTTTAAAAACTTTGTTGGAAAAGACCTAGATGTATTGGAGTAGATTTTATGACTAAAATAGTTTTTATTGAAGCAGATGGAAAAGAAAAAGAGATTGATGCACAAAATGGGTTATCTCTTTTAGAAGTCGCGCATAATAACGGAATTTCATTAGAAGGAGCATGTGAAGGATCTCTTGCGTGTTCAACATGCCATATAATTTTGGAAAAAAATATTTTCGAAAAACTTCCTGAACCATCAGAAGAAGAGGAGGACATGCTTGATCTAGCTTGGGGACTTACCCATACATCAAGATTAGGATGTCAGATTATAATTGATGATTCTCTCGAGGGTATGCGAGTAAAGGTTCCTTCTGGAACTAGAAATATGAGTATAGACTAATGAAGTTAAAGTGGTCTGATGTTACAGATATCGCCATTCTTCTAGAGGAAAAATACCCTAATGAAGATAACGTGAACCTCAGGTTTACTGATTTACATAAATGGGTTGTGAATTTGAATGAATTTGTTGATAACCCTGATGCCTCTAACGAGAAAATTCTTGAGGCAATCCAAATGGCATGGATAGATGAGAGAGATTAATGCGATTAGATTTTAAAGAGATAAAAAAACTAAATAACCTTCCTCAGTTTGGTTCTCGAGTAGTTGTTGCTATGTCAGGAGGGGTTGATTCATCGGTAACCGCAGCATTGTTGCACCATGCAGGATATGAGGTGTTAGGTGTAACAATGAAACTCTATGAAGGTAAAAAAAGCGGAACAAAAACATGTTGTGCTGGTGTTGATATTGCTGACGCAAGAGCAACTTGCAAAAAGTTAGGAATAAAGCATTATATTTTAAATTTTGAGAATAATTTTAAAGAATCAGTAATTAACGACTTTATTGAAAGTTACATAAATGGTCAAACTCCAATTCCATGTATAAAGTGTAATCAAACTGTTAAATTTACTGATTTGATTGATTTCTCTAAGAAGTTAAACTCAAAAATTTTAGTTACAGGTCATTATGTAAAAAGGGTTGAATCACAAGATGGTATTCATCTCTATCAAGCAAATGATGACCTAAAAGATCAAAGTTATTTTTTATTTGCAACCACTCAAAAACAACTTCAGTTCTTGAGATTTCCGCTTGGTCATTTTACTAAAAAAGAAATAAGAGAAATAGCAGAATTTTATAACCTGGAGGTAGCATCAAAACCAGATAGTCAAGATATATGCTTTATTCCTGATGGAAATTATAGAGACTTTATAAAGAAAAATATTAACAACTCATCTAAAACTGGAAATATTGAAACTGAGGATGGTAAAGTTTTGGGAACCCATAACGGAATTTATGATTTTACAATTGGTCAAAGGAAAGGAATTGGAGTAGGGGGTATTAGTGGAACAATTAACCATAAACCTTATTATGTTTTAGATATCGATACAAATAACAATAAAGTAATTGTTGGCCCTAAGGAAAATTTAAAAAAATATTACGTTTACCTCAGGGATTTAAATTTTTTTTCAAAGAATGTTCCATCTCAAAAATTTAATGCATTTGTAAAGGTTAGATCAAGAAAAAATTTAATATCAGCGAGAGTTAAAGTCTCAAGTGTTTCAAAAAAAACAGGCATAGTACAACTATTAGAACCAGAATTTGGAATAGCCCCGGGTCAAGCATGCGTATTTTACAATAATATGAAAAAAGTAATAGGCGGAGGTTGGATAACTGCTGGAGAAAAAAAAATTTAAGTAAGTTGTATAAAAAACAAATTTACAAAATGTTCTAATTAATTTATTTACTAAATTATAAAAATATTAACTTTGACTGATTAATTTTTTTTACTATCATTCAAAAAAAATTATATTTAAGGCGGAGTAGCTCAGGTGGTTAGAGCAGCGGAATCATAATCCGCGTGTCGGGGGTTCAAGTCCCTCCTCCGCTACCAAAAACTGAGAGAGTAAGTGTCAAACTTCTCAAAACAACAGAACAGCCAAATAAAATCTTAAACATTTTTTTATATATAAATGTGTCAGACAAAGTGTTCATCAAGTCCTATCAATAGTTATGAGGATTATGAGTATTAAGATTATCTTGTAATCAAAATGCGAACTTAAATGACGAATTAGACTAAGAAAAAGTTTAATTTTAATTAGTCATGAGTTTTTTTAAGTTTAAAACCCAACCGTTTGAACCAGAAAGAATATCATAATCAACATTTTTTAAATTTTTAACTAGTCTTTTCATTCCTAAATAAGTTTTAGGTTTATCATATTTTGCTCCAAGCGCATCAAATGTGTCCATTATTGCCCATTGAACTTTTTCATTTTCTGATATTTGCATATAAAAATAATTGTAGCAGCAAATTGGGACTAACCCTGACAAATATACACCATAAGGTAACTTTTTTATAAAAGTATCAATTGGTAACCATTTTGGAATAAACCATTTCAAAGTTTTTAATAACAAATAAGGAGGTAGTCTTTTGGTAAATGGTCTATATAAATATTTCGTTGTGACTGATGCATAGGGGTAAAAATAAACTTTATACCAGTCAATTGATAATGCACCATTGTCTTTTAAAAAACTTAATAAGATGTTAAATGCACTATTACCATCAGGAAGGTGTTGTAAAACTCCATAGCAGAAAATGAAATCAAAATATTTTTTTTTAAAAGGCATATTATAAATAGAAGTCTTAAAAAAATTAATATTTTTAGATTGATTGTTTTTGGCATTAACGAAAATAGCATCAGATAAATCTACTGAACTTAATTTGCAACCCGTTTTTTTGAATATTTCGGTAAACCTGCCAGCACCACTCCCAACTTCTAAAACTCTTTTACCTTTTAATTCTTTTTCTGTCCATTTAGTGTTTTTAAAAAGTCTTTAGAAAGTTGTTTGTTGATTAGTGTAAGAATCAAACTGAGTTTTTTGAAATGTTTGCCATTGTAAAGAAAAGTTATCTACGACTTTTTCCTCAGAATTTGCAATTTCTGATGAAATGTAAACACCTTTTTTTAAGATATATCTTTTTTTAAACCTTGGGTTTAATTCATAAGGGCTATTAGAATTCATTCAAAAATTATACTTTGAATAAAAGATTAGTATAGTACTAAAGCTTTTAGTGATAAAAAGTTTAAAATAAATTCTACATCATTAATATAATCAGCGAAATGAGAGTTCCTATTATTATAAATCTAAACATCATTATTGATACCTCTTAAAATAATTAAACTGAGATTCCTTTATACTTTTCATATTAAAGTTTAAATTATGTTAACCGTAGTATCAAATGATCCATATTTCAATATTTATGAATTATGAAGACATAATTGCATTTAAAAACTATTTTTAATAAAAAGAGTATTGTAATAAAATAAAAAGTTTAAAAATTTCAATTTGTTTTTTAAGTTATAAGCAAGGATTTATGCAAAAAAAAAGTATATACACAACAAGCTTTCTTCTAACACTTTTTTATTGTTTTTTTTTACAAGCATCTATTTTAAAAAATTTTTTTGAGTCTCCATTTACAGAATTCTGCTCTGATAATCAGAAAGATAACGAAAATAATAATAACATAGACAATTTATGTAGTTATTATTGTTGTTTAGGAAAATCTGATGATTTATATTTTGAAAAAGATTTTTCTCTTGAATTTCTTAAAATCTCAACGCCTTCCATTTCTTTTTTTAAAGAGTTTAACTTTAACCTTTTTTTTGATCCAAAAAATAATTCTCCTCCAAAAATTCAATTAGTTTAACAATTTTTTTAAATCTAATTAATTCTAGGAGTATGAAATGTTTTTACTTATTTTCTTTTTTTTAACTTTTTCATTTGAAAAAAATCTAAACGCTGATGAAATTCAATTTGCAGATAGTCATGGACCAATTACAGTCATGGGCGATCATCTTCACAAAAAAAATGAATTAATGTTTTCACTACGTTTTAGTAAGATGAATATGGATGGCATGTTAAGTGGTAATAATGTTATATCTGCAAATTCAGTAATGTCCGCTCCAAATGGAGCTTCTGATGAATCAGGCACTTATATGAATGCGCCAATTTTAATGAAGATGAATATGTTTATGTTTGGAGCGATGTATGCTCCAACAGATAATTTAACCTTAATGGCAATGTCTAGTTTCAATCAAAAAGAAATGATTTCTCAGAGAATGAGAATGAGAGGTGGATCAAGATTTAATGTAAATTCCTCTGGAGTAGGGGATACTAGAATCTCAGCTCTAATGAGATTTCTTGAAAATAAATTCGTTAAAACACATTTTGCTTTTGGACTTAGTCTTCCAACAGGAAGTATTGATGAAAGGGATACAACTCCCTCTTCATTAAATTCTCGATTGGGTTACAGGATGCAAAATGGTTCCGGAACTTTTGACTCATTTTTTGTTATTAACAATATTAGTGATTTTGGAAAAGTAAAGATAGGAGAACAATTTCAAATAAAAAGACCAATTTCTGGTAATAATTCAAATGGTTATCGATATGGTACTTCGATAGATACATCTATATGGTTGTCATATAGATGGAAAAAAAATTTTAGTACATCGTTAAAAATAAATTTTGACTATTTAGGTAACATAGACGGAGAGGACGATCAGATGAATAAAAGAATGAGCCCAGTAATGGATTCAAAAAATATTGGTCATCAAAAACTAAACCTTAGTTTTGGTTTTAATTATGTTAATGCTTATGATTACTTCAAAAATAATAGGTTAGCTTTTGAATTGATACTTCCGCTTCATCAAAGAGTCAGGGGTATACAAATGGCTGATGATTATAAAATTATGATTGGTTGGCAAAATAGTTTTGAAGGATTTTAGAAGTGAATTTTTTATGTTTCCTTTGATTTCTATGACTTGTTAAATATACAATTATTTAGTAATATCGTATTATGTTTGTATTAAAAAAAATGAAAAAAATTGTTTTTTTATCATTTTTGTGTATTTTTATCCCTTGTTCATCATTTGCTCTTAACTTCTTTGAGATTTTTATGATTAAGACTGGGGTCGCCTTTGTTTACCACCAATACAATGACAAATCTCTAAATTATGAAAGTGAGCTTTCAAAAAAAAATAAGATTTTGTCAAATTTTAATAATAAAAGGACTTTAACAATAAAATCAGAAAAGTTTAGTAATCTTCCTCTTCAGCAACAGCTACTAGTGATAGAGGAGTTAAATCTCCAAAAATAATAATTTTTTTTAAAATTTATTTCTTCTATGTCGTTATCATTTTATATAGCATGGTTAATGGTATGAAATTCTTAGTTTTATTAATATTTCTTTTTTTTTCTGATAAAAGTGTGCAAGCAAATGCCTTTACAGAAATTTTTGGAAGCGAAGGTGCTGCAGGCATTAATAACCCAAAGATAAGAAGCTTAAGTTATGCTTTTCAATATTTAACATTGAGTGGCTCACTCGGATATGTTGGTAAACAACTTTTTGATTCAGGTTTTCTATCTCCATTAAATTTAAAGCCTGATTCTATCAATAACTTGTCTCCTCTAGGTTATAATGATTACTTTAAGATTAACAATCACAATGCTAATATTTTGGCTGTGAAAGCTAGTGTAGACAAAATTAATTTAGCTAATAATTTAAATAACAAATTAACAAAAAAAAAATTTTCATTTAAATCTATAGAGTTCAGAAATAATAATAACTTTTATAAAAGTATATATAACTATGAAGAAAGGGATCAATTAATTGAAAGGTACATTAATGATTAGAAAAATTTTTTTCATAATATGCTTAGCATTAGTATTTTCTAGTTGCACACTTTCAGATTTTAACAGAGATAATTTCGTTAAAACTTCTTCATCCGCAGCTGGGGGTTACATTGGTTATCATCTCTCGGATGGAGATTTATTTTCAACTTCGATAGGTTCTACAGTAGGCCTAATTTTTGGTTCTTATTTAGCAGATTTTATCGGCCAAGACGATTATTTTTTTTATAAACAAGAGACACTAAAAACCTTAGAAATAAATGATAATAATGAATCTTTAGTCACAGGTTATTGGAAAAACCCTAAAAGTGGTAATACTGGAGTTATTAAAATCAAGGGTTATTATGGAAAGCCAAATTGTAGATTAATTGAACATGTTTACATTAACCAAAACAACATTGCTCAAAACTCTTATGATACAGCTTGTAGAGCAGAAAGTGGGCAATGGGCAATGATAAAATAATTTAAGTTTATTTTTTTTTCAAAATTCATTATATCATATACCTATGATAATAATATCTCCTGCAAAAAATTTGAACACTAATGTTGAATCTTTTATTAAGAGTGATTTCACAAACCCAGTATTCTTAAAAAAAACAAAAAAACTTTTAGGACTTTTAAAAAACTTAAATCAAATTGAAATCAAAGATTTAATGAATATTAGTGATAATTTAGCTGAGCTAAATTATGGTAGGCTAAAAGTTCATTCGACTGAAAAAGCAATTTTAAAACCAGCAGCTTTTTTATTCTCCGGTGATACATTTAATGGTTTAGAAATAAGAACTTTTGACAATGAATCATTAAACTTAGCTCAGAGTAAACTTAGGATTCTATCAGGCTTATATGGACTTTTAAAACCATTGGACCAAATAAGCCCTTATAGATTAGAAATGGGTACTAGTATAAAATTTATTTTGGGAGAAGAACTCTCAGATTTTTGGAAAAATGACATAACGAAACTTATTAATGAAGAATTATATAAAAATAAAGATAAGTATTTATTTAATCTTGCATCAAATGAGTACTTTGAATCTATTGACAAAAAAAAAATTAAGTCCAGGGTTATCAACTTTGATTTTAAAAAAATAAAAAATAATAACTTAAGCGGTATAGGTATGATGATAAAAAAGTGCAGAGGTAGTATGGCAAAATTTCTAATTACCAAAAAAGTTAATAACCTTGACAGAATAAGGAAATTTTCAGAATTTGGGTTTATTTTTTACTCTTATGATGAATCGTTAAGTAAGTTTACTTTTGTAAAAAATGATAAGTAATGTTGTAGTCCAGATTCCTTGTTTAAACGAGGAATCAACGATTGGTGATGTAGTTAGAGGTTTTAAAAAAAAACTTCCTAAAGCAAAAGTTATTGTTTACGACAACAATTCAACAGATAATTCTGTGAAACTAGCAAAAAAAAATGGAGCAGAAGTTACTCTTGTCAACAAAAAAGGTAAGGGTAATGTTGTACGAAGAATGTTTGAAGAAAACATAAATGCTAATTTTTTTATTATGATTGATGCTGATAATACATACGATATAGCTAATATAAAAGATATCTTAAAAAAAATGAAGGACGAAAGCTATGATATGATGGTCGCAAAAAGAATTCATAGTGATTCTTCTGCTTACAGAACTGGCCATGTTTTTGGGAATTATTTTTTTTCGAGATTTGTTAATTTAATTTTTGGTAACGATATAACTGATATATTTTCTGGTTTTAGAATTTTCTCAAAAAGATTTATTAAAACTTTTCCACAAAATTCCTCAGAATTTGAGATTGAAGCTGAATTAACAATTCATGCACTAGAACAAAAAAATAGAATTGGTGAATTTGAATGTATTTATAAAGCTCGACCCTCTGGTTCTTTAAGTAAGCTTAATACTTATAAAGATGGTTTAAAAATACTAAAATTAATACTAGTTTTAATCAAAGATGAAAAACCTTTACTTTTTTTCTCAATTTTTAGTTTTTTATTTTTTTTCTTATCCCTTTTAATAGGTATTCCAATCATTCATGAATTTTATTTAACCGGCTTAGTGAACAAATTACCTTCAGCAGTTTTATCAGGGTTATTAATGATTGTATCTATTTTATTTTTCTTTGGTGGTTTAATTTTAGATGTAATTAAAAAAATAAGGTATGAAAATAAAAGAATAAGTTTTTTACTCTACAAAGACTAGTTTACTTTATTGGAATTGAGATTTTTTTAACTTTTTTACTTTTATTTTTTTTATAATTTTCATTGATTATATTTTTTTTATTTTCATTTATTAACCAAACCATCTGCATTGCAAGTGAATGAACTCTTTTCGCGCTAGTTTCGCCTGATAAAAACCTTGCAAATTGACGTTTGCTTATTCCCAGAGCGAATGAACCTGAATTTATAGTAAAATCATTTTTTTTCATCCATACTTTTATCTCATCAGGTGAGGGATTATCTATATCAAAAAAAAGCATCTATTTTCTTCCAAGATATGATTGTTTTACAAGTAAGTAAAATTTATTTTCATCTACATTTTTTTTATCGATTTTTGATATCAAAAATATAAATAAAAAAGATGTGATCATAGAAAAAAGTCCTGGGTATTTATACGGAAATATTGCTTTTTCAAAATTAAATATTTCTACCCAAACAGTTGGACTCAATATAACTAAAATTATTGCTGTAAATAAACCGATCATTCCTCCGACAAAAGCTCCGTTTGTGGTTAAACCTTTCCAAGTAATTGTCAAAAAAAGTATAGGAAAATTTGTGCTTGCAGCTATTGCAAAAGCTAAACCAACTAAAAAAGCAACATTTTGTCCCTCAAAAATAATTCCTAGTATAATTGCTAATATTCCGATAAAAACAGAAGATACTTTTGAAACAATAATTTCTTTTTTTTCATTAGCTTTTCCTTTATTAAATACGTACACATAAAGATCTCGTCCTATAGCTGATGCTCCAGCTAGGGTTAGTCCGGATACAACTGCCAATATTGTTGCAAAAGCCACCGCAGAAATAAAACCCAGAAAAATATCTCCACCCAAAACATGTGATAAATGAACCGCAGACATATTATTAGATCCAATTAAATTATTACTATCATCAAGATATAGTGAATTATTTGTTAGAAAAATAATTGCTCCAAACCCTATAACGAATGTTAAAATATAAAAATAGCCAATTAATGTTGTTGCATAGAATGCAGACACTCTGGCACTTCTTGCGTCTGGGACTGTAAAAAACCGCATAAGTATGTGAGGGAGTCCAGCTGTTCCAAATATAAGAGCTAAACCTAATGAAATGGCTGATATAGGATCTGAGATTAATTTTCCGGGGTACAATATAAGTTCTTGGCTTTGATGAATTTTTATTGCTTCATTTAAGAGTTCATTTAGACTAAAAGAATGATTTTTTAAAACAAAGTAGGCAAGAATCGATGCTCCTATTATAAGCAAAAGAGCCTTAATTATTTGAACCCAAGTGGTTGCTATCATTCCTCCAAAACTAACATAGATAATCATTAATGCACCAACTATCCAAATTGCAAACGAATACGGTAAACCAAATAAAATTTGAATTAATGCTCCCGCACCAACCATTTGAGCAATAAGATAAAATAAAACCGTGACTAAAGTACCGCTAGCAGATAATACCCTTATTTTTGATTGCTTAAGTCTAATAGTTGTTACATCAGCAAATGTATATTTTCCAAGATTTTTTAGTTTTTCTGCAATTAAAAATAAAATAATTGGCCATCCAACTAGAAAGCCAATAGAGTAAATTAATCCATCAAAACCAGAAAAAAAAACTAAACCAGATATGCCTAAAAATGAAGCAGCCGACATGTAATCTCCTGCTATTGCTAAGCCATTTTGAAAACCTGATATTTTTTCACCTG
Organism: uncultured Alphaproteobacteria bacterium; assembly: GCA_902590895.1. Lineage (GTDB taxonomy): Bacteria > Pseudomonadota > Alphaproteobacteria > Methylaequorales > Methylaequoraceae > MED-G10. The sequence goes on from CACIYM010000001.1 coordinate 225,392, forward strand.
CCGCATAATAATTACTTTTGTCACTAGATTTTTTTGACGCGAAATATGTAATAATCAGTGTAATCAGAACAAAAATAGCAAATATTAAACCGGCGAAATTCGTACTTGCATTATCCCAAGCAAACGCACAAGCGGGATTTAAAAAAATAACTAAGACTAAAAAAAATAGATTAGTCATTAATTTCTCTTAACTTATCTAAATATAAATTTGAGATTAAAACATAAATTAGAGTTAAAAAAATGGAAAATATAATTATAAATAAACCAAAAGCAATACCTATTGTAATTGAACTATTAAATAAATAAATATGAAATAATTGAGGATAAAAACCAATAATTAGTATGAAAGTTAAATATAGGACTAAAACAATTGACGTGAGTACGTAACTGACTAAATTGTTCAAAAAAATAATTCTTTTCAAAGTATCCGATAATTTTGAACTGGTCATAAGATTGTAAAAAAAAAGCCAAACTTTAGTTTGGCTTTTTTTATCATAAATTATAAGTTAACTGTCACTGCTTTAACTTCAGTATAATTTTTAAGTACTTCGTGTCCCATTTCTCTTCCCCATCCAGACTCTTTATATCCTCCAAATGGTAGTGAAGCATCGAAAATATTATGACAGTTAACCCAAACAGTACCTGCTCTTATTTTGGCTGCTAGCTTATGTGCAGTACTTATATCCTTTGTCCAAACGCTTGCAGCAAGACCGAAAGAAGTATTATTTGCTTCTTCAGCAATCTTCTCTAAACTTTCGTCAGAAAAAGGTTGTGCACATACAACTGGCCCAAAAATTTCTTCTTTAACAAGTTTCATGTCAGCATTGGTTTTAGCAAAAACAGTTGGATGAACAAAATGCCCTCCTGAAGAATTATCATATTTTCCTCCTGCAACGACTTCTCCTCCTTCAGATTTACCAGATTCAATGTAGCCCGAAACTTTCTGGAATTGTTCATCTGAAACAAGTGGCCCCATTTCTGTAGATGTATCCATTCCTGGACCAACTTTAATATTTTCTGCGATTTTCGCTATTCCTTCAGTTACCTTGTCAAAAATCTTTTCGTGTGCGAATAGTCTCGAACCCGCGCAACAGCATTGACCATGATTAAAGAATATAGCTGAAGCTGCACCAGCTATAGCCGCGTCGACATCAGCATCTGGAAAAACTATTGTTGGTGATTTACCACCGAGTTCTAGAGAAACTTTCTTTAAGTTACCTGCAGCAGCCTTTGTGATTATTTTTCCAACTTCAGTAGATCCTGTGAATGCTACTTTATCTACCATAGGGTGTTCGGCTAATGGTGCACCTGCTTCTTCACCAAATCCTGTTATCATATTTAAAACACCTTTGGGTAATAATCCAGAATCATGAATTATTTCCATTAACCTAAGCGCTGACAACGGAGTTTGTTCAGCAGGCTTCATAACAACTGTACAACCTGCGGTTAACGCTGGTGCAATCTTCCACGCTGCCATTAAAAGCGGAAAATTCCATGGAATAATTTGTCCACAAACGCCTACAGGTTCTCTCAGTGTGTAACTATGATATTTAGCACCAGGTGTATATAAGCATGAGTATGGTATGGTGTTTCCTTCAATTTTTGTTGCCCAGCCTGCCATATATCTAAAAATATCAGAGGATAGAGGAACATCTGCTGCACCTGCAACGGCGACTGGTTTTCCATTATCCAAGGATTCTAGTTGGGCTAACTCCTCAGCATGTTTATCAATTAGGTCACCAATTTTCCAAATAATTTTTCCCTTTTCATTATTTGGTACATCAGTCCATGCACCGGAGTCAAATGCAACTCTGGCCGCTTTGACTGCTGCATCAATGTCTTTACTATTTCCAGCAGAGCATGTTGCAATTTTTTTTCCGGTAGCCGGATCCTCAACATCAAAGGATTTGCCAGAAGATGGATCAACCCAATCTCCATTGATATATAGTTTTTTATCTTTACTTAAAAATTCACCAACATTATCGTTTACGGTGTAGTTTAATATTGAAGCGTCCATAAATTTCCTCCTAAATAAAAGCTTTATAAAATAATAGCAGTAGTTTTTTTAAAATCAAAAGGTCATTAAAAAAAACAGTCTTAGCTTTTACAGAAGTTGGTTTTGAAACCCTCTTATAATTTTGTCGGATTTGGTGTATCTCCGTATACTTCTTCAGGATCAAATACTTTTTCTTTTTCTATAAAAACTAGTTTATCACTAAATTTTGAATTAATCGATTTAAGCTCTCTGTAAAAACAGGATTTGTAGCCTACGTGGCAACTTGCTTTCAGTCCTTCAAGTTCAACAAAAATTATTATACAATCTTGGTCATCGTCAATCCTTATTTTTTTAATTTTTTGCTGAAGCCCGCTTTTTTCACCTTTTTTCCAAATTGATTGCCTGCTTCTTGACCAATAATGTGCATTTTTTGTTTCTATAGATAACTTCAAAGCCTCTTTATTCATGTATCCATGCATTAAAATTTCTTTCGAACTCATATCCACAGTGATTGCAGGAATCAAGCCCTTTTCATCGAACTTAGGTTGAAGTTTATCTCCTTCTTCAACCTCCTCTACAGAGTTTCTGTTACCAAATACAATATTCATCTATTAAGTATATAGCTTGTGAATCTTTGTTGAAGATCACCATCAGTTTTAAAAGCTCCAATAAAGCAATTGGTTATTGTTGAAACGTTAGGCTTCATTACGCCTCTAGTCGTCATACATTGGTGAAATGCCTCGATGTAAACAGCGACTCCTTTTGGTTTTAGTGAACTGTTGATGCACTCTGCAATTTGTTGGGTCATTGTTTCTTGAGTTTGAAGTCTTCTTGCGAATATGTCGACTGTTCTAGCTAGTTTTGATATACCGACAACTCTTTTTGTGGGAATGTAAGCTAAATGAACTTTACCTTGAATTGGAACCATGTGATGTTCACAATGCGAATTGAAGTTGACATCCTTTAACATTACCAGATCTTCATATCCTTGTACATCTTCGAAGGTTTTAGAAAGGATTTCTTCAGGAGATTCTTCGTATCCAGAGAAGAATTCTTTGTAAGCATTAATTACTCTTTTTGGGGTTTCTTTAAGACCCTCTCTATTGGGGTTATCACCGACCCACTTAATGAGTGTTTTTACAGCTTCTTCTGCTTCATCTCTGGTAATTTTCTTATCTAGAACATCTTTCAATGCTTTTTTTGTAACTATAGAATCCATAACATCTTTTATTTAATATATGTATTATTTAACAAAATTTAAAGTTATATATTTAATACTATTTTAATATAAAAAGTGCAAAATGAAATTTAAAATCGTTAACGGAAAAGTTTTTGATCCGACACAAAGAATAAATGGTCAAAAAATGGATATATTTGTTGAAGATGGAAAAATAGTAAATCCACATAAATCTGATCTTTATAAATTTCGTACCTCCTATGATGTTAATGGGATGATTGTTATGGCAGGGGCAATTGATATACACTCACATATTGCTGGAGGAAACGTAAATAATGCAAGATTATTATCACCGGAAGTACATTCCAATTTTGTGAAAAAAAATTTAAATAGGAAAAAAAACCTTCCAGGTTTTAATTCACGTTGGACTGCGGAAGGAACTGGATATAGGTATGCAGAGATGGGTTTCACAACTGTTGTAGAACCCGCTATTCTTCCAATTAACTCATTTTTAACGCATTTGGAACTTGAAAAAATACCAATGATTGATAAAGCTGGTTTAGCTATTTTAGGTAATGATAGTTTCTTACTAGAAAGTATGCATAAAAAAAAAGGTCAAAATTTTTTGAATGATTACGTTGCTTATACAGTTAATTCAACAAAATGTTTAGGATTAAAAGTTATTAACGCTGGTGGTGCAGAATTTTTCAAAAAAGGTGGAGAAACATTTAACCTTGATGATGTTGTTCCAAGTTATGGAGTTACATCTAGAGATATTTTAACATCTTTGAATAAAGCTAATGAAGAACTTAAAATTAAACATCCTCTTCACGTCCATTGTAACAACTTAGGTGTTCCCGGAAATATTAAAACTATACTTGAAACTATTAAAACAGCTGAAGGAAGAAGAATGCATTTAGCTCATGTTCAATTTTATGGATATGATAATAAAGGGAGAAAAGGTTTTTCATCTGGTTCTGTAGATCTTGCAGATGCAGTGAATAAAAATAAAAATATTACAGTTGATGTTGGTCAAGTTATGTTTAAACCAACATTGACAATTTCATCAGATGTATTAAGACAATTTGGAGCAAGAAATAACGCTAATCCAAAAAAATGGATTATAAATGAAGTAGAAGATGGAGGAGGGGGAATTATTCCCTATGAATATAAAAAAAAAAATTTTGTTAACTCTCTACAATGGCTTATTGGTCTAGAGATATTTTTATTAGTGAAAGATCCGTCGAAAGTCTTTTTTACAACCGACCATCCCAATGGCGCGCCTTTTACTAGTTATCCAGAATTATTTAGATTATTAATGGATTATGATTTCCGAATGCAACAGATAAGTCTTATAAATCAAGACTCAATAAAATTTTCTTTTCTAAAAGACATTAAAAGAACATATTCACTTAATGATATTGCCATCATGACTAGATCATCTCCTGCAAACATTTTAGGACTAAAAGATAGAGGGTCACTCAAGCCTGGTTGCATTGCTGACATATCTATTTACGATCCGAATCAAAATATAGATGAAATGTTTCGAAGGGCAAAATATGTTTTTAAAAACGGAGATGAGGTTGTTAAAAATGGTAAAGTTTTAAAACATAAAAATACTCGTACAATTGCAGCAAACATTAAATACGAAAAATCAATTATCAAAAATGTAGAAAATTGGACCAATAGATTTTATTCTCTTGACAAGGAGGAATTTAAAGTCGATGAGAATTATTTTAGAGAGGATAATTTTATTTACTCTTAACTTTTTGGTCGTCAATTACTTTAAAAAAATAAGGAGTTATGTAAAGAGTTAATAAAACAGAAAAAATTATACCAGATATTAATACGATTCCTATTGTTAATCTTGATTCGTAACCAGCCCCAGAACCTATTATCAAAGGAAATACTCCCACGACTGTTGACAAACCTGTCATAATGATTGGTCTAAATCTTTTTTTACATGAACTGATTAAGGCATCATAAGACTTTTTACCATCAGACTTAAGTTGCTTAGCAAACTCTACTATTAAAATTCCGTTTTTTGCTGCTATACCCATCAAAATAATAATTCCTATTTGACTGAATATGTTCAATGTATTTTCCAGATAATAAAGTGCCATCAATGGAGAAATTAAAGTCATTGGCACGGTTAAAATAATAATTAACGGGTATTTGAAACTTTCAAACTGTGCACATAAAACTAAATAAACAAATAAAAGTGAGACAACAAAAAGAAAATAAAATTGATTTGAAGACTTTTTATATTCTTTACTTTGTCCTTTATAATTAATTAAAAAATCACCTTCTAATTTACTTTCAGATATATTTTCTAAATACTTAATTGCCTCTCCTAAAGAGTAACCCTTTTGAAGACCTGCACTAAGGGTTATTGATCTCATTTTATTATATCTATTTAATTCCTTTGCCTCGGTTACTTCTTTAAAGTTAAGGATATTTTCAAGTCTTACAAAATTACCATTTTCAGTTTTAACCTCAAAAGATCCTAAGTCTTCAATATTTTCACGATTTTCTTTTTTTGCTTGAAGAATCACGTAGTATTCCTCACCATCCTCAATGAATGTATTAATTTTTCTTCCTGCTAGTAAAATTTCTAAGGTTCTTCCAATTTCATAATTGGATATTTGAAGATCAGATGCCTTATCTTTATCAATTTGAATTTCTAATTGAGGTCTATTTTTTTTATAATCAATTCTTGTAAACAGAAAATTTTTATTATTTTCAATTTCTTTTAATATAATTTCCATATTTTTGTTAATATTTGCATATGTATCACCAGACACTACAAATTGTAGTTGAGATCCTGATCGTCTCTGTCCTAAACCTCTGGGAGGGAAAATGATAATTTTTGAGTCTGTAATGTCAGAAGATATTTTTTTTATTTCTTTAATTATTTCCCAAATGCTCCTTCTATCGTTCCAATGATTTAAAACTATGATTCCTATACCGTCACTAAAATTTTCAGTTCCAGAAAAACTTCTTGGAACCCTTAGTAAAATTCTATTCGCCTCGTTATTTTCGTTAAATTTCATTAGTTTTTTCTCTAGTTTTAACATTTGATTAACAGTATTTTCAAAAGTACTTCCCTCTGGTGACTCCATTAGCATAAAAAATGCTCCTCTATCTTCTCTTGGGGATAATTCTTTAGAAATTTTTTTTGAGAAGAAAAAAATTCCTAATATTATTATTACAATTAAGAAAACAACTAAAGCATCCTTTTTCAAAAAAAATTCTAGCGAGCTAATATAAAACTTTTCAATTCTTTTATTATCTTTTTTTCTTTCTAAAATAATTTTTGAACAAAGCATAGGAGTTAAAGTTAAAGAAATTATTGTTGAAAAAAAAATTGCACCAATAATTGTTACAGCTAGTTCTTTAAATAGTTTTGCTGTATCACCTTCCAAAAAAACAATGGGGATAAAAATGCTAATTAGAACAACAGATGTCGATATGATTGCAAAAATTACTTCTTTAGAGCCAGATAATGCAGCTTCTAATCTGGATGACCCTGATTCAATTTTTTTATGAATATTCTCCAACATAACAATTGAATCATCAATCACTAATCCAGTACATAAGACTAATGCAAGCAATGTAATAAGATTAATTGTAAACCCAAAAATATTCAAAAAAATAAATGTCGACAAAATTGAAATTGGAACTGTTAAAAAAGGAATTATTGTTGTTCTTATATTTTTTAAAAAAATTAGAATAATTAAGGTAACCAATATTATTGCAAAGCATAAAGTAAAGATTACTTCTTTCAATGCTTCAGATACAAACAATGAGGTATCATAGCTTTGATAGATTTTTATATTTTTTGGTAAATTTTCTTTGATTTTTAAAAATTCATCTTTTACTCCATTTGTTACTTCAATTAGATTAGCTGAAGTTTGTTTTAAAATACCTAAACCAATCATTTCTTCAGCATTTCCTCTAAATAACTGTCTTGTTTCTTCTGGACCAATTTCTATTTTTGCCACATCTCCTAACTTAACGAAGGAAAAGTTATCTCCTTTTTTTATCACTAGATTCCTAAAGTCCTCTTCGGTTTTAAAACCACTTTCTAATTTAACAGTATAATCTCTAAATTTTGATTCCAATCTTCCTGCAGGTATCTCAATATTTTCCTCTAAAAGTTTTTTTTCAATATCAGTAACCGATACTTTGTATTGTGACAGTAACAAAGGATCAAGCCAAATTCTAAGTGATTTTTTTTTTCCTCCTGATATTCTAACTTTGGCAACTCCTGGAATAACTGACAACCTGTCAATTAAGTATCTTTCAGCATAATCTGTTAACTCTAGTTGATTAATATCGTCAGAGGTAAGATTAAGCCACATGATTGCGTTACTATCAGAATCAATTTTTGAAATTTCTGGAGGGTTAGAATCTTTTGGTAAATTTTCTAAAATTCTTGAAACAGAATCCCTAACGTCATTCGCTGCTTCATCAATATTTTTATCTGTAACAAACTCAATAGTTACTTTGGACCTACCATCTCTACTCACAGAGGAGATAGATTCAATGCCGTCAATTCCACTTATTTGTGCTTCAATTATTTCTGTGATTTTAGTTTCAATAATACTTGATGAAGCTCCAGGATAAATAGTATCAATTGTAATTTCGCTTCGTTCAATATCGGGGAATTGCCTCAAAGGAAGTTCTTTTAAAGATAGATATCCTACCAATATTAAAAAACTTGCAAGAACAAAACAAAATACAGGTTTTTTTATAAAAAATTCTGAATAATTCATTTAATTTTTACAGCAGAACCATCTCTTATTTTGTTTATACCTTCATAAACCACCAAATCGTCTGCGTTGATTCCTTTTAAAATTTCTACCATACCGTCAATTTTGATTCCAACTTCAATTTTTTTCTTTGAAATTTTATTTTCTGAACTTACCACGTAAACATAACTTAAATTATCTTGATTAAATACTGAATTTTCTCTTAAAAGAAACGCATTTCTTTTGTTAAATAATAATTTTAAGGTCAACATCATACCAGGTTTTATTATGTTTTTCTTGTTTTCAATTATCCCTAATATTTTAAATGATCTTGTATTACTGTCTATTAAAGGATCAATAACTGAAACATTACCATTAACATTAAGATTGTTAATTAAATTTGAGGTAATTATAAATTTAGTTTTTTCTGTCACTTTAGTAGTAAAGTTTTCAGGAACAAATGCCTGAACTTTTAGCTTCTTTATATCATAAAGGTTTGTAATTATGTCTCCAGGTTTTATGAATGATCCTTCACTAAAATTTCTAACACTTGTGATACCATCAAATGGAGCTTTAATCTTTAAGTCATCAATTTTAGCATTCATCTCGTCCATTTGAGCTGTTAATTTTTGTTTCACCATGAACCTATTATCTAATATTGATTGAGAAATATTCCCTTTAGAAATCAATTTTTTTGCTCTTTCATAATTTAAATTAGCTTCTTCGAGTTCTGCAGATATTTGTCTTAATTTTGCTTGTTCTTCTAAATCATTTAATTCAACAAGCAATTGATTTTTCTTTACGTATTTACCTTCTTTAAACAATATTTTTTTAATTTTCTCTGATACAACCGAGGTAATATCCACACTTTCATTTGCAATTACTGAAGCAGGTAGCTCTAAAAAATCATCAATCTCTTTTATTTCTGGTTTTGCTGCATTAACAGTTATAACTTGTTGAGATTTTGTATCAAAAAAAAATAAAATTAAAAGAACAACAACAACTTTTTTCATAAATTTCTTAGTTCATTAATTGTCTTTTGATAATTTTTAGATTTAAAAATTGTTGATCCCGACACCAAGACATTAGCTCCTGCATCTACAAGAATTTTTGCATTTTTGGTATTTATCCCTCCATCAACTTCAATGTCTATAGCTCTGTTTCCAATTAGTTCTTTTGTTTTCTTAATTTTTTCTATCTGATCATTCATAAGTTCTTGTCCTCCAAATCCTGGTTCTACTGTCATTATCAAAATCAAATCAATATGTTCCAAGTACTTAGAAAGAACGTCAACTGGAGTAGAAGGCTTTATTGAAATACCAACTTTTTTGTTATTGTTTTTTATGGTTTCAAAACATTGAAAAACATTTTCAGAGATTTCGTGATGAATTGTAATTATATCAGAACCAGCATCTATAAATGGAACTAAAAACTTTTCAACTGGATCAATCATTAGATGAACGTCAAAAGTTTTTTTGGTATATCCTCTCAGTGATTTAACTACATCCGGTCCAATGGTTATATTTGGTACAAAATGTCCGTCCATTATATCGATATGAATATACTCACAATTGCTTGCGTCTAGGGCCTTAATTTCGTCTCTAAGAATAGAAAAATCTGCTGATAATATTGAGGGCGCAATTTTTATTTGTTCATCCATTATATTTTATTTTCATTTTCAGAATTATACTTTCCTGATGTAGCCTCCGAATTAAATTGACTTCTTTGGAATAATGCCTGCTGAGCTATTTGAATATTTTCATCTTTGCCAAGCCATTTACTGAGTGATGGTTGTTGCAAAGCTCTTCCATAAGAAAAACTTAAATTCCATGAAAAATCTTTAGATTTCTTATTCATTTCATTAAGATGTTCGGTCGCAAGCTCATTACTTTGACCACCTGACAAAAAAACAATCCCAGGAACATCTTGAGGCACACATTTATGCAGACAATCCAGAGTAAGCTCAGCCACGGTTTCAACTGAGGCTTGATTCTTGTTTAGAGTTCCAGAGATTACCATGTTTGGTTTTAATAATATTCCTCCTAAAAAAACTTTGTGAAGCTCAAGTTGTTTAAATACATTTTTAAGAGTTTTGCATGTAACCTCATAACAATCTTCAATTGAATGCTCTCCGTCCATAATTACTTCAGGCTCAACTATTGGTACCATATCGCAATCTTGAACAATTTTTGCATATCTTGCTAAATTAAAAGAGTTGCTTTCAATGCAATAATCACTGGGCATATTGGCTTTGTTATCGATTGTTATTATTGCTCTCCATTTTGTAAAACTTGCTCCCAAACTTTTATATTCCTCTAACCTTTCTCCTAACCCATCTAATCCTTCTGTTAGCTTTTCATGTGAATTTTTTTCAAGATGAATAGCACCTGTATCAACTTTTATTCCAGGTATTATACCATTGTCTAATAAATATTTTGCTAAAGAGGTTTTTTCAGAATCCTCTTGTCGAATAGTTTCATCAAACAGTATTACACCACTAATGAAGTTTTTTAAATTAGGAGTTTTGAATAATAACTCTCTATACGCTTTTCTCATCTCAAAGTTAGATTCAACATTTATAGAATCAAATCTTTTTTTTATTGTATTAGTGCTTTCATCAGCAGCTAAGATACCTTTTGGCTTTTCGCATAATTTTTTTGCAATAAAGTTTAGTTTATCAGTACTCATAATAATCCCCCTTATTCATTCAAGCTATCTAAACCAGGTAGACCATCTCCTCTGATAAACTCCAGAAATGCTCCCCCGCCTGTAGAAATGAATGAGAAATGTTGAAAAGCGTCTACCTGTTTCAACAGTGATATAGTATCACCTCCACCTGCCACAGAAAAGAAATTTTTATTTTTGTTATTTTTTACAGCCTTTACAACAAATCCAGTGCCTTCATCAAACGGTTTTTTTTCAAAATAACCAAGAGGACCATTCCATAAAAGTTTATCAGTTTTAATGATTTCATTGTAAAATTTAAGTCTTGTTTTTGGACCTATATCAAGAATATTATCCCCTTTGAGGATTTTATCTAACGGTTTAACTTCAATATCTTTAGAGGTTTTTGCTTCAGTAATTACATCCTCAGGTAGAAGAATCTTTTCTGAAAATTTTTCAATTAATTGTTTTGCCGTTTTAACCATTGACTTTTCGTATAAAGATGAGCCTATTTCAATGTTTTTTGCTTTCAAAAAAGTGTTTGCCATTGCACCACCAAAAATAACTTTACTAAATTTATTTAAATAGAACTCAACAATTTTTAGTTTGGTAGAGATTTTAGAACCACCAAATACTGCTATGGTAGAGGAATTATTTGATGTTATTAAATTTTTTAAATTTGAAATTTCATTTTCAAGAAGTATACCTGGAAAAGATGGTAAAAACTTTGGAATACCCACTATTGAAGAATGTGCTCTATGAGAGCCCGAAAAGCATTCATTAATATATATATCACCTAAACCAGCAATTTTTTTTGAAAAACCTTCATCATTTTTTGCTTCTTCTTCATAAAACCTTATATTTTCCATTAAAATAATATCATTACTATTAAATAGTTTTTCAATTTTATCTCTTTTTAAAGTTTTCAAACTATCTTCACAAAAAAGTATTTTCTTTTTGAATATTTTCTCTACGTCCTCTTTAATTATATCCAATGAAAACTCAAGTTTATTTTCGCTTTTTGGTCTACCAAAATGCGAGATAAGAATTATTTTTGCTTGATTTTTTAAAAGAAAATCAATTGTAGGTAAAATCTTTTCAACTCTTGTAAAATCAGAAATTTTTCCATCAAAATACGGTAAATTTAGATCTACTCTAACAATAACTTTTTTGTTGAAAACAAAATTTGTTATGTCCGAAAATTTTTTTTTTAAAGTAATCACAGAAAATTTTTTTTAATTAATCCTACTATATTTTTAGTATTAAAACCAAAAAAATTAAAAAGATCTTCGGCTTTACCAGATTCTCCGAAGGTATCTATACTTACAATTAAGTCTTTTTTATTTAGATATTTATGCCAACTGTAACTAGATGCAGCTTCAATGACCAATTTTGGTTTATTTCCTAATATTTTATCTTTATATTTTTCAGATTGTTTTTCAAAAAGTTCAATTGATGGCATTGAAACTACGTTGGAATTCAAATTGAATTGTTCTTTTAAAATTTTTGAAACTTCTACAGCTATACTCACTTCTGATCCTGTAGCAATGATAGTTAACTTTGCTTCACTTGAAGATTTTAGAAAATATCCACCGTGCATAACCCTATTACTGTCTATTTTATTTCTCAACAAAGGAAGGTTTTGACGTGATAGAATTATCGCACTTGGTGAATTAAAAGTATTTATTGCAATTTCCCATGATTCAAAAGTTTCTATTGCGTCACATGGCCTGAATACTAAAAGATTAGGGATTGATCTCAAAGCTACTAAATGCTCTATAGGTTGGTGAGTTGGACCGTCTTCCCCAAGCCCAATGGAGTCGTGGGTTAAAACATAAATAACTTGTTTTTTCATCATAGCTGACAACCGTATTGCGTTTTTACAATAATCTGAAAAAACCAAGAAGGTTCCTCCGTATGGAATAAATCCTTTATGGACAGCTATACCGTTCATTGCCGCTGCCATTAAATGTTCTCTAATGCCATAATGGATGTAATTAATATTCTTATTTTTAATAATCGAGTATTTTGTTTTCGTCAGGTTTGAACCAGTCAAATCTGCTGATCCACCTATAAAATTATTAATTTTTGTTGAGAGGAATTCCAAAGTCTTTTGTGAAGATTTTCTGGAAGCTTCTGGTTTGTTTGTTTCAATAATTTTTTTTAAAAAATCGCGTGTTTTACTGTCTCTGTTTATTTTTTTATTTTTAAACTGATTTTTTATTTGATTTGATAAATTAGATTCTGATAACTTTTTTTCCCATGATGTTCTCTTTTTTTTTCCTTTAAGACCAACTCTCAACCATTTTTCTTTAATTATTTTTGGAACCTCAAAACTTTTATAATCCCAGTTTAAATTTTTTTTGGTAAGCTTTGCCTCATCACTGCCTAGGGGTGAGCCGTGAGATGTTTCCTTGCCAGATTTGTTTGGAGATCCGTATCCTATTGTTGTTTTACATAAGACTAAGGTTGGTTTATTAGATTTGATTGCGTTTTTTATTCCATTTTCAATACTTTCATAAGAGTGCCCATCAATCTCTACAGTATCCCAATTAGATGCTGTAAATCTTTTTTTTTGATCATCAGAGCATGTTAGATTTGTTGATCCATCAATTGAAATTTTATTGTCGTCAAAAAAAACAATTAAATTTTTGAGTTTCATGTGCCCGGCAATAGAAATTGCCTCATGCGAAATACCCTCCATTAAACATCCGTCACCTGCAATAACGTAAGTTTTATGGTTAATCAAATTTCCATATTTTTGATTTAGAATTTTTTCGGCTATTGCCATACCAACTGCATTGGCAAGCCCTTGACCTAATGGACCAGTAGTGGTTTCAATACATTTCAACAAACCATATTCAGGATGACCGGCTGTTTTACTTCCTAGCTGTCTGAAATTTTTAATTTGTTGAATAGACGAATCTTTGTAACCAACTAGATGTGAAATTGCATACAAAAGCATTGAACCGTGTCCTGCTGATAGAATGAACCTATCTCTATCTATCCAATCTGGGGAAGATGGATCAAATTTCAAAAATTTTGTAAAAAGTACGGTCGCTACGTCAGCCATACCTAATGGCATTCCAGGATGGCCAGATTTGGCTTTTTCAATAGCATCTATTGACAATGCCCTTACTGCATTTGCCATTAAACTTAAATCTTTATTATTCATAATCTTCTAAAATAAAATTTCCAAATGATCTAGGCCCTCCAGAAACCTCAATTTTTTTTACAAGTTTGTAACTTTCTAAATCTAATAAAATAATATTATCTTCAAACCAACAAGCTACAACAATTAAATTTTCATTGTAGCTGATATCTATTCCCTCTGGGTATTCACAAACATCATCAAGTGTCTTGTTAACTTTGAATTTCTTCAAATCAATAATTGAAATACTATTATCCCTTTGATTGGTAACAAAAATTAATTTCTTTTTATTTTCATAAGCAATTTGATACGGCCACTGTCCAACACCTATGTTAGTTAGGGCTTTAAGAGAGTTTTTATCTATTATCGTTACAGAATTAGATTGAACATTAGTGACAAATAAAAGGTTTGTGTCCTTATCCGAAAATACACCGTAGGGAGCTTTGCCAACCTTTACATCTTTAATTTTTTGTTGAGATACAGTATCGATTATAGTGACAATATCTTCTCCTTTAATTGCAACAAAAAGCTTATCAGAATTTGTTAAATACATGCCTGCAGGAGAATTCCCAACATTAATTTTTGAAGTTATCTTATTTTTTTTTATATCAAGAATTGAAATCTGATTTTCAAACCAATTACTTATATACAGTAGATTGCTATCAGCATTAAATTGAAGACTCATTGGACTTTTTCCACCATTTAAAAAAACGTGTTTTAAGTTTTTTAGATCAACCATCGAAATATTATTACTTCCAGGATTTGAGGTGAAAAAAATTTTTTTTGATTTGTCAATAAAAATTCCTGCAGGCTTTTTACCTACAGTTATCTCTGATTTCTTTTTTTTTTCTTTAAGATTAATAACATCAACGGTATCTGCCTCCTGATTAGTTATTATTGCAATATCTGATTTCGCTAAAACACAATAAAATGAGAAAAATGTGATGCAAAAACTTAGATGAAAACTAATTCTTCTCAGCAATTTCTTTAAGACCTTCAAGAGATTTTTTTATGAACTCCTGGACTTTTTTTTTTGAATTTTCATCATTTAGCTCTTCAGGTGGATCATTTCCCATAAATCCTCTATAAAACCCTGCTTTGTAATTAATAGTTGAAGTGTCGTCATCATTATTTTTTACAAAGACTTTTGCTGCATAACTGTTAACAGGTAACATCTTATTATCAGTTTCAACAATTCTCCACCCAATCATCATTTTATTTTCATCTAATTTTTCAAGTTTTTGTTTAACTTTACTACCGTTTGAGAATTCAATAATTCTTTCAGATCCAACAGAATTTTTTGAAGCTGAGCACTGAGTGATTTCACTATTCCATTTAAAATCTTTAAAATTTTTAACGATTTCCCAAACCTTACTAGATTCAGCATTAATTTGGATTTTCTCTGATACTTTTTGTCTAGAAGGGCCGTGAGCATATAATGTAGTTGAAAAAAAGAAAAGTAAAATTAAGAGCAAAAGAAATTTGTTTTTATGCATTTAATACCTCTATTTAATAATTTTATATTTATTTTTATCCTCTAGTACAGATAATGCAACTAACATTTCGGATTGTTCATCTTTTATATCTACAATTACCGCATGAATGTTGCCAGATATAGTCTTTAACCGAATAATCTTATACCTTTTAGGTTCATGATTTACTTCAGAAATTCTTTCTATGATCCTATCAACAACTAAGTCCATTGTATTTAATTACTAAAAAGTTTATTTTTTTCCAACAAAAAAAAAAAAATTTGATATTTTTTAGTTGGATGAATAAATTTTTTGATATTACACTTTCTTTTCCTAAAACAATAATAGCTTTTTTTTTATCAATCAGTCTTTTTTCAACTTATTTAATTTTCAATTATCTTAAGGTTAATACTTCAACAGATTCTTTAATAAATAAAAATCTAAAATTTAAAATAGACCAAGTAAACTTAAAAAAAGATTTTAAGATTTTAGACAATAACATTCTCATAAAAATTTCAGGAAAAAAAGATGAGGTGAATAAAACATCAAAATTAATTATTGAAGACTTGAAAAGTAGGAATGAGTTAATGTTTTATTATTCTCCTTCAATGGATGAGATTTTTAAGAAAAATTTTTTCGCATTTCTAAATGTAAATCAAAAGAAAGAATTGATAGCCAAACTTTATGAAAATCAACCGTTTATTGCTGAGATAAGCAGTAAACCAAGGTTACAAGGATTTAATAATTTATTATCATTAATTTTAAAGAAAGAAGAACTTACAAAGAATGATATATCAAATCTCCGAAAAATATTTGAAAACTTAAAAGTTTCAACCATAAATAATGAATTTTTAGACTGGTCAAATATTCTGAATAAAAATGATGATGATATATTTATAATAATTGGATTAAAAAAAGAAAAGATTACAAATTACGGTTTTTCAGTTTTTTATAAATTTCTGAATGATTTATCTAAACAATATTCTAATGTAAGTATTGATTACACCGGTGGACTTGTTATTGATCATGAAGAAATATCATCGGTGGCAAATGGTGCTTCAAATGCAGGTTTGTTGAGTCTCATTTTTGTTTCAATAATTTTGTGGATAGCATTTAGAAATATAAAAGCAATTTTTTATCTTATTATTTCAATACTTACTGGCTTAATAATTACATTAGGATTAACAACTCTTATAGTTGGGCAGCTGAATTTAATTTCTGTAGCATTTGCGGTTTTATTCATTGGTTTATCAGTAGATTATGGTATCCAGATTTATTCAAGGATTTTGGAGGACAAGGAAGAATCTGAAAAAAAAATCTCTAAAAACACAGGAAAAATTTCAAATACTCTTTTAATTGCATCTATTCCATCAATGGTAGGTTTTATTTCTTTTGTTCCAACTGATTATACAGGACTTTCTGAACTTGGAGTAATTTCATTTATTGGCTTGATAGTTGGTTTGTTGACAAACTTATTTTTTTTTTCTTCACTTTTAATATTTTTTAAACATAACTTCCAAATAAATTCAGTAAAAGGTGAAACTGCATACAGTAAACTTTTTATCTTTGTTGATAAAAAAAAGTATTTAATTTTTTTACCTCTATTTTTCATTTTTATTTTTAATTTAATTTATTACAACAAAATTAATTTTGATTCTGATGCTTTGAATCTTAAAGATGATAACTTAAAATCGGTTGTTCTTGCGAAACAATTGATAGAAAAAAATCCTACTTCAGATTACATAATTTCTGTTGTCCTGAATGAGGAAGATTTTAATAAACTAGATAATTATGAAAAACTTTTAAAAAAGAAAACAGTTAAATCAATTTTTTCATACAAGGATTTGGTTGAAAGTTATAATGACGATGAGCTAGATTATTTTAAGTTTCTTATCTCGTCGCAACTGGATGAAACTTTTTTTTCAGACCTTCAGGAACTTAAAAAATTTAAAAATCTTCTAAAAGAAGTATCAAAAATAGATGATCAAAATTTATCTGAAAACTCGAGAATTATATATGAGTTTTTTGATAAAAAAATAATTTCTGAGAATGATTTTAAACAGATTCAAAATAAATATTTTTTCAAATTTGATGAATTAACTAAAGTACTAAGAAGTCTAGGTGAAACTGACGATGAATTTATTCAAAACCTTCCTTTTTTCTATAAGGAAAGATATTTATCAAATAACGGCAAATATAGAATTGAGGTTTTTCCGTCAGAAAATTTGAGTGAAAAAGAAAACTTATCAAAATTTGTTAAAGATGTTCAGGAAATTTTCCCCAACGCAACTGGAATGCCTGTAGTTCAACTTTTAGCTGGAAATGTTGTTATAAATTCTTTTATTTATGCAATGATTATATCTTTACTATTCTTAACTTGTTTTATTTTTTTTATTTTCAAAAGAATTAAATTTGTTTTAGTTACACTTTCTTGTTTATTTATTGGTGGTTTACTGACAATATTTTTTATGATTATTTTTAGAATAGATTTTAACTTCGCAAACATGATTTCTTTACCGCTACTATTTAGTTTAGGAGTCTCTTACCCTGTGTATTTTCTAAGAAGATTTATTGAACTTAAGAGTGTTGAATCAGTTGTTAATAGTAAAACCCCTTCGGCAATATTTTTAAGTGCCATGACTACAATATCTTCCTTTAGTACACTGGCAGTTTCAAGTCATCAAGGTACATCTTCTATGGGAATTTTACTTTTTATTAGCTTATTTATGACTATAATATCTTCAATGTTTTTTTTGCCATTAGTTATATCTACATTAAAAATTTCTTCTAAATAACTTTCCAGTTTCCATTTTCATCTCTACATGCTGTCGATTCCTCTTCAATGATCTTTTTATCTTTGGATATAATTTTTTTAAAGTCTCTACATGTTTTTTCATCTACTTTATATTTATTAAGGGGGATAATCTCTGCTTTCGTTTCGTTATTCTTATTACTTTGCCATTCTTCAACCTCTAAGTCTTTGTTATCTTCAAGTGAATTTGATATAGTTTCATTAAAATCCTTTTTTTCATCATCATCTAAAATTTCAGCTATTTTTCCTCCAATTAAAAAACCAACTGCTCCTCCGAAAATCGTTGAAAGGTCTCTAGTAACTCCTGATCCGAATTTAGAACCTAGGTAAGCTCCTGTTGCAGACCCTAAAATTTGTCCAAAAAGTTTATTATCTTCTTTGTTTGCGCAAGAAAATATAAAAAAACACAAAATTAGGGTAGAAATTTTATGATAATTCATATAAAAAATATAAAATTGCACAGATAAAATTACAACTTTTCTTTTTTCTCAAAGCCTCTGAACGATTTAAATCTAGGAAATCTCAAACTCCAGTTTTCTCCATCCTGACTCTTGCTAATTGAATCAGCTCTTATTTCAATAATTTGACCGATTAATTTATCTTTTTCCTCCCAGAATTCTTTTCTTTGTAAATCTGTAAAACCAGATCCAACATTGGTCTTAAAATTCTTATCTTCATCTATCCCCTCTGCAATTATAGCTCCCAGTTTTCCTTTATTTCTCCCAGTACCTTCCTCATAATCTTTCACTTCGAGAGAAATTTCTATAAATGGTTTAGACTTTAGCCATGTTGTTGATCTTTTACATTCGTAAAACGAT
>CACIYM010000002.1 GCA_902590895.1 uncultured Alphaproteobacteria bacterium
TTTTCTTGGTGCTGGGCTAATATCTGATGCGTTTTTTGTTTCATTTAAATTACCCAATCTTTTTCGTAGACTCTTTGCAGAAGGATCACTTAACTCAGCATTTATTCCTGTGGTATCTGGGATCCAATCAAAATTTGGTAAGAAAAAATCAGATGAATTTTTTTCGACTATATTTTCATTACTTCTTTCATTTTTATTTATTCTTTTAATAATATGTGAGATTTTTATGCCGGTGATCATTAAATTGATTGCCCCTGGTTTTAACGAGAACCCAGAAAAACTTTTACTTTCAGTTGATCTGGCAAGACTTACATTTCCATTTGTAGTTTTCGTATGTCTAACTTCTTTGGTTGGTGGTTATTTAAATACATTGGGAAAGTTTGCGGCGATGGCAGTCACCCCAATAATTTTAAATTTAACAATGATTTTTACATTAATTTTTTTTTTTTCTAATGAAAATCAAATACATTTAGCTAAATACTTAAGCTTCTCAATTTCATTAGCAGGCTTGCTACAGATAATCTGGATTTTAATTCACCTTAGAAATAGTGACTCAAGTCTAAACTTAAAATTACCAAAAATTAAGTTTCTTAAAAAACCATCACCCGAGATAAAAAAGTTTTTTATACTTCTTTCACCAGCAATAATTGGTAACGGAGCGTATCAATTAAACCTTTTAATTGACATGATCCTTGCTTCAACATTGCCGGATGGTTCAATTTCATTTTTATACTATGCGGATAGAGTAAATCAATTACCCCTTGGCGTCCTAGGTATTGCCATTAGTACAGCATTACTTCCAATACTCTCAAAACAAGTTAAACAAAATAAAAAAAAAGAAGCTAATGAAAGTATTTCAAAAGCCATAAAATTTGGTATTTTTTTTGCTATCCCTGCATTCTTTGGAATACTGTTTTTATCTGATGAAATAATAAAGCTGTTATTTTTTAGAGGTGAATTCGATATAAGCGATGTGTCCCTCACAGCTAAAGCTCTTGTCGCTTTAAGTTTTGGACTCCCAGCTTTTATTTTAATAAAAATACTTGTTGTTCCTTTTTTTGCAAATGAAAATACTAAAACACCTATTCGAATTTCCTTGTTTTGTATGATTATAAATTTGACTTTAAATTTAATCCTTATAGGAAAATTTCTTCATGTTGGATTAGCTATTGCCACTTCAATATCTGCTTGGGTTAATGTTGCAATTCTATCTTACTTCTTAACTTTTAAAGAAAAATATTCTTTTAATACATCAATTTTCACATTTTTGAATAAAGTAATAATTTCTTCAATTTCAATGGGAATTGTTTTGTATTTGTTTATTGAAAAAAATATATTAAGTTTTGTAGGCATTGATATTTTAAGTAATAATATATTACTTTTGTTATCTATATTATTAGGAACAATAACTTATTTTTTAACAAGTTATTTGCTCGGTATTGAAAAACTCTATGACGGAAAGTGGAATCAAAAAAGTGGGTAATGATTTAGTTTTTTCTGGGGTACAACCAACAGGTAATTTGCACTTAGGTAATTATTTAGGTGCGATAAAAAATTGGGTTGACTTTCAAAACTCAAAGAAATGTATATTTTGTATTGTTGATTTACATGCAATAACAGCTTCTGAAAACAGAAGTAAGTTAGATGACTTTTCTAGAGAAGTTGCCGCAGCTTATATTGCCTCGGGTATAGAACCAAAAAAAAGTACTATTTTTGTTCAGTCTAACATTACGGGACACAGCGAGTTAGCATGGATTCTTGGGTGTCATACACCCATAGGTTGGTTGAATAGAATGACACAATTCAAAGATAAAGCTGGAAAAAATAAAGAAAAGGCACCGTTAGGGCTTTATTCTTATCCAGTTTTAATGGCTGCAGATATTTTACTTTATAAATCTAATTTTGTTCCTGTTGGTGATGATCAAAAACAGCATTTAGAATTGTGTAGGGATATAGCACAGAGTTTTAATAGATTTTACAACACAGATTTTTTCCCTATTCCTGAGCCTATTATTACGGGGTCTGCTACACGGGTGATGAGCCTAAAAGATG
This sequence comes from uncultured Alphaproteobacteria bacterium, assembly GCA_902590895.1. Classification (GTDB taxonomy): domain Bacteria; phylum Pseudomonadota; class Alphaproteobacteria; order Methylaequorales; family Methylaequoraceae; genus MED-G10. The sequence goes on from CACIYM010000002.1 coordinate 2,053, forward strand.
GGAAAAAAAAAATGAGTAAATCTGATCCATCAGATCAATCAAGAATTAATTTAACCGATTCAGAGGATCAAATTAGAAAAAAAGTTCAAAAGGCAAAGACTGATTCAATGCCTTTTCCGGAATCAAAAAATGATTTAGAAAATAGACCAGAGATTGAAAATTTAATAAATATTTATTCTGCAATTGGTGAACATTCCTCTGAAAAAATTATGCAAGACTATAAGGGTAAAGATTTCAAAAATTTTAAGGAGGATTTATGTGATTTACTGATTTCAAAAATTTCAAAAATTTCTATGGAAATAAAAAAATTATTATCAGATCAATCTTATCTTAATTCAATTTTATCGGATGGAGCAAAAGAGGCTAATGAGTTATCGGAAAAAAATATGAATGAAATAAAAAAAATTATTAAATTTTATACCTGATGACTTTTTATCTTCCAATAGCAGAAATTGAAATAAACTTATTATTAATTTTATTTTTTGGATTTGTTGTTGGATTTATGTCTGGTTTGTTTGGTGTTGGTGGTGGTTTTTTAATGACCCCACTTCTAATCTTCATGGGAATTCCTCCTTCAACAGCAGTAGGAACTGAATCTGTTCAAATTCTTGGTTCATCTGTTTCAGGTGCAATAGCTCATAGTAGAAAAAAAAATATTGATTACGAAATTGGTATTTTTTTACTGATAGGAGGGATATTTGGTTCCACAATTGGTGTTATTCTTTTTAACTTTCTGAAAGAATCTGGAAATATAGACTTAATAATTAACATCCTCTACGTAATTTTTTTATCTGTAATTGGTACATTGATGTTAATTGAGAGTACTATTTCACTTGTTAAAGAAGAAAAAAACATTGTAAGGAAAAAAAAAAAAAGAAATTTTCTTGATTACCTACCACTCAAACTTAAGTTTAGACATTCAGGAATTTACATTTCGATTATTCTTCCAATATCTGTTGGAATAATAACAGGTCTACTTGCTTCTTTAATGGGTGTTGGAGGAGGTTTTATAATGGTTCCAGCGATGATTTACTTATTTAGAATGGGAACTGTCTCTGCTATAGGGACATCGTTATTCCAAATTGTTTTTGTTACATTAAACTCTTCAATACTTCAAGCTACATATAATTTGTCTGTTGATCTAATACTGGCAATTTTTCTGTTAATAGGTGGCGTAATTGGAGCACAATATGGGTCTAAATTTACATCAAGATTTAAAGGTGAACAATTAAGAGTCTTGTTAGCTTTAATTGTTATTCTAGTCTGCGTTAAGATGGGAATCCAACTTTTTAATGAACCTTCAATTAACTCAAGGATTATCATTCAAGATGCATTTTAAAGTTTTAAATTTTTTAAAAATTATTGTTATTATTATTTTTATTTTTGTTACAAGTAGTGTTGAAGCTAGCAAACTTATCTTTGATATTTCCAACTCTTACGTAACCTTAAGCGGCAAAAAAAAAGATAGTGATTTTACAGTTTATGGTTTTTCAGACTCTAAGCAAACTCTCGTACTAAAGATTACCGGCCCGAGACAAAAAGTAATTCTACAAAAGAAAAAAAAAATTTTTGGGATGTGGACTTGGGGAAAAACAGGCGAGTTTAGCTATCCAAGTTTAAATCATTACTACACGAATAACAAAACTAATCAAATTGATTTTGAGATAAAGAAAGACCTTTATGATAATATCAAATTGATTGGTAAAGATGATGATAATTTAAAAAAGGATCTAATTGAAAAAAAAATGTCTATAGACCTCTTTAAAATTAAAAATAATTCATTTAACACTATTAATAAAGATGTCCCTTCTCTTTTTAAAATTCCCATAAAACTTCCGCTTAACTCTCCAGCTGGAGATTACTTCGTTTCTATGAGTTTAATGGACGGCGGGGATACCTTCGAAACTAGAAAAATAAAATTAGAGGTAAAAAAACCTGGAATTGGGTCTTTTGTCTTTTCATTTGCCCATAAATTCTCTTTTGTCTACGGAGTATTTTCTGCTATCATTGCAGTTGCTTTAGGTGTTTTTGCAAGTCTAGTTTTTAGGAAAAGATAGTTATGGATAAAGAGTTAGTTTTTCTTGTTGTTCTTGATAATTCTGATGAGGTGTTGAATGCTCTTAGATATGCTTCGCAAAGAAGCTCAATTAATAATGGAAGAGTAGCATTATTGTATACATTTGAGACTCTTGAATTCAGTCACTGGAAAGCAGTTGAAGATATTGCCGAGGTTGAGTCAAGAAAGGAAGCAGAGTCAAAAATTAAAGAATATGAAAATTTTGTAATGAAATTCACTCAAAAGAATCCCAAAAAATATATAATGAAAGGTGACAGAGTTGAATGTATTATAAATTTTTTAGAGGCAAATAAATTTATAACTAATTTTGTTTTAGCAGCTTCAAGTAAGGACTCGGGTTCTGACCCTCTAATCAATGCTTTCACTGGAAAACAAAGATCAAAAATTTCTGTTCCTTTGACAATCATACCACCTAACTTGTCAGAAGAAGAAATTGACAAATTATCTTGAATTAATTAAGTTCTACTTATGTTTATTCAAACTGAAGATACTCCAAACCCTGATACATTAAAGTTTCTGCCAGGTAAAACTTTACTTGATCAAGGTACTCTAGAATTTAAAACAAAAAAAGAAGCAATAAAAAATAACCTCGCAAAAATTTTGTTTGAAGATGAAAATGTAAAATCAGTATTTATTGGAAAAGATTTTGTAACAATAACTAAAAAAAATAATGTTGATTGGGATTCTATAAAACCGCAGATACTTTCAAAAATCCTTGAGTTTTTCTCTTTGGGAGAATCAGTTAATAATGAAGAGAAACAACAGACAAGTGAAAAGAAGGAAAATTACAACAGCAAAGACTTAAAAATTGTCGAGCAAATTAAGAAATTAATCGATGAGAGAGTTAAGCCTGCAGTTGCCCAGGACGGAGGAGATATAAGTTTTGTCAAATTTGATAAAGGTAAGGTTTATTTGGAGCTAAGAGGAGCATGCTCTGGTTGCCCAAGTTCTACAATAACCCTTAAATCAGGCATTGAAAATATGTTAAAATATTACATACCTGAAATTAACTCTGTTGAAGCAATTAATCAATAAATATGCAGTCCGTTTCAACTTTTAACAAAAACCTTGTAATTTTTTTAGTTTCGCTAGCTTTGATTAATTTAGCTATTGGCTTTTATAAAAGTTTTAATAAAAGTAAGGAATTAAACAAAACACAAATAAACTATAAAGTGAAAAACTTGAATGTTGAAAATAGTGATATTAGTGCAATGAGTGTTGATTATATTAGTAGAGCTAACGAAATGCTTGAAATTTTTAAAAAATACAATTTCTCTATTGATAAATTTTTAAAAGATGAATCGGCTAATCTTATTATTTTCTCTTCTTTACCTGATGATTTTATGGAAATACAACCAGTAAATGAAAGAAAAAAGTTGTTTATAAACACCCTATTGCCAATTATATATGCAGAGAATCAAAAAATTCTTGAGGATAGAAAAAAAATCCTTGACTGGTGGAGCGAATCACAAGGGGAAAATTTTTCAAGAGATTTTTGGCCAGCTTGGCTCTTCGAATTAAGTGAGAAATATGATGCTCTTGACTCAAACTTAGGTAATTTACTCATCAAAGTAGATATTATACCTATCTCAATGGCTCTGTCGCAAGCTGCTATTGAAAGTGGATGGGGAACTTCAAGATATTTAAGAGAAGGAAATGCAGTTTACGGACAATATACTTTTGAAAAAAATAAAGGAATTGAACCAACGCAGAGAGATAGTAGTAAAAAATTTTTTATTAGAAAATTTGAAAATTTGTCTGAATCTACAAAATCGTACTTTAAAAATATTAACACTCATTCAGCTTATGCAGATTTAAGAGAAGAAAGAAAAAAATTAAGAATGAATGGAGAAATCTTATCTGGTTTAAAGCTAGCGGATTTTTTAACAAGTTATTCAGAAAGAAAGCAAGAGTATGTTAAAGATGTGAAAATAATTATTGAATCTAATAATTTCATGAAATTCGACAATAGCAGCTTTGTAAATTAAATTACTTAAAATTTAAAGGCACCATTTTCTTTAATCATCATTTTTCCAAACCAATAAATTTTGTTTTTTTCAAATGCTGTGCAGTTAATCCTGTATCTTTTATCTTTGTTTAATTCAGTCAATTTTAACTTTACAAAATTTTCAACTACTACCTTAGTCAAAACACCATCACTTATAAAGCAATTTACATTTTGACTATTTAAGTTTGGTATGAAATTTATTTCAAGACTCGACTTGTCTTTTTTATTAGTTAGAATTTCAAAAAAATTTAAAATTAAAGGCTCTAAATTAACAATTTGTTTGAACCTTTTTATTTGACCATATTCATCATTAATTGAAAATCTTGGTAAATTATACTTATTTTCTCTAAAATGAATAGGAGAAGAATGTTGAGAAAATGCAATTTTATAACCCAGTTTTTGAATCAAATCCTCTACAGATTTATTAGATTCCCCGTATGGATAAGAAATGATTTTTTCTATCTCCCCTAAATTTTCATTTATAATTTTTTCAGCAAGCATCACATCCTCTATGATTTCCTCTGAACTGTATTTAACAAATGATTTATGTTTATGAGAATGATTAAATATATGCCCTCCATTTTTTTTAATCTCTCTCAACATTTCCCAACTCATAAAATCATTGTTTTCATTGTTGGCAACAAAATTGGTTGATAAAAAAATACTAAATGGAAAATTAAATTTCTTTAAAATTGGAAACGCATATTCGTAAAAACTTTTATACGCGTCGTCAACTGTGATAAAAACTGAGTTTTTAGGTAATGGTTTTTTATTGTAAAAGAAATCTATTAAAGTTGTGATGGGTAAAACATTGAAATTATTTTCTTTGAGATATTGAAGTTGTTTATAAAAAGTTTTCTTTGAAATACTTGTAGAAGGATATAAATTATTTTCAAAGCGATGATAAATTAGAGCGATAGCAGATCCATCTTTAGCCAAGAGATTTGAGTAAAAAAAAAGTATAAAAAAAAAAAAGAGGGTTTTAGAAAACATCATTAATTATTGGAAATTTTATAGAATCAAAAAGTTGATAATGCCACCACTCATTTCTATAGAAGTCCCAACCTGAATTAGTCATTATTCCTAGCAATAACAGTCTATTTTTGTAAGCTTTTTCTGAAATTTCAAGATTTCCGTGATAGGACAATCTCGAAAACTCATCAAAATCCGTTCCCATATCTAGTTCTTCACCATCGTGAGTTAAAGTAAGGTCAATTGCAACACCCCTAGAATGAGGAGAACCTTTGTCTGGTGGTGCAATAAAGTTAGGATCCGGCAGTTTATCCCACAGTGCTTTTTGAACATAAACAGGTCTATATGCATCAAAAATTTTGATTTTAAAACCTAGTTTCTTTGAAATATCTATTGCTTTGCATAAGTATTCGAATGCTGTTGTGTGGATAAAACATTCGCTTGATTTGAAAAGTTTTTGATTAGTAAAGTTATTTTTTGATGCATATCTCAAGTCAATGATGACATCAGCATTTTTTTGATTTACATTCACAAGATTATTATTCATTTTTGTTCTAAAGCTGTATGTTATCATTGTCTATATTTTGTTCAAGTCAAACCATGTCGTTAGCTGTGTATAATAAAAAAAAATTGGTTAAATTGATAAAAAAAAAAAATCGTAACAACAAGATTGAAGGAATTTTTAAAATATTAAAAGATTGTTTAAATGATTTTGATATAAATAAATTTTCTCAAATATATTTTTCTTCAGGACCTGGAAGTTTCACTGCTTTAAGATCTATAAAAGCTATTTCTCAAGCTTTAGCCCTTTCTTCAAATGCAAAATTACTATCTACCTCATCTTTTTCACTCTTACTTGCGTCAACGCAAATAAAAGAAAAAATTGTTTTGGTTTGTTTCAAATCAACAAATAACAATTTTTTTTATCAGTTATTTGAAAGAATTGAAAAAAAGTTTAAGCCTAAATTTTCTGTTAACTATGGAGATGAAAATCAACTAATGAATTATTATTTAAAAAAAAAAAAAGATTACAATAATTTATTACTTTTAAGTTCACAGAAACTAAAAAATCTAAATAGCAAGGTTGACTCAATAGTTAGAGAGGTTGATGCGAGTCATCTTGGTTTATCAATCTTTCAAGGTTACGGGAGTGTGAAGACAAAAATATTTTATCATAACACCTATTATGCGTGATATTAAGTTTAAAAACCTAGACTTATCATTAATTGATAAACTAGTTTTATTTCAAAAAAACTTTTTGGATGAATTAAATAGAAATGTTTTTTCTAAGAAAGAACTAATTAGAAACTTAAACAGCAAATATAACTCTACATATATTTGTTTAGACCAAGATTCGATTGTAGCTTTTTTGTCAGCTCAAAGAATATTAAATTACTGTGAAATACATTCTCTGTTTGTATCACCAAATTCTCGAAGGAAAGGTATTGCGATGACTTTGCTACATAACTTAATTGCAAGTTGTAAAGAGAAAAAGATAGATAATATTTTTTTAGAGGTTATGGAATCTAACAAGGCAGCAAAGAATTTGTATTTTAAAAATAATTTCAAAATTTATGGAAAAAGAGAAAAATATTACAAATTCAATGATAAAGAATTTGATGCGAGTCTCATGAAATTGTATCTTAGGTAAAAATTAACTGGAAAACATTCTGAGAAATTTTTTTTGATTTAACTTCAAAGTTTTTTTCTAAATTATTTTTGAGTAGTTGAAAGTCCTTTTTACCTTTGATTAAAATCATTTTTTCAGAGCCTTTATTATCAGCTATAAAGACCTTGGCTTTAAGAAATGTCATTGGGCATTTCTCATTGGTGATATCTAAAACTTTTTTTTTCATTTTATTTACGTTATGTTATAATTTAAAAAAAGATTTAATAAATTATATTTTATATTAAATGTAATAAAATCTTAATAAAACTTTAGCAAAATCGCAAAATATGAATTCTTTACTAGATAAATGTAACAAGCTTGGTCTAAAGATGACCGAACAGAGAAGGATTATTACACAAGTATTATCAGAATCAAAAGATCATCCTGATGTGGAATTGGTTTACAAGAGGGCCTCAAAAATCGATAAAAATATAGGCATTGCAACAGTGTATAGAACTATCAAACTTTTTGAGGAGAATAACATAATTGAAAAGCACGAATTTAAGGACGGAAGGTTCCGCTATGAAGAGGTACCAGAAGAACATCACGATCATTTAATTGATATTAAAAGTGGAAAAGTTGTTGAATTTCAAAATGAAGCCATTGAAGAGCTTCAGAGAAAAATCGCAGAAGAGCTTGGCTATAAACTAGTAGATCATAGATTAGAATTATATGGTGTTCCCGATAAAGCAAAAAAATAAAATTAGCAAATATGAACTTGAAAAAAAAAGAATTGATAAGTTCAAGTCCATGCTTGTAAAAGTAAAGTATGTGGCAAAGAATGTTATATACCTAAAGGGTTGGTCAAAAAAAAAATTAGATAAAAAAATTTACCAGATTAATTACGAAGATAAAGTTAATTTTAGATTTAAAAATTATTTAGTTAAAGTGGTTAAAGAACCAGATCCTCTAGTTTCAAAATCAAAAGAACTGAGATATAAAAGTTTTTTTAGCGATAAAAAATCAAAATTAGATTCAGATAAATTTGATTCTTCATGTGACCATTTAGTTGTTATCGACACATCAATTGCAAATGATTTTGTTGTAGGAAGTTACAGACTATTGTTAAAACCAAAAAACAAAGAAAAAATTAGTTTTTACAGTGAATCTGAGTTTAATTTAAACAAATTAATGAAAATCAAAGAATTATCACTTCTAGAAGCTGGAAGATCATGTGTTCATAAAAATTATCGAGATGGAAGAATTATAAAACTTTTGTGGCGTGGGTTAGCATCCTATATAACTGATAAAAATGTTGATTTTATATTTGGTTGTGCAAGCTTTCCCTCGTCAAATTCAGAGCTATTTAGTGAAGAGCTTTCCTATTTGAGTCACAATCACAAACCTCCGAAGCACTTTAACAGTAAGCCATTGAATCATTTACGAGCTAAATTTAATAAAGTTGATAGAAAATATTATGATAATGACACAGTTTTTAGGTCTCTCCCTCCTTTGATAAAGGCTTATATAAGAGCAGGTGCATGGATAGGTGAAGGCGCTGTATGTGATTATAACTTTAATACAACAGATGTATTGGTTATTTTAAAATCCAAGAATATCATAAAAAAATACTCTAACTTATCGATTAGAACTTAATGTTGTATTCTCCAATTCTCTCGGTTTTAAGGATTTTACCTTTAATTTTTTGGGTTATAATTTGTTTAACGGTTCACTTTTTTAATGCTTTTGTATTTAAAAGAGATTTCTTTATCTTTTATAATCTTTTTTTTAAAGGATTAGTCAGTATTTTTGGGATCAAAGTAAAAACTTCGGGTAAAATTGATAACAAAAATATTTTATATGTTGCAAATCATATATCCTATTTAGATATTTTTATATTGGGTGCATCTGTAAAAGGAATATTTGTAGCAAAGTCGGAAATAAAAAATTGGCCATTAATCAACAAAATAGCAGCTCTTGGCAGGACGATTTTTGTCAATAGATCAAAAATTCTTTCAATTAAAAAACAGGTAAATATTTTAGAAAACTATTTAAAAAAAAAAGAAAATCTTATTTTATTTCCTGAAGGTACTTCAAGTGACGGTTCTAAAGTCTTACCATTCAAAAGCTCATTATTTAGTTTAACAGAAATTGAAAAGTTCCGAGAATACAAAATTCAACCCATATCAATCTCCTACAGCAAAATTGACGGAATGCCGGTAGAAAAAAAATTCAGACCTTTTTTTGCATGGTTTGGAAATATGGATTTAATCTCGCACGCATGGAAATTTCTTGGATTAGGATTAAGTGAAGTTGACATCAAATTTCATAAACCAATAAAATTCAATAACTTTAAGGATAGAAAAGAAGCTTCCAAAGTTTGTCAAAATATAATATCTGATCAAGTAAGTCTGAACTACAAAGAAATGAGCTGTGAAGATAAAATTAAACTTTATGAATTTAAGCTCTTGTAATAAAGAAAAAATAATTTAGTTTTTAATTAATGCACAAATCTTTTTTTATCAAAACTTATGGTTGTCAAATGAACAACTATGATTCAGAAAAAATCAATGACTTGTTAGTATTAAATGGTTTTGAAAAAACTGATGATATAGAAAATACAGACATAGCTATCCTAAATACTTGTCATATACGCGAAAGAGCTAGTGAAAAGCTTTATTCAGATTTGGGAAGACTTTCAATTTACAAAAAAAATAGAGAAAAATTAGGAAAAAAGCTAAGTATAGTTGTCATGGGTTGTGTTGCTCAAGCAGAAGGCGAGGAAATTATTAATAGAAATAACTCTGTTGATTATGTTGTTGGACCACAAAATATTCAAGTTATACCAACTCTTTTAAAAAAAAAAGATTTTGGGAAAGTTCATATTGATTTCTTAAGCGAAGAAAAATTTAAATCTTTAACATTTTCTCAATCTAACAAAATTTCAAGATTGATAACTGTCCAAGAGGGCTGCGATAAATTTTGTTCTTTTTGTGTTGTTCCTTATACTAGAGGAGCAGAATTTTCTAGACCTTTAGAGGATATTTATGCCGAAATAAATGATGCCGTTGAAAAAGGATGTGCAGAAGTTACACTTTTGGGACAAAATGTAAGTTCTTATGAATCAAGCATTTATGAAGGCAAGGAAAAAAAAGTAGAATTGGGAAATCTCTGTAACACAATTGCAAAAATTCCTAACTTGAAAAGAATTAGGTATTTAACATCACATCCAAACGATATAAATAACAATCTGATAGATGAACATGCTAATAATAAAAAAATGATGCCTTTTTTACATCTTCCAATTCAATCGGGATCAGACAAAATTCTAAAGGTAATGAATAGGAAACACACTAAAAGGGAATATATCGAACTAACAAAAAAAATTAAACTTGCGGTACCACAAATGGCTTTTTCTTCAGATTTTATAGTGGGTTATCCTGGAGAAACAGAGGAGGATTTTGAAAATACTGTAAGCCTTGTAAATGAAGTTAAATTTGCAAGTTCATATTCATTTGCATATTCTCCAAGACCTGGAACGCCCGCATCAATCCAAATAGATTTTAATAGTGAGGAAGTAAAGAAAAAAAGGCTAAACTATTTACAAAAAATTCTTAATATTCATCAAAATAATTTTAATAAAGAGCTGCTTGACAAAGAAGTAGAAGTTTTAATAACAGATTTTGGAAAAAAAGAAGATCAATACGTAGGTAGAACACCTCATCTTCAACCCGTTCATGTCTTTTCATCGAAAAACCTCATAGGTAGAATATTAAATATTAAGATTGAAAGATTGACCTCATTCTCATTTCATGGGAAAATCCTGAATTAGAAGTAATTTGACAAAAAAATTAAAAAAAAAAACAGAGAGTTTTTCTAAGATCATGTCATTTGACGATAACTTGGTTTTACCAATGATATTTGGAGACCAGGATAAAACCCTGAAAATATTGGAAAATGAATTCGATGTTTCTATATTTCCTAGAGGTAACCTGTTAAAAATTTCTGGCGAAGAAACTTGCGTTGTTACAACAGCAGTTGTACTTAAAAAAATTTATGAAGAAGTTTTAAAGAATAAAGTAATAAATACTGGTGAAATTAATGCAATTATAAATATTATTAAATACAGTAGTATGAAAAAAAAAGAAGATGATATAGATCTTGTAAATTCAATTAGTTTCACAGCTGGAAGAAAGCTAATCAAACCAAGGTCAAAAAAACAGACCGAATACTTTAACATGGTTAAAAATAAACAAATGGTCTTTTGTTGTGGTCCAGCCGGTACAGGTAAAACTTATCTTGCAGTAGCTTTTGCTGTATCAATGTTGAAATCAGGTGCTGTAGATAAAATTATTCTTACAAGACCAGCAGTCGAAGCAGGGGAAAGATTGGGTTTTTTACCTGGGGATATAAAAGAAAAAATAGACCCTTATTTAAGACCTATTTATGACGCATTAAACGATATGTTGTCATTTTCAGAAGTATTAAAAAAAATTGAATCAGGATTTATAGAAATTGCTCCACTTGCATTTATGAGAGGAAGAACTTTATCTAATGCTTTTATAATATTAGATGAATCTCAGAATACAACTTCAGTTCAAATGAAAATGTTTTTGACAAGGTTAGGAGAAAATTCAAAAATGATTATAAACGGTGATTTATCACAAGTAGATTTACCTTCTGGTACTAAGTCTGGTTTAAGAGAATCAATAAAAATTTTAGATAATATTGACGATATTGGTTTCATTGAATTTGGTAATAAAGATGTTGTTAGAAACCCATTGGTGTCAAAAATTGTAAATAATTATGAGAAATTTGAAAGAAAAGAAGGAGTTGGTAAAGAGTACTTTTTGAAGTCTGTTAAAAAAAATGATTGATTTATCTTTTGAGGATGTCCCAGAATTTAGAAAAGTAGAAATTACAAAACTGATAAAAAAATCAATCAGTGTTTGTGTAAAAGAAATGCGGTATAATAAAAAATTTTATATTTCAATTTTCGTTACAAATAATGTCAACATGAAAAAAATTAATTTAAAATACAGAAAAAAAAATAAAGTGACTAACGTCCTATCTTTTCCTCAAAATGAAAAAAGATTTTTTGGTAAATCATCAATTATAATTTTAGGTGATATAGTCGTTTCTTTGGAAAAAATTTATGAAGAATCACAGAGGCAAGGAAAACAGTTTTACAAACATTTATCTCATATGATTGTTCATAGCCTTTTGCATCTTTTAGGTTTTGACCACAACACAAAAAAAAACTTTGAAATTATGAAGAAAAAAGAAATTTTGATTCTTTCAAAAATGTCTATTACCTCTCCTTATAAATAAATGTTAAAAAATTTTACAAATAAAATAAAGTCTCTTCTTAAAATAAATGATAGAGAAAATATTAAAGATGTTTTAGAGGATTTGATTGAAGATAATGCAAATGGGCAAGACAAAATTGATGATGGAACAAAAAATATTTTTAAGAATGTAATAAATCTTAATAATAAATGTATCGAAGATGTCATGATTCCAAGAGCAGATATTGATGCAGTTTCTGTTGAGACTACTTATAATGATCTTGTTAGCTTTATTGACAAAACCAAGCATTCAAGAATTCCTGTCTTTGATGGTAACTTAGATAAAATTTTAGGGATGATACACATTAGAGATTTGTTTGAAAAAATTAATAAATCCAATAATAAAAGAAGCACAAAAATTTCAAAAAAAATGATTAGAACAATTTTGTTTTCCTCGCCATCAATGAAAGTTTTAGACCTTTTATTAAAAATGAGATCAGACCAAATACATATGTCGATAGTTGTCGATGAATTTGGCGGTACAAATGGTATTGTAACAATCGAAGATCTAGTTGAAGAGATTGTAGGAGAAATTAAGGATGAACATGATTTTGAAGAGGTTGATGTAATTAAAAAAATTTCAAAAAAAAGCTTTGAAATATCTGCGAGAATTCTTTTAGATGATTTTGAAAAAAGACTAGAAGTAAATTTGAATTTAGACGAAAAAAACGAGATAGATACACTTGGTGGTTTTATTTTTTTTCTTTTAGGAAGAATTCCAGGTAGAGGAGAAGTAATAAATTATAAAAATAAATTAGAATTTACAATTATTGATGCAGATACTAGAAGAATAAAAAGAGTTTTGGTTTCTTTAAAATAATGACCCTTAAAAATTTTTTTAAATTTTTGTCTCTCGGTTTAATACTAGGAATATCTCAATCCTTTTTGTTTTGTATACCCTTAATAATTTTTGTTTATTACTTATTTCTGAAGAAAGTTTACAAGATGACCTCTTACAAACATGGTTTTTTTTGTAGTTGGCTCTTTGGAACTGGTTTTTTTGTAGGTTCAATGCATTGGATGATAAGTCCTTTTTTAATTTATGAAAAACATTTTTATCTTATACCTCTTGGAGCCCTAATTTTTCCGATTTTGATGGGAGTTTTTTTTATTTTTCCAGTTTGTCTGATTATTTTTTTTGAAAAAAACCTTCTGTTAATGAAGAACAAAATTTTTTTAAGATCATTTGTCGTTAGTTTATTTTTTTTATTTTCTGAAATTTTAAGATCAAAATTATTCGGAGGTCTTCCATTAAATTTAACCGGACATATTTGGGCATTTAACAGTGAATTTATACAAATAGTAAAGGTTTTTGGTATCTTTGGATTGTCTTTTTTAACCATTCTATGGATTATTTTATCGGTAAACCTTTTAATACATTTAAGGCTAAAAACATTTCTTGTTTCAATTTTTTGTTTTCCACTAATTTTAATTAGTTTTAATTTAATAAATTATGAATATAAAGAAATTAATGATGAAAAAGCTTTTCTAAGGGTCGTTCAACCTAATGTTCCTCAGAAAGAAAAATGGAATAAGGTTTTTTTTGAAAAAAACTTTGAAAAGCTGATAGCTTTAACTCTTGATGGTAACCAACAAGAAGTAACAAAAATTGTTGTATGGCCAGAAGTTGCATTGACATTTTATCTAAATGAGGAGAAGGATTTTCTTAATTATTTAAAAAAAAAAATTCCAAAAAATGTGATTCTTATTACTGGCTCACTTAGGAGAATAATAGAGGATGGTTCAGTAAAAATTTTTAATTCTCTTTATGTAATAAAAGAAGGAAAATTTGTTTTTTATGATAAAAAAAAGCTAGTACCATTTGGTGAATTCATTCCATTCCGATCATTCTCCGAATTTTTAAAACTAACGCCTGGTTCAACTGACTTTAGTGTTGGTAAGCAATCTAATCAAATTGAGGTGCAACTGGAGAGTAAAAAAATTATTTTCGAGCCATCGATTTGTTACGAGGCAATCTTTCAAACTTTTTCCAGTGAGAAAAATCAATTTATAATTAACATTACTAATGACGCTTGGTTTGGTAAAACCACTGGCCCTAGGCAACATCTATCTGCTCAAATATTTAGAGCAGTTGAAAAATCAATTCCATTAGTTAGATCTGCAAATTCAGGGATTTCAGTAATAACAAATCAAAATGGTAAAATAATTAAAAGTATTGATTTAAATAAAAGTGGGTTTATTGAATTAAATTTATCGCTAAAAAGAAACAAAACATTTTTTGAAAGTTACGGGAATTTTTCTAATTTAATATTAATACTTCTTGTATTTTTTTTATTTTACTTGATAGATATTTTTTATCAATTAAAAGTAAATGTTAAGTCTAAAACATTAATATGAAAAACTCTCAAGATAATTTTATTTTTACAAGTGAATCTGTTTCAGAGGGACACCCCGACAAAGTCTGTGATCAAATATCAGATGCAATTTTAGATTTATTTATGCTTCACGACAAAAACTCCAGGGTTGCCTGTGAAACTCTTGCAACCACCAATCGAGTGATCTTAGCAGGCGAGGTTAACATAAAAAAAAATAAAGCTGAGATTACTGAAGAAATAATTGAAAAAACTGTTAGAGATAAAGTTAAAGATATTGGTTATGAACAAAAGGGTTTTCATTGGAAAGATATAATTATTGAGAACCACCTTCATAATCAATCTCAAGATATATCAATGGGTGTTGATCAAGATGAAGTTAATGAGGTTTATGGTGCAGGAGATCAAGGAATAATGTTTGGATATGCGTGTGAAGAATCAGAAAATTTAATGCCAGCACCAATATATTACTCTCATAAAATTCTGAAAGAACTATCAAATTTCAGACACACAAATGATTCTTTTTTTGGACCTGATTCCAAAAGTCAAGTAAGTGTCTTGTATGAAAACAACAAACCCAAATCTATAACCTCAATAGTTGTTTCAAGCCAGCACAATGAAAAAGCGAGTAATGAGGAGATTAGAAAAAAAATTTTAGAGTTGATTGAAAGTACTATTCCCCTTGAGATTCTTCCTGCAAAAGAAGAAATTTTAGTAAATCCCACGGGGCGTTTTGTTGTCGGAGGACCAGATGGAGATGCAGGTCTAACTGGTAGAAAAATTATTGTCGATACATACGGGGGTGCAGCCCCGCATGGGGGAGGAGCTTTCTCAGGAAAGGATTATACTAAGGTTGATAGATCTGCGGCATATATGGCTAGATATTTGGCTAAGAATATAGTTGGAAGTGGAATTACAAAAAAATGTTTAATTCAATTGTCGTATGCCATTGGTGTAATTGAGCCTATTTCAATTTTTTTAAAAATAGATCAAAACTCTAGTATTGATCAAAGTAAGTTAATTCAAGTAATTAAAGAAAATTTTGATCTTTCACCGGCAGGTATTAAGAGATTCCTAAGTTTAGACAAACCAATATACCAGCATACTGCATCTTATGGACATTTTGGTAGAACTTTTGATAAACAAAAGGGTTTGTTTTCTTGGGAATCTGTTGAAAGTGTAGATATTTTTAAAAACCTTTAATGAAAAATTTTTATGGAAGGAAAACTCCAAGAAAAGTAAATAAATACGAGTTAGTTAGTCTATTTGATGATGAATTTTTTTTTCATCATAAAAATATAAAAAATTTTAATAAACTTATTCTTAAAGATTCAGTTTTAAACTTAGAAATTGGTTTTGGGTCAGGTGAGAATATTTTTAAGTCTGCAGTTAAATATAGCGATGAGTTTTTTCTCGGTTGTGATCCATATCTAAAAGGATCTTTGTCTTTAAAAAAAAAGATTAAACAATCTGGCATAAAAAATTTGATTATTACAAATTTAAGTTTTCAGGAATTTTTTAAATATATTAAAAAATATACTTTTTCTAAGATTTTAATTCTCTTCCCCGACCCATGGCCTAAAAAAAAACATATGAAACGAAGAATTATTGGTAAATCTTTTTTAAAATCTCTACACTCAATATGTAATAAAAAGTCAAAAATCATTTTATCATCCGATGATGTAAATTATGTTGAGCAGATTTTGTACAATTTCCATATGGATAAAAATTTTGTCCTATCGACAAGTTTATTTGGAGAAAAATTAATTAATTCCTTTGATCTAGTCGAAACAAAGTATTATAAAAAAGCAAAAAAAAATAAAAAAAAAACATATTTTTTTCTTTATAATGTTAAAACATAGGATTTAATATTTTATAATGCACTTAATTTTATGAGGGAATTGTTATGGATTGTTCATTGCGTTAGAAATTACTAATTTAACTTTTTTTGAGGATAAAAAAATTGGAAAATAAAGAGACGGTTGTAAGTAATAATTTTGATATAATTGATGTAGCTAAAAGTATTGCGAAGGAAAAGGGCATAACATCAGAGGAAGTTTTAGAGGCAATGGAAACGGCTATTGCAAAAGCAGGAAGAACAAAATATGGACATGAACTCGATATAAGAGCTCATGTAAATAGAGATAATGGATATATAGGTTTATTCAGGTATCAGGAGGTAGTAAAGGATCTAGAAAATCTTCCATCAGAAGAAAGAATTAATAAAATAAACCTCAAAGATTTACCACAAGACAATCAAAATTTAAAAGAAGGTGAATTTCTTATAGATGAGTTACCACCATTAGATTTTGGAAGAATTGCCGTACAAACTGCTAAACAAGTCATTTATCAAAAGGTAAAAGAAGCTGAAAAAGTTGTTCAGTTTAATGAATTTAAAGACAAGATTGGAGAAATTGTTAATGGCATTGTTAAAAGGGTAGAGTATGGAAACCTAATTGTTGATCTGGGAAAAGGTGAGGCAATACTAAGAAGAGAAGAACTCCTGAATAGAGAGATATTTAGAAGATCTGATCGGATCAGAGCATACATCACAGAGGTCAAGTATGACCTAAAAGGGCCCCAAATCTTTCTATCAAGAGCACACAATAATTTTTTGGTACAACTTTTTCAACAAGAAGTGCCAGAAATTTATGATGGAATCATTGAGGTAAAGTCGGTTGCAAGAGATCCTGGTAGCAGAGCAAAGATTGCGGTTTTTACAAAAGAAAAAAGTATTGATCCTGTAGGCGCTTGTGTTGGTATGAGAGGTAGTCGTGTTCAAGCTGTGGTAAATGAGCTGCAAGGAGAAAAGATTGACATTGTATTATGGTCTGAAGATATTGCTACTTTTGTTGTAAATGCACTTGGTCCAGCGGAAGTAGATAAGGTAATAATTGAGGAAGATTTGAAAAAGATTGATGTTATTGTACCTGATGAGCAGTTAAGCCTTGCTATTGGAAGAAAAGGTCAAAATGTAAGACTTGCAAGCTCTCTGTCAGGCTGGAGTATTGATATTTTGACCACAAGCCAAGAGTCGGAAAGAAGGAGTGAAGAATTTAAAAACTTATCACAAAAATTTATTGAGGTCCTCGATGTTGACGAAGTGATAGCCCACCTTTTGGTTACAGAAGGTTTTTCGTCAATCGGAGAAATTTCAATGGTGACTGCATCAGATTTAGCTTCAATTGAGGGGTTTGATGACGAACTATCAACAGAATTAATTAATAGAGCCAAAAACCATCTAGAAAAAGAAAAAGTTGATAATCTTAACATATTAAAAAAAGAAGGGATGGACGACTATTTATTGTCAAGTGATTTTTTTACGACTGGCCAACTTATGACTTTAAAAAATAACAATATAAAAACCAGAGATCAGCTAGCAGATTTATCGAGCTTTGAGTTAATGGAATTTTTGAACGATATTGATAATAAAAGAGCTGATGAAGTAATTTTAGAATCCAGAAAACATTGGTTTGAAAAATAAAAATGGAAGAAAATAAGGATAAAAAAAACGAATATTCGGGAAAACTTCAGTTAAAGAAAACCTTTAATGCAGGACAAATTAAACAAAGTTTTTCTCATGGTAGAAGCAGGTCTGTCTCTGTTGAAGTAAAAAGAAAAAGAACTTTAAGTAGCTTTAAAAACGAAAACGATAAAGTTAATCAATCAGTGCCCTCATCTGACCAATCTGAAGAGAGTTTAACAGTATCACAAGTTTCCAAAAATGACTCTAATCAAGAACCAAAAACTGACTTGAGAAAAGAAGAAAAAAAAGAAGAAGTTAAGGATACCTCAAATGAAAAAAAACCTGCTAAAAAAAATTTTTCCAAACAGTTTAATTCTAAGCCCGAACAAGATGAAAAAAATTTAGAAAAAGAAAAAAAAATTAAAGCGCCAAAATTTGTAAAATCCCCAAAAAGTTTTGAAAACAGACGGCAAGGAAAGTTAACTATTTCTCAGGCATTAAACGACGATAATGAAAAGGTTAGGTCTTTAGCCGCTGTTAAACGAGCAAGAGAAAAAGCTAAGCTTAGAACTCTAACTAATACTGATTTAAAAGATTCACCTGATGTAAAAGAAAAAAAAAAGAAAGAAATAATTATTCCGGATTTTATTGCGGTCAATGAGCTGTCGTCAAGAATGGCTGAAAAATCATCAGAACTTATAAAGGTTTTGATGAAGCTTGGTGTGATGGCTACAATTAATCAAACGATTGACGGAGATACAGCTGAACTTGTTGTTATAGAGCTTGGTCATGTTCCAAAAAGAGTCAGTGAATCAGATGTAGAGTTAGGACTTGACGGAAAAACTGATAATGATTTAGATTTAATCAACAGGCCTCCGGTTGTAACAATAATGGGTCATGTTGATCACGGTAAAACTTCAATTCTTGATGCTATAAGAGCAAAAAAAGTTGCGGCATCCGAAGCTGGTGGGATTACTCAACACATAGGTTCATATATAGTTGAAACAAATAACAAACAAAAGATTACTTTCATCGATACCCCAGGTCATGCTGCTTTTAGCCAAATGAGAGCAAGAGGGTCTAACATAACTGATATAATAATTTTAGTTGTTGCAGCTGACGATAGTGTCAATGAACAAACTATTGAAGCTATAAGTCATGCAAAAGCGTCTGGTTGTCCAATAGTTGTTGCCATAAATAAAATAGATTTAGAAACTGCAAACCCTCAGAAAGTTGAAAGTGATTTAATGACTCATGAAATAGTTAGTGAAAAAATGGGAGGAGATAGTCCTCTTATAAATGTTTCCGCAAAAACAAAAGAAGGCCTTGACCTGCTACTTGAAACAATTTTGTTGCAAGCGGAAATTCTTGAGCTAAAAGCTAATCCAAACAGAAATGCCGAAGGCACTGTTATCGAATCAAAGATTGAAAAAGGAAAAGGTACAGTAGTTTCAATTTTAATTCAGAATGGAACACTTAAAGTTGGAGATATTGTGGTTGTTGGTAAAGAATGGGGAAAAGTTAGAGCTCTTTATGATGACGAGGGGACAAGACTTGATAAAGCGCTACCTAGTTTTCCTGTTGAGTTAATAGGTCTTTCAGGTGCTCCGGATTCTGGAGATAAACTTGTTGTTGTTGAAAGTGAGTCAAGAGCTCGTGAAGTAACTCAGTACAGATCAAGGCTAAAAAGAAACGAAGAAAATTCGTCCGTAAAAAGATCATCAATTGATCAGATGATTAAAGATGCATCTTTAGAGCAAAAAAAGTTAGTTTCAATTATCATAAAAGCAGATGTACATGGTTCCAAAGAGGCGATAGAGCAAAGTTTAAAAAAAATGAATTCCGATTTAGTTGAAATAAAAATTATTCATACAGGTGTGGGTGAAATAAACGAATCAGATGTAACTCTTGCTATTGCTTCAGATGCATTAATTTTTGGATTCAATGTTAAAGCAAATGTTCAAGCTAAAAATTTAGCTAAAAGAGAAAAAATAATTTTGAGTTATTTTTCGATAATATATGAAGTAATTGATGAGGCGAATAAAATAATTGAGGGAATGTTTACACCTAGCTCAATAGAATCTGTGATTGGTCAAGGGGTTATAAAAAAGGTTTTCGAAATTTCTGATTCTAGTAAAGTTGCTGGATCTATGATTGAGGATGGAAAAGTAACTTCTAAAGCTTTTGCAAGAATATCTAGAGATGGAAAACAAATCGCGGAGGTGCAAATTCAAAGTCTTAGAAGAGAAAAGAATCAAGTGAAAGAAGTTTTATCTGGACTTGAATGTGGAATAACCTTTATAAAATTCAATGATTTATTAGAAAACGACAAAATTGAATTTTTTATAAGAGAAAATAATGAGAAAAAATAATGAACTTAATATTTTTAAATCTCAAAAAAATAACCCGCGAATTCAAAAAGTTACACAGTTAATAAAAAAAACTCTAAGTGAAGTTTTTCTTACAATAGATTTTACAAATGATACCGGTGAAAACATCATGTTGTTTATTAATAAAGTATCGCTGTCTAAGGATGCAAGAATTGCAACAGTTTTTATTACAAATTTTTCCAATAAAAATTTCATAAGCGAAGACAAATTTAGAACTTTAATCGAGAATAATCTTTCAAAGATAAAAAAAGAATTTACATCGAGAATTGAACTTAGATATACACCTAAATTAAAGTTTAGATTTGATACAGAAACGGAAAGATTGTTTAATCTAGATAAAGCTTTGGATAATTTAAAGTAGCAAGATCTAGCATGAAAAAAAATAATATTAATGGATGGATTTTTTTGGATAAACCAATAGGTATTTCGTCTAATGCGGCTCTTCAACAAATTAGAAAGATTTTCAATTTTTGCAAAGGCGGATATGTCGGAACGTTAGATCCTTTAGCTTCAGGTTTTCTTCCTATTGCTTTAGGAGATGCAACTAAAACGATTAAGTATTTAGAAAATAAAACTAAAGAGTATGTTTTTGAAGTTGAGTGGGGTGTAAAAACAAATTCGGCAGATGTAGAAGGGAAAATTGAAAAAACTAGTGAAATTTTTCCAAACAAAAAAATGATTAATAACTCTCTGTTAAAATTCAAAGGGGAATATTTACAAGAACCACAAAAGTTTTCATCAAAAAAAATAAATGGAGTGAGAGCATATAAATTAGCTCGTAAAAATGTTAAATTCAATTTGGACAAAAGGAAGGTTTCAATTTTGGATTTAAAATTAATTGATTTTTTATCAAAAGAAAGAAGCAGATTTTATGTGAATTGCAGTTCAGGGACTTATGTTAGAAGTCTAGCAGAGGATATTGCTAGTTACAATGGAACTTACGCAACTGTAACATCGTTGAGAAGAATTGGATTTGGAAATTTAAATAAAAAACTTATTTCACTAGATTATTTATTAACTTTAGTGCATAGTGATGACCTTATAAGTGTTGTAAAGCCTATAAACTTGGTTTTTGAGAATGTAAATGAAATAATACTGGATGAAAAAGCTATAACTCACATATTAAATGGAAGAAGCGTAAGGATGAGTAATACAAAAGTTGGCAAAGAAAAAGAGTTAACGTTAGCAAAATTTAAAAACGAAATTGTAGCTGTTGGTTATTTGCAAAATGATAATTTTTATCCAAAAAGACTTTTGAATGTTTAGTAAGATTGAAAGGAAATTAAATGACAGTCAAAAAAGAAAATGTTGATTCAGAAATGCAAGGTTCAGGAAGTAGTGAATTTCAAATTACTGTTTTTACGAAAAGAATAAAAAACTTAACCGAGCATTTAAAGCTCAATAAGAAAGATCATAATACAAGAAGAGGATTGATGAGGCTCGTTGGAAAACGAAAAAAACTTTTGAGTTACATTAAAAGAAAAAGTAATGAAAGGTATGAATCTATAGTTAAGTCTCTTGGTCTAAGACGTTAAATTTTAATCAGGAGATAAATATATGTTTGATACTTCAACTGTTCAATTAGATTGGCAAGGCTTAAATCTCAAGCTTGAAACCGGCATGGTTGCTAGACAAGCAGATGGTGCTGTAGTAGCAACATTAGGTTCAACCAGCGTTCTTTGCACAGTATGTGCATCAAAAAGTTACGACCCAAAAATTGATTTCTTTCCGCTCTCAGTTCATTACATTGAGAAAGCTTATGCTGCGGGTAAGATACCAGGTGGTTTTTTTAAAAGAGAAGGAAGACCATCAGAAATTGAAATACTGAATTCTAGATTAATAGATAGACCAATGAGACCATTATTTCATAAAGATTTTAAAAATGAAACTCAGATAGTTTGTACAGTTTTAAATTATGATGGAGAAAATGATCCAGCAATTTGCGCTATGATTGGTGCTTCTGCAGCAACAACAATTGCTGGTTTGCCTTTTTTAGGTCCAGTTGCTTGTGCAAGGGTGGGTTATAACGATGGCGAATATATCCTCAACCCTACCAGGGATGAGTTGGGGGAAAGTGACTTAGATTTAGTGGTTGCAGGGACACGAGACGGTGTTCTTATGGTCGAATCAGAAGCAAGTGAACTCCCTGAAGATATAATGCTTGGTGCGGTTCAATTTGGGTTTAAAGAGTTTCAATGTGTTATTGATAAAATTATAGAGCTTGCGGAGGACTCCGCAAAAGATTCTTGGGAAATCGAATCTCCAAAACAACCTTCATTTATAGAAGAGTTAAAAAAAGAGGCAGAAAAATCTTTTGATCCTGTTTATAAAATAAAGAAAAAGAAGGAAAGAAATGAATCTTTAAATAAAGTAAGAGCAGAGATTATTGATAAATTCAATGATGACGATTCTGAATTACATATTATTAATGATGCAGTTAAATCAGTTGAAAAAAATATAGTCAGAGCATCAATTTTAAAAACGGGGAAGAGAATTGATGGAAGAGATTTAACTACAGTACGAAACATAGATGTTAGGGTTGACTTTCTTGAAAATGTTCATGGTTCAGCACTGTTTACTCGTGGAGAAACTCAAGCTTTAGTTACTACTACGTTAGGAACAAGCAGTGATGAACAGATGTTAGATACTTTAGATGGTGATAAAAAAGAAAAATTTTTATTGCACTATAATTTTCCGCCATTCTCTGTAAATGAGGTAGGGAGAATTGGCTCTACTGGAAGAAGAGAAGTTGGTCATGGTAAGCTAGCCTGGAGGTCAATTAATCCGATTTTAAGAAAAGTGACTGATTTTCCTTATACATTAAGAGTTGTTTCAGAAATAACAGAATCTAATGGATCATCTTCGATGGCAACTGTTTGTGGGGCATCTTTGTCGCTAATGGATGCTGGAGTTCCCTTAGAAAAATCTGTAGCAGGAGTTGCAATGGGGCTCATAAAAGAAAAAGATAAGTTTGTTGTTTTAACTGACATTCTTGGTGACGAAGATCACTTAGGTGATATGGATTTCAAAGTTGCTGGTACTGACTCAGGGATTACTGCTCTACAAATGGACATTAAGGTAACTGGCATAACTGAAGAGATTATGAGAGACGCATTGAAGGATGCGCATAGTGCTAGAAAACATATATTGTCAGAAATGCAAAAGGTTGTTAAGAAACCTAGGGAGGGTACTAAACCAAATGCTCCAACAGTTTTAAATATTCAAATAAACAAATCTAAAATAAGAGAAGTCATAGGTTCAGGGGGTAAAGTCATTAAGGATATTTGCGAAAAATCAAATGCTAAAGTTGAAATTGATGATAATGGTTTAATATCGATATTTGCATCAAAAGCTGATGATGGTGAAGTTGCCAGACAAATGATAAATGATATTGTAGCAGAACCTGAAGTTGGTAAAATATATTCAGGAAAAGTTGTAAAAACAACAGATTTTGGAGCATTTGTTAACTTTCTAGGAAGTAGAGATGGTTTGGTTCACATAAGCCAACTTAAGGAAGAAAGAGTTGAAAAAACAACTGACGTTGTCAATGAAGGCGACGAAGTAAAAGTAAAAGTTATTGGAATTGACGACAGAGGTAAGGTAAAATTAAGTATTAAAGAAGTTTAATATGAAAAAAATAGATTCTATTATTTTGTCAGGAAAAGAAACTCTACCTTTAATTGAGGGTGGTAAAGGCATAGCAATAAGTAGTGGTGAAAGTTCTGGTGCTTGGGCTAAGGCTGGTGGTGTAGGAACATTTTCTGGAGTAAATGCTGATTCATATGACAAAAATGGAAATCTTATACCTCAAGTTTATAAAGAAAAAACAAGATCAGGTAGACATAGAGAGTTAATTGATTTTTCAGTTTCTGGAGCTATTGAACAAGCTAGGATAGCAAGAGAAATTGCAGGAAACAAAGCACCAATTCATATTAATATTTTATGGGAAATGGCTGCAGCTGAAGAAATCCTGACTAGAACACTTGATAAAGCAAGCAATATAATTGATGGAGTAACATGTGGCGCAGGAATGCCATATAAGTTATCAGACATAGCAGCAAGTTTTGGTATTTATTATTATCCTATAGTCTCCTCTGCTAGAGCATTTAATGCATTATGGAAAAGATCATACAGAAAAACATCCGAATTTCTTGGAGGAGTAGTTTATGAGGACCCATGGTTAGCAGGGGGACATAATGGTTTATCTAACAGCGAAGATCCACTAAAACCTCAACCACCTTATGAACGGGTAAGAGATTTACGAAGTCTGATGAATGAATTTAAACTTCATGAAACACCAATAATAATGGCTGGAGGAGTTTGGAATTTATCAGAATGGGAGGATTGGATAGAAAATGATGAAATTGGAAAAATTGCTTTTCAGTTTGGAACGAGACCATTACTAACAGAGGAAAGTCCTATTCCAGATGCATGGAAAAAAAAACTTTTGACGATTAAAAAAGGTGAAGTAAGTCTTCATAAATTTAGTCCAACCGGATTTTATTCTTCAGCTGTAAAAAATAATTTTCTCATTGAACTCGAGGAGAGATCAAAAAGACAAACCCCATTTCTAAAAGAACAGACAAATGAGTTTAATGAAAAAATTGAAATTGGACCAAGAAAAAGAGCGTTCTATGTTAAAAATTGTGATAAATCAAAAATCTTAGAATGGGTTAAAAAAGGTTTTACAAAACCTATGACTACACCTAATAATACTCTGATATGGGTTACTATTAAAAAAGCTAGTCAGATTGTAAAGGATCAAATTGATTGTATGGGCTGTTTGTCTCAATGTTTATTTAGCAATTGGTCTCAAGAGGAAGGTGGAACTACAGGAAAAAAAGCTGACCCAAGGTCATTCTGTATCCAAAAAACCCTTCAGAAAATTAGTCATGGATTATCTAATCTTGAAAATGAATTAATGTTTGCAGGGCATTCTGTTTACAGATTTGCATTGGATCCTTTTTATAAAGGCGGTTTTGTCCCAAAAGTGAAAGACCTTGTTGAGCGAATTATGAAGGGATTGTAATTTTTTTTTTTTAAACTAATATAAAATATATGACTTTAAACAATCATACAAAAAAGGCATTGGAGTCACTAAAAAGTTCTCCACTTAAAACAACAAAGCAGAGGGTGGATATAATAAAAATATTATTCAGTGATGGAAATAACCACTTCACAGCCGAGAATGTACATAACAAAATTGAAAATCTAGGATTAAATATTTCTTTAGCAACTGTCTACAACTGCTTAAATCAGTTAACAGAAAATAATATTATTAAATCTGTTAAAACTTCTTGCAATAAAATTTATTTTGATACTAACACAACTTCACATCACCATTTTTTTTGCAAAAATTCCTCAACATTAATTGATATAGAATCAAAAAATATTAAAATTTCTAAACTACCCAAAATACCCAACGGAAAAAAGTTAGATTCTATCGAGATCGTCGTAAACCTAACTGAATGATATTGATTATCATTATCGTAAATTAGAATTATTCTAATTTAGTATTGATACTTTCAATCAATTCCACTATATTATAATAAACATTAATTTTGGAGGTATATATGTCACTTAAAGGTAGTAAAACTGAAGAAAACTTAAAGGCAGCTTTTGCTGGAGAATCGCAAGCCAATAGACGCTATTTGTATTTCGCACAAAAAGCTGACGTCGAAGGTCACAATGATGTTGCCGCTGTTTTTAGATCAACTGCTGAAGGAGAAACTGGTCATGCTCATGGTCATTTAGAATTTCTTGAAGAAGTGGGTGATCCTGCAACTGGGGAACCTATCGGTAATACTTCAGATAATCTCAAAGCTGCAATTGCTGGAGAAACACATGAGTACACGGATATGTATCCTGGCATGGCTAAAACTGCAAGGGATGAGGGCTTTGATGAAATTGCAGATTGGTTTGAAACTTTGGCTAAAGCGGAAAAATCTCATGCTGGTAAGTTTCAGAGAACTTTAGACGATATGGGTTAATTTCTTACTTGGGGAGTTGTGTAAACTCCCCGCAAGAAATGTGTAGTTTATGACCGTAAAAGAAGGAAGTCTTGGGGCACCAACCCGTCACCCGATTGATTGGGAGAGCCCAAATTTTACCGACGAAAAGCTTTTAGATAAAGAGCTTAGAAGGGTTTTTGATATTTGCCACGGATGCAGAAGATGCTTTAACTTATGCGAGAGTTTTCCCAAACTTTTCGATTTAATCGATGATTCCAAATCAGGTGAGCTTGATACAGTAGACAGTAAGGATTTTAAACCAGTTGTCGATGCTTGTACTCTTTGCGATATGTGCTTTCTGACAAAATGTCCTTACGTCCCCCCTCATGAGTTCAATTTAGATTTTCCTCATTTAATGCTCAGATACAGAGTTTTAGAAAGAAAGCAAAAGAAGAATAGCTTTATAGATGATCAACTGACGAAAACCGACAGAAACGGGAAATTTTTTTCAAAATTTTCCAACCTCGCGAATTGGTCAACTAAGACATCAAACAAAATTACCAGGCCAATAATGGAAACTCTTTTGAAGATTGACAGAGAAGCAGACTTACCAAAGTTTTACAAAGATACCCTAATAGGATCTCTTGAAAAAGGACAAAAAGAAGTTACGTTTGAAGGTAAGGAAAAAGTAGTTTTGTTTCCAACTTGTTTTGTTAACTACAATAATCCAAAACTTGGTCTAGTTGCTAAAGAGTTATTTAATAAACTTGGAATTGAACATGAATTTTTTTATGAAATGTGCTGTGGAATGCCTCAGCTTGAAGGTGGCGATATTAAGTCGGTAACCAACAAGGCAAAAGAAACAAGCTTAAAATTAAAAAGGTATATTGATAAAGGTTATAAAGTTTTATCAATAGTCCCTTCATGCACTTTAATGATTAAATACGAATGGCCTCTGCTGGTTCCCGATTCTGAAGATATTAAATATTTATCTCAAAATACTTATGATATTTGCGAATATTTAGTTAGTTTTATAAACGATAACTCATTAAAGGATAGAATAAAACCAATAGATGAAAGCGAATCAGTAAGTCTTCATATCTCTTGTCATTCAAGAGCCCAGAATATTGGACAAAAAGCTACAGAACTTTTAAAGATGATTCCCAATATTAAGTTAGACGTTATAGAAAGATGTTCTGGACACGGTGGATCTTGGGGGATAAAGAAAGATAATTTTGAAATGGCTATAAAAGTTGGTAAACCAGTTTCAAGAAAAGCTATTCAAAATAACAATAAATATGTCGTTTCGGAATGTCCTCTTGCTGGCACACACATTAAACAGGGCATGGATAAGATAGAAAGTAATGAAGCTAAAATTTTATCTCATCCACTCGAAATCTTTATAAAATCAATTAGTTAAAAAGGAATTATGCATCATGAGAAAGTTCGAAATTAAGGAAGAAGATGTCATTGACATAGACAACTACATCAAAGAACGAAATAATATAAAAAAAAATATTTCTCTCATTAAAAAAAACAGAAGGATACCTGTTGGGCCACACGCAACATTTTATTTTGAATGTTATCAAACCATGATTTATCAGATTCAAGAAATGCTCTATATAGAAAGAGGCGGCAAAGAACAGTTACAAGATGAAATAAAGGCTTACAACCCTCTAGTTCCAAAAGGGAAAGAATTAGTGGCTACATTAATGTTTGAGATCGACAATGAAAAGAGAAGAAAAGATTTTCTTAATTCCGTTGGGGGTATCGAAAATAAGATTTTTATTAAAATAGGCGATAAAAAAGTAGTGGCTATGCCTGAAGATGACACCGACAGAACGTCCGAGGATGGGAAAGCTTCCTCCGTACACTTTTTACATTTTAAGTTTGATGAAGATTTAGTTCAGCTTTTTATCAAAGGTGATACAGAAGTCGTCATTGGTTTTGATCATCAAAATTATAAACATTTTAGTGAGATTTCCAAGGCATCGATAAACGAGTTATCCAATGATTTTGACATCAATCATTAACAAAACCCCAAAGAGAATTCTTTAAAATCCACCCAGATACCTTTGGATCTTCAACCTTGCACCAGTGCACTTTACACTTCAAAATTTTCAATATATAACCTGATTTTACTAGCGCTAACTGTTTGGAACTAAGGCTTGGAAAATTGTAAAGCTTTTCAATATCTTTGGTTAAAATTCCATAATTGCTGTTAGAAAGCTGTGTTTTTGAAACCCATCCAATCCTATTTTTGTAATCTGAAACTTTATACCAATTTTCATACTTTTCTATGATTTCTACAGGATAACCCTTTGCTAAAATTTTAAATAATATAAGTTGACCTAAACCGGGACCATTTCTTAAGTTAACTTCACTATATTTAGTTGATAAATATTTATTTTTTTTGAGCCCTGAATAAGCATTTGGTGTTATAATCAAAATTAAAATGATCGATAGAAATTTTAAAAAAGTCATTATTCTCATTACAAGAAAACTACCAGAAAAGATAGAAAAAAAATTAGAAAACAATTTTTCAGTAATTTTAAATAAAAATGATAGAAAGTATTCGTATAAAGATCTTAAAAAAAAAATTCAAAATGTAGATATTTTAGTTCCTTGTGTATCAGACACCATAGATGCTTCAATAATTAAATCTGGATCAAAGCTAAAGTTAATCGCAAATTTTGGTAATGGTGTTGATAATATTGACTTAACAACTGCCAAAGAGAGAAAATTAATAGTTACTAACACTCCAGATGTACTTACAGAAGATACTGCAGATTTAGTTTTAACAATGATACTAATGATCTGTAGGAAAATTAATGTTGCCCAACAGAAAATAATGAACAGGGTTTGGACAGGCTGGGGGCCAAGTGAAACCCTTGGAGAAAAGCTACAGGGTAAAAAAGTTGGTATTATAGGCATGGGAAGAATTGGAACTGCAGTTGCAAAGCGCTTAAGTACAATTGGTATGGAAATTAATTATCACAATAGGAAAAAACACAATAAAAAAATTGAAACTCAATTTAAAGCAAATTACTGGAGTAGTTTAGACCAAATGATTTCTAAAATGGATATTATTTCAATACATTGTCCTTTTACTGCTGAAACATTCCATCTTTTATCAAAAAATAGAATAAGATTGCTAAAAAAAAATTGTATAGTAATAAACACCTCTAGGGGTGAAATAATCGATGAGCAGGCGTTGGCGGACGCATTATTTAAAAAAAAAATTGGAGGAGCTGGCTTAGATGTTTTTGAGCATGAACCTCAGATTACACAAAAATTATTTGACTCGGATAATGTAGTACTTTTACCACATATAAGCTCTGCAACAAAGGAAAGTAGAATTGCTATGGGAGAGAGAGTATTTAAAAATATTAGTTATTTCTTGAAACAAAAGAAACCACCAGATTTAGTAAAAATAAAAAAAACCGAATACTAGTACTTACAAATTTTACATTTAACATTTTTTTCGACTTTTATCTTTTTCATTTCTCTTGAAAATCCATCAAAAATTATTAACTCCCTAAAAATTTTTTGGTCACACCCAAGAATTATATTTACCACAGTAATAGCTTGCATTATTCCACCGAACCCTGCTATGGGTGATACTATTCCCATTTGATCACAATTCAAAATGTTCCCATCAGAGAATTTCGGGAAAATACATTCGTAGCATGGATTTTTTTTACTAGCCCAAGCTTTAAACGATGATACCTGCACATCAAAATTTTGAAGTGCAGCTGAAACTAAAATTTTTTTTTTTTTAAAACAATACTCATTTATTAGAAATCTTGTTTCAAAATTATCCGAACAGTCTATTATAAATTTAGACTTTTCCAAAAATAAATTGATATTTCGTCTTGTTATTTTTTTTTTAATAATGCTTACATCTAATTCTGCATTAATTTTAAGAATATTTTTCTTTAATATTGTGGCCTTATTTTCACCAATGTCTTTTTCCAAAAAAGATATCTGCCTGTTTAAATTACTCAATTCAATATTATCAAAATCTATTAAAAGTATTTTCCCCACGCCAGTCATTGCCAGATACTGAGCAGTAGTTGTACCTAAACCACCACAACCAATTATACAAATTGATGACTTCATTATTTTTTTTTGACCACTAATACCAATTTTCTCCATCATGATTTGACGAGAATACTTTTCGAAGTTTTTTTCACTTATATTTATCATCATTAAAACTCACTAAATAATTGAGTTGATAGATATCTTTCAGCAAATGAAGGGATAATTATAACACTATTTCTTTTATGCATCTTTTTATCCTCATGAATTTCTGCAGCTGCTGCTAGTACTGCGCCAGAAGAAATCCCTCCTGCAATTCCTTCGTATTTCCCCAAAGCCTTTGAAAACTGAAATGCTGATGTATTACTTATAGGCAAAACTTCATCTATTACCTTCAAATTAAGATTTTTAGGTATGAAGCCTGCACCTATACCCTGTATTGAATGAGATCCCGGTTCTCCTCCACTTATAACTGCAGAGTCCTCGGGTTCAACTGCAATGACTTTTATACTTTTTTTTTTGCCCTTTAAATATTTACCTACCCCACTTATTGTTCCACCTGTTCCAACACCAGCAATAAAAAAATCAATTTGACCTTGAGTGTCATCCCATATTTCTTGTGCTGTGGTTTTAAAATGAACTTCTGGGTTAGCTTGATTTTTAAATTGATCTAAAATAATACTATTTTTTGTCTTTCTTGATATTCTTTTTGCTTCTTCAATTGCACCATTCATGCCTAACTCTTTTGGTGTTAAGACAATTTTAGCTCCAAGAAAGTTAAGCATTTTTCTTCTCTCAATTGACATACTACTCGGCATTGTTAGAACAAGATTGTATCCTCTTGCCGCGCAGATAAAGGCAAGTGCTATTCCTGTATTTCCTGATGTAGCTTCAATTAGAACAGTCTCCTTATTAACAAGATTTTTTTTTTCTGCTTCATTAATCATGGCTAAACCAATCCTATCTTTTACTGAACCCAATGGATTAAAAAACTCTAGTTTGGCGATTATATTCCCAGATAAATTGAATTTCTTAGAAATATTATTCAGTTTTACCATAGGTGTGTTTCCAATCGTTTGATCAATTGAATCAAATATTTTTTTTTTAGATGACAAAATCTACTTTCTTTTTCTTTAAATTTTGATTTTTATTATTTGTAGCTAATTTGTAAATATCCTCCACTGAAATATTATTTAACAATTCAAAACTTTTCTTGGTAACCTTGGTTATTAACGGTTCGATCAAAACTTTTGAAATTTGAGTATTGTAAAAATCTCTTAATTCTGAATTGCTTGATTTTGAAACAGATAAAATTATTTCAGAGACCATAATTTTCCTTCTTTCTTTAGCTAATCTATAACCACCGTTTGGCCCTCTGGATGCAACTAAAATTTTACTTTTTACTAAGGTTTGAAGAGTTTGTTCCAGATATCTTTTGGGAATTCCTTGCCTCTTTGCGATAGATATATTTTGCACTGGGTTAACCCCAGAATTAAGTGCAATGTCAATCACAGCTTCTATTGCATAAATAATTCTTTTTTGTATCTTAAACAATGTCTTACCGACTATGTCCCTGTTGAACCAAAGCCACCTTTTCCCCTTTTTGTAGTTGAAAGCCTATTTTTTTTTTCAAGTTTAATTTTTGGTAACTCCATAAAAACTATTTGAGCTATCCTCATTCCCCTGAGTATGTCAAATTTTTTTTTCCCATGATTGATTAAAATAACACAAACCTCTCCTCTGTAGTCAGCATCTATTGTACCAGGCGTATTTAACACTGTAATAGAATATTTCAAAGCTAGCCCTGACCTTGGTCTAACTTGGGCTTCAAAACCTTTTGGTAGTTGAATTGAAAACCCTGTAGGTATTAGTAAAGTTGTGTTAGGCTTAAGTGTAATTTTTTTATTGACTGCAGCAACAAGATCGAATCCTGCACTATCATCTGTTGCTCTTTTTAAATTATAGAGTTCTAAGCCATTTTCTAAGATTTTATAATAAATTTTTTTCATAATTTAATAATTTATTTTTTTTTAAAAAAAGAAACAATTTTTTTTGTAAGTTTTAATGCTACTATTCTTTTTTTCATTTTAGGCCATTCATAGACTTTCTTTTTATCAAAAAAATAAATTTTGTTTTTATCAGATAAAAAAGCATTGTCATCTGTTACCTCATTTGCCAATATCCAGTCACAACCCTTTTCTATCAATTTTTTTTTTGTATTTTTAAGTAAGTTGTTTGTTTCAGCCGAAAATCCAATTACCAACTTTGGTTTTCTCCTATGCGAAGAGACATTTTTTAAAACATCATCATTTAATGCAAATTCAATATTGTTTATGTTATTTTTCTTTATTTTATTTCTTTGTGTTTTTTTTATACGCCAATCAGATATTGCGGCCACAGAAATAAAAATATCACAAGGGAGATTACCGATTGAATGTTGCAGAAACTCCTTTCCACTCAATACTTCAACAACTTCAACATTTTTCGCAGCTTCAATATTCGTTGGACCAGAAATTAAAATTGTTTTCGCTCCAAATGCTGCAAGGGAATTAGCGATTTCATATCCCTGAAGCCCAGTAGAGAAATTGCTTATAAATCTTACCGGATCAATTTTTTCAAGCGAAGGACCTGCAGTAACAACTGCTTTTAAACCATTAAGAATTTTTGGGGAGAAAATAAAGTCTAATTCGTCAACAATTTCGCTTATTTCCATTAGTTTACCTGAGCCTTTAGTACCGCATGCAAGCTTACCAGTTTGAGGACTTAAAACATGAACATCTAATTTTTTTAAACACGTAAGATTGTTTTTTACAATTTTGTTTGTCCACATCAACGAATTCATAGCTGGTGCAATTATTTTCAACTTGTTAGATGCTAGCAAGACATTGGTTGCTAGATCATCAGCTGATCCGTTAGCCATTTTTGATAGAAAGTTGGCAGTACAAGGTGCAATAAGAATCGCATCACAATTGTTAGCTAACTTTATATGACTCATATTATTTTCTTCATCAAGTGAAAATAAATTTGAATGAGTTTTTTTTCCTAAAAGGCTCTCAAAAGACAATATATTGACAAATTTTTCTACATTTTTTGTAAGAATACATTCAATATCTACTTCCTTTTCCTGTAATCGCCTTATTAAGTCAAGAGATTTGTAAGATGCAATACCTCCTGTAACAACTAATAAAATTTTTTTTTTTTTGAGGAAATTCATTTTTTTGAGATATGGATTGCAGCTAGTCCATCTAAAATATCAATAACATTAATATTATTAAATTTATTTTTTTTTAATTTTTTTGAAAGCTCTATTTGATTTGGAAATTGCTTAATACTTTCAATCAAATAATTATAGGCAAGTTTTTTATTAAAAAAAAGTTCAGCATATTTAGGAATTATTTTTCCGTAAAAATGAAATAACTTCCTAAACAAATCATTATTTATATCACTAAATTCTAAACACAATAAAAATCCATTTTTTTTAAGAACTCTCTTAATCTCAAGGATTGATTTGTTCAGATCAGAAAAATTTCTTAATCCAAAACCAACAGTAACATAATCAAAAACGTTATTTTTGAACGGCAAATTTTCAGCTTTTCCAGATATAAAAATTCCATCACTAACCTTTTTTTTTGCTTTCAAAAGCATTTTTGTATTCGCATCATAAATTATACAAGAACAATTAGATTTCTTTTTAATTAAATTTGCGAGATCACCTGAGCCCGAAGCCAAGTCTAACACTACAGAACTTTCATTTATATCCATAAGTGATACAACTTTTTTTTTCCAACTTCTATGAAGACCAAAACTCATGATGTCGTTCATAAGATCGTAATTTTCAGCAACATTAGAAAAAGTTTGACTAACAAATTTTTCTTTCTTACTTTTGTTTAGATACTTAAAGTTATTTAAAAAATCATTTTTCATGCCAGAGTTACCAGAAGTTGAAGTTGTTAAAAAATTTTTGAATTCAAACTTTAATGGAAAAAGAATTCAAAAAATTAAAATCTTAAATAAAAAACTACGTTATAAAATTGAAACTAATATAACAAAACATTTAATCAATCAAATAATAACAAAAATTTTCAGAAGAGGTAAATATTTAATACTTTTGTTTGAAAATAAAAATACATTGTTGATCCATTTAGGTATGACGGGTTACTTTAGAATTATTAAAGAAGAAAATTATAAGAAGCATGACCATTTAGTTTTTTATTTTGAATCAAATTTGCTTGTCTACAATGATATAAGAAAGTTTGGTTTTATAAAATTTTATAAGCCAGATGAGGTTTTAAATTCTCAGCATTTAGTTAAAATTGGTCCAGAACCCTTTTCAAAAGAATATGACTTTAAATATTTTAAACTTAATTCAAAAAAAACAACTAATATTAAAAATCTTTTAATGGACCAGAATTTCGTAGCTGGTCTAGGTAATATTTATTGTTCCGAGATTTTGTTTGATGCTAAAATAAATCCAAAAAGAAGATGTAAAAAACTAAATAATAATCAGATAAAACAAATAATAAAATCTACAAAAAAAATCTTAGATAAAGCAATAAGTTTTGGAGGCACAACAATAAAAAACTTTGTGGTTTCGAATGAAAAAATTGGATATTTCAAGAATGAATTAAAAGTTTATGGAAAAGAGGACACCGGTTGTGTAAGATGCAGTAAAATAAATAAAATTAAAAGAATAGTTCAAAGTGGAAGATCAACGTTTTTTTGTGAAAATTGTCAAAAATAGAATGCATTTTATATTAGTTGTAAAATTTTTCTTTCTAGTTTCATTTACAGTCTTTGCAGAGGATTTCGTATACGGTCTTGATGATATTCCTGTATACAAGAATATGCGGTATGTTGAGAATTCTAATGTACTTTTTGATAAAATTGATGGTCGATTTGTATCTTCTGAAATGGTAGGTAAATATGAAATTAAAGAAATAAAAATTTTTTACAACTCTGTTCTTCCTAATTTAGGTTGGGAAAAAGTCGAAGAAAATATTTTTGAGCGTGGTACCGAATTCTTAGAAATAAAATTAGAATCTGCTGAATCCCTCTCTACAGTCCAATTTAGTATTTATCCTAAATAATAGACAATTTATTCTTGACCACTTTACTTTTCAAAAGTATAAATTTCAGTAATATGGCAAATATAAAATCAGCAAAAAAAAGAATATTACAAAGTCAAAAAAAAACTGAATTTAATAAGTTTAGAAAAACTAGAATAAGAAGTGTAATTAAAAGTTTAAACATTTTAATTTCAAATAAAAAAAAAGACGACTCAAGAAAAAGTTTCTTAGCATTAGAATCCGAGCTATCTAAGGCAGTATCTAAGGGTGTTTATAAGAAAAATACTGCATCCAGGATTGTTTCGAGATTGTCTCAAAAACTGAAATTGCTAGTAAAGTAATTTTTTTTTTGTTTTTATTGATTCAATTTTTCTAATTAGTTACTCTAATACGCTGTAGGAAATTTTATGGAATTAGATTATGCTGGGGATTTAACCCCTAAACAAGCTTGGGCTTTACTAAAGGAGGATAAAAACAGTCAACTTGTTGACTGTAGAACCACTGCAGAATGGTCGTTAGTAGGTGTCCCTGAGTTAGAATCAATAAAAAAGCTTCCTCTTTTTATTGAATGGCAAACATTTCCAATGATGGAGAAAAATCAAAGATTTCTTCAAGAGATATCAGAAAATATTACTGATAAATCTACAAAAATTATCTTTTTATGTAGATCAGGTGCTCGCTCGAGGTCTGCTGCAGAATTTTTGACAGCACAAGGATTTAATAAGTGTTATAATTGTATTGAGGGATTTGAGGGTAATCATAATGAGCTAGGTCAGAGGAGTACTATTAATGGATGGAAATTCTCAGGTCTACCGTGGAAGCAAGGTTAAGAAATGGTAACCAAAAACTCTAATAACTTGTCAGAGATTCAAGCCCAATGGGTCACTGTGAGGAGTAAAATTCGTCAAAAGATAGGAGACGCACAGTTTGCAAGTTGGATTAAGCTGTTAACTCTGGAGGACTACAGTGATCAAAAAGTCACACTAAGTGTGCCCAGTAGTTTTATAAGAACAAGAATAATTGAACAGTATTTAGACATTATTAAAAGTTATTGGTACGTACAAAATCTTAAAATAAACGACATAAAAATAGTAGTAACCAAAAAAGATGAAATTTCATCTGTGAGTTTACAAAAAAAAGAACCTAACAAGTTAGACAAAAATAACCCTCAAGATGTGTTTAAAACTATTAGTTCTGATTTAGATAGTAGATTTACATTTTCAAACTTTATTGTTGGTAAACCCAACGAACTAGCTTTTGCAGCAGCAAGAAGAGTCTCTGAAGCAGATGATGTACCCTTTAATCCTCTTTTCTTATATGGTGGTGTCGGTCTTGGTAAGACGCATCTTATGCATGCCATCGCTCATGAAATAAAAAAAAGGAACCCGCTTCGTCGAGTAATTTATATGTCTGCGGAAAAGTTTATGTATCACTTTATAAAAGCTCTTAGGTTTAAAAATACTGTTGCCTTTAAAGAACAATTTAGAAATGTTGATGTTTTAATGATAGATGATGTACAGTTTATTTCTGGTAAAGATTCAACACAAGAGGAGTTTTTTCACACCTTTAATTCTTTGATTGATCAAAGAAAACAGCTAATAATTTCTGCAGATAAATCACCACAGGACCTGGAGGGAATTGAAGAAAGAATGAGATCAAGGCTCGGATGGGGACTCGTCGCAGATATTCATCCTTTAACATATGAGTTGAGACTTGGGATTCTCCAAGCTAAAGAGGAAAAATTATCCTCAAGAATTTCATTAAACATATTAGAATTTTTAGCACATAAAATAACAACTAATGTAAGAGAACTCGAAGGAGCTTTAAACAGGCTTTCGGCCTTTTCGTCCTTGGTTGGTAGAGAAATCAGTCTTGATATGGTTCAAGATTTACTTAAAGATTTATTAAAATCTTCGCAACGAAGAGTAAATATTGAACAAATCCAAAAAAAAGTTTCACAACACTTTAATATTAAAGTTTCAGATATGAGTTCTGCAAGGAGATCAAGAACCGTTGCTAGACCAAGGCAAGTTGCGATGTACCTATCGAAAAACTTAACCTCCAGATCCTTACCAGAAATAGGTAGAAGATTTGGTAATAGAGATCATACAACAGTGATTCATGCTGTAAGGAAAGTAGAGGAATTGAGAGACAAAGATGTAAGTTTTGATGAAGATGTTCAGTTACTTATTAGAATGTTGGAATCTTAAGTATGGAATTTTCGATAAAGCAGAAAATACTTTTGGAGTGTCTTGCACATTTTCAAAGCGTGGTAGAGAGAAGAAATACAATTCCAATACTTTCAAATATAAAAATAACTGCTATTGAGGGAGGTTTAACACTTACAGCTACTGATTTAGTTATGGAGTTAAGTGAAAGCTTGGGTGCAAGTGTAAAAACTGTTGGTGGAGTTACTATTTCATCACAACTTTTTTTTGAAATTATCAGAAAAGCCCCAGATAACTCAGAAGTAACTTTGAAAGTTGATCAAAAAACAGGATCAGTTTTTGTATTATTCGGAGAATCAAAGTTTTCGTTACCCACCTTACCTGTTGATGACTTTCCTGTAATGGATGCTCAAAAACTAGAAGTA
The DNA here is from genome assembly GCA_902590895.1 of uncultured Alphaproteobacteria bacterium. GTDB lineage: Bacteria > Pseudomonadota > Alphaproteobacteria > Methylaequorales > Methylaequoraceae > MED-G10. Next base: position 39,907 of record CACIYM010000002.1, read on the forward strand.
TCAATAGAATTAAAATCTAATGAATTTAAAAACTTAATTGGAAACTCTAAATTTTGTATGGGTTTAGATGAGTCAAGGCAATATTTAAACGGAGTTTACCTTCATAGTAGCGAAAATGCTTTGTCAACAGTTGCGACAGATGGTCATCGTCTTGCAAAATGTACTATAAATAAAAGTGAAATTCAGTCTTTCGAGGGGATTATAATACCAAAGAAAACTGTTTTAGAAGTATCAAAAATAGTTGAAGATTTCGATGAAAAGGTTTCATTAAGCTTCTCTAAAACTAGAATTAGATTTATTTTTGGTAATTTAGTTATAGTCTCAAAATTGGTAAATGCTTCTTTTCCAGATTATGAAAGTGTAATTCCAAAAGATAATAATCAAATTATGACAGTCGATTGTAGAAGCTTTAGCCAAACAATAGATAGAGTTTCAACAATTTCTGACGAAAAATTCAGAACTGTTAAGTTTTCTATTTCGGGGAATAATTGTGTTGTAAGTTCATTTGGAAATGATAAGTCAATCGGGACAGAGAATGTAAATGTCGATTTTGAAGGTTCTGAAATATCGATTAATTTCAATGCTAAATATATACTTGACGTTTTGAACATTATAAAAAATGGTAAGGTAAAATTTCATTTTTCTCAACAAACTGCGCCTACTATTCTTCAATCAGACACTTTAAATAATTCTCTTTTCTTAATTATGCAAATGAGAGCATAATTTTTCCATGTGTTTAAATACTAGGATTGAAAGACTAATACTTAATAATTTTAGAAATCATAAATATCTAAATTTAGATATTAATAAAAATATGGTTTTAATTTACGGTCAAAATGGCTCAGGAAAGACAAGTGTCTTAGAGTCAATTTCGTTAATTAACTCTAGTAACGGATTCAGAGCCTCAAATCTAGGCGAGATTGTAAACAATGATTTAAAAGGACCACTTGAAATGTTTGGCGTCAATATTTTACTCAAAGAATCAAATAATTTAACTAAAGTTGGAATTGGTTTAAAAAAAAAAATAGATAAATATCAAAAAATAATGAGTATTGATGAAAAAAAGAATACCAATGACATAATAAATAATATACCCAATATCTACTCTATTATCCCAAAAATGACTTTTATTTTTCAAGGAACTTCAGAAGAGAGAAGAAACTTTTTAGATCAAATGATTTTTGTAATAGAATGTGATCATAGAAAGGATATTTTAAACTATGAAAAATATAAAACTGAGCGAATAAGAATTTTAAAAAAATGGAAAGTTCAAAATGAAGAATGGTTAGATGCAGTAGAAAAAAAAATGGTATCTTATGGCTTAATAGTTTGTGACAATCGAAGAAATTTTTTGAAACAACTTAACGATAATTTAGAAATTGTAGATAAAAATTTCCCTTCATTTAAGATTCATCTGAAAGGAGAATTGGATCAGCTTTTATTAAAAAAACCTGCTGTTGATGTTGAGGAAATCTTCGCATCAACTTTAAAGAAAAACAGAGAAAAAGATTTTTTAACTGGTAGAACCAATTATGGTGCAAACAAAACTGATATAAATGTAGTCGAAAAAAAATCACTCAAAGAAGCAAAAACTTTTTCTACTGGGCAGCAAAAAACAATTTTATTTTTAATGATTCTTTCATTTATAAAGTATCTAGAAAAAGTACCTTGTAAAAAAACTATCTTTTTGCTTGATGACATCTTTTCGTATCTTGATAATAATTTTATTAGTTTGGTTTTAAAAAAGTTAAATGAATTGAAGGTTCAAACATGGATGACTGATGTTAAAGGTGATTGGATTTTTGAGGATAAGTCCTATAAAGCGATCATTGATAAGATAAATATTGACGATAAAAGGTTTAAAGTTAACTAAAAGAAGATATAATAAAACAAGGTATTTAAGGTAAAATTTTGACAATAAAAGAAAACTTGGAAAATAATAAAAGTTATGATGCAGAATCCATAAAAGTTCTTAAAGGGCTAGATGCCGTAAGAAAGCGACCGGGTATGTACATCGGAGATACTGATGATGGTTCTGGTTTGCACCATATGGTCTACGAAGTTGTGGACAATTCAATTGACGAGGCTTTGGCTGGTTTTTGCAATGAAATAATAGTAAAAATTAATAAAAATAACTCGATTACCGTAATTGATAATGGAAGGGGAATACCCACTAATATTCATAAAGAAGAGGGAATCTCGGCAGCTGAAGTTATAATGACTCAGCTACATGCAGGAGGAAAGTTTGATCAAAATTCTTATAAGGTCTCTGGAGGCTTGCACGGTGTTGGAGTTTCTGTTGTAAATGCATTGTCAGAATGGTTAGAATTGACAATTGAAAGAGAAGGAAAGAAATATTTTATCAAATTTAATAACGGTGAATCAGAGAGTGCACTAAAAGAAATAGGAACAACAGATAAAAGTGGAACAGAAATTACCTTTCTTCCCTCACAAAAAACATTTAGTTTAACCGAGTTTAATTTTAAAAAGCTTGAGTCCAGATTAAGAGAACTTGCCTATCTAAATGCTGGAGTGAATATTAAGCTTATTGACTTAAGAGAAGAAAAAGAAATTGTATCAGAGCTTTCAGCACGAGGTGGACTGAAAGGTTACGTAAAGTTTTTAGATAAATCTAGGGAGGCTATAATAGAAGATGTTATTTTTTTTAAAGGCTCAAATGACGATATTTCAGTTGAATGTGCAATACAGTGGAACAAAAGTTATTATGAGCACTTTTTAGTTTTTACCAATAATATTCCTCAAAGAGACGGAGGTACCCACGTAGCAGGATTTCGTTCAGCATTAACTAGAACAGTCAATACAGCCATTAATAATATTGGATTACAAAAAAAAGATAAGGTAAGCTTGACTGGGGAGGACGCAAGAGAAGGTCTAACGTGCATTCTTTCAGTGAAAGTTCCAGACCCAAAATTTTCTTCACAAACGAAGGATAAACTTGTTTCATCTGAGGTAAGACCAGTTGTAGAATCTATAGTATCCGAAAATTTAACTAACTGGTTTGAAGAAAACCCAAAAAATGCCAAGTCAGTGATAACAAAAATTTTTGAAGCAGCGGCGGCGCGTGAAGCTGCAAGAAAAGCTAGAGAGGTTTCAAGAAAAAATTCAGCTTTTGAGGTAAGTTCCTTACCTGGTAAATTAGCTGATTGTCAAAGTAAATCACCAGAAAATAGTGAGCTTTTCATCGTCGAAGGTGACTCTGCTGGCGGGTCAGCTAAGCAGGCTCGAGATAGAAAAAATCAAGCAGTGTTACCCTTAAAAGGAAAAATATTAAATACAGAAAAATCTAGACCAGATAAAATTTTAAACTCTGCTGAAATAGCAACTTTGATCCAGGCCTTAGGCACAGGTTTCAAACCGGATTTCAAGATTGAAGATTTAAGATATCATAAGATAATAATTATGACTGATGCTGATGTAGATGGTTCTCATATAAGAACATTATTACTAACATTTTTGTATAGGCATATGCCTGATTTAGTAAGTCGTGGTTACGTTTATATTGCTCAACCACCTTTGTATAAAATTAAAAGAGGTAAAATGGAATTGTATTTAAAAGATGACAGTGAACTAGAAAATTTTTTCATAAATGACATAACAGAAAATGCAGTCTTAGAACAAAGTTCAGGACCCGCTGTTAAGGGATCAGATCTAAAAAATATTTTTAATAATGTAATTGGATACGACAAACTTTTGAATCTTATTTCAGGAAAAAATGCTAGTTTTTATTTTTTACTTGATCAGGCAACAATTTCGAATTTTTTTAACTTAGACAATTTTGAGAATCAAAAAAAATCCTCTCAAACTATAGATTATCTTTTAAAGAGACTAAATTTTCAAGAAGATGTTTGGTCAGCTTTACTAGAAAATAACGCAATAGTTTTTTCCAAAAAAGAAAACAAAGTTACAGAAAGTTTCACAATTAAATTTTCTGATTTTAATGATTTTAACTATGTTAATTTAAAAAAATACAGTGAAATAATGCAAGAATATTTCTTAAGTAAATCATTTCTTAAATCAGGCGATCAAAGCATTGAAGTTCATAGTCCCAGAGATTTGATAACAAAAGCACTTGACCAGTCCAAAAAAAATTATTCCGTTCAAAGATATAAAGGGTTAGGTGAGATGAACCCGGATCAGCTGTGGGAAACTACATTAGACCCTGAATATAGATCAATTCTTAGAGTTGAAATTGAAGATGCACAAAGGGCTGATGACGTTTTTGAAGAGTTAATGGGTGATGATGTTGAAAAGAGAAAAATTTTTATCCAGTCAAATGCAAAAAAAGTGTCAAATCTTGATGTATAAATTGTAATTAGATTTAAAAAAAAATAAATGGAATATTTTTAATTGTGAGGTTAGTCAAGTGGTTATTTATAATCTTTATATGGTTGGTACTTTTCTTGAGTATCGCTGTTACATGGTCATTACTTAATCTGCCTGAAACTGAATCAATTCAAATTTCAAGGCAACCTAGCATAACATTTTTAGATAAAGAAGGAAGAATAATAGCCTCCTACGGAGATATTTATGGACAATCGATTCAGTTTAAAAATCTACCTGAGAATCTTATCAATGCCGTAATTGTAACTGAAGATAAAAGATTTTTCTTTCATCCAGGAATTGATATCAAAGGAATTGCAAGAGCGGCATTTGTCAATCTAAAAGCTGGGAGAATTCTTCAAGGTGGGAGTACAATCACTCAACAATTAGCAAAAAATCTTTTCCTTACCCCAGAAAGATCTTTTACTCGAAAACTTCATGAACTAATTTTAAGTTTTTGGTTAGAAATAAGGTTTACCAAACAGCAGTTACTAAGTATTTACCTTAATAGGGTATACTTGGGATCAGGTACTTATGGTGTACAAGCAGCATCAGAAAAATATTTTAATAAAAAGGTTGAGGAGCTGAACTTATACGAATGTGCGCTTATAGCTAGCCTGCTTAAAGCACCTTCAAGATATAACCCTATTGCAAACGAGGAACTTTCCCGAGAGAGAACTTACAAAGTTTTAGAAAACATGAAAAGAAGTAATTTAATTACTGATCAGAGTATTATCGAGGCAAAACTAAACAATAAAACTTATAATAAATATACTTCAGCGCCAAAAAGTACTCGATATTTTATAGACTGGTTACTTCCCAGAGTTAAATCTTATCTGGGCGAAATTAAAGAAGATCTAATTATAAGAACAACACTTGATGTAAAACTTCAGGAAATTGCTGAAAATTCTGTAAACTCAATTACTTCTAAATATTCATCTGCTGATCAATCAGCTTTGGTTGCATTAGATCTTGATGGAGGTGTAAAGGCAATGATTGGGGGAAGAGATTATGGTGACACACAATTTAACAGAGTTACACAAGCACAAAGACAACCAGGGTCAGCTTTCAAAATTTTTGTTTATCTGGCAGGATTAAAAGAAGGTTTTGAGCCAGAAGATGAAATGGTTGATTCAGAAATCAATATTAATGGTTGGTCACCAAAAAATTATAAAAAAGAATATTTAGGTGAAATATCTTTATTTGACGCTTTTGCAAAATCAATAAATACAGTTGCAGTGCAGTTGTCGGAAAATATTGGCAGACAAAATGTAATAAACATGGCAAGATCTATGGGAATCAGAAGTCCAATAATAAATTCTCCATCACTTGCACTTGGAACTTCAGAGGTAAATTTACTTGAATTAACCGCAGCATATGATGTTTTGGCAAACAGCGGAAAAGGTATTTTTGTTCATGGAATACGTTCCATTGAAAACACATCTGGGAAAACACTCTTTATGAGAGAAGGAAAAGGGCCGGGTGAAATATTGGAATCAGAATTAGTTAATACAATGATAAGGATGTTGGAAAACACTATTCAAACAGGTACAGGAAAAAACGCTAAAATTGATAGACCAGCTGCGGGAAAAACAGGCACCAGTCAATCTTTAAGAGATGCCTGGTTCATTGGTTTTAGCTCTGATTTAGTTGTTGGTGTTTGGTTTGGTAATGATGATGATTCTCCGATGAAGGATATAACCGGAGGTACTGCCCCAGCCATACTGTGGAGTGATTTCATGAAAAAAGCTCACCTTGGAAAACCACCAGTAGCTTTAAGCGACTCAATAATAAAAGTTAATAGAGATAAAGAAAACAAAAGTAGAATAGATCGGTTAATAAAGAAAAGTAAAGAAATTGACCAAAGAAATGTTTTTGAAAAAATTTTAGATAATTTTTTTTAGGTGTTTATTTATATTTTCTATACTAACTTCATTAGGCCTCAGTAAAGCTAAAAAATTGTCATTTTCATCGATTATAAAAATCAGAGAACTATGATCAACTAAATAGGTATTATCCTTTTCATTTTTTTTATTGTAATTTACATAAATTTTGAAGCTTTTTATAACCTCATCAATTTCTTTTGTTGAGCCGGTTAAACCAATAAAAGCATCGTTAAAGTTCTCGATGAAGTTTTTTACTGTAATTTGATCATCTCGTTGCGGATCAACTGTAATGAAAATAGGTAACAACTCATTTCTGAGATCCTTATTAAAATCATAAACCTGAGAAATTTTTAAAACATCCATGGGGCATATATCTGGACAGTACGTATATCCGAAATAAATTAGTTTTTTTTTTTTAATATTTTTTGAATTAAAATATACACCCTCATGATTTTTTAATAAAAAACTTCCACCAACAGTCTGTATTACACTTTTTTTTGAGGAAAATAAATTAATGACAAAAATGCTTATGGAGATAACCAATATGATTAAAACCATCATAGAAAGATTTTTTTTAAATATACCCTTGTATTTATTCATGATTAAGAATTACGTAAGCGTTAGAAAATTGACTTTCAAGTTTTAATGGCAGTTTTTTAAAATCTTTTCTTTGCCCATTAATGTAAAGTTTGTATTTAATTTTAGATTTTTTGCTAAATTGTTTTAATAGTTTTTCCAATAGTTTGTTTTCCTTGAAGATAAGCACCAGTTTTCCTGATAGACCATCATCTAGAATTTTTTTAATTTCGTTAACTGTATCAGGAAAATGAAAAGAAATAGACGAATTTTTTTTCCTGTTTGTAAGAAATTCGTTCTTTTTGTTTACCCAACTAGCTATTTCAAGAATACCAATAACCTTAATTACATCAACTTTTCTTTTTGAAAAAAAATCTTCAAAGTTATTTTTATAATTAAAATACGGATCTCCAGACACAAGATATACGACAGAATTGTTTTTTTTTAATAAGTTAAAAATACTTTCATAAAATTCAATTTCTTCTTTGTTTGAAATGTCTTCTTTATATACAAAGTTTTTATTATTATCTTTTAAAAAACTTTTAAAACTTCTATGAAAAAACTTGGAAACTATAACTATCTCAGATTTAAGTAATGTCTCCACTCCTTCAATTGTCATATCAAAAAAATCATTGGGATTTGAGCCAACAATGTAGAATTTTTTTTTATTTTGTGTATACATTAAAAATAAGGATAAACTAAAAATGATAAAAGAAAACTTTAAATTTCTATCTTGTCTTTTTATATTTTTCTTTCTACCTATTCGTCTAATTGCTTTAGACGATAGCGATATATTTTTAGATTCTGTATTTTTTTCAGCCGTAAAAAAATCCAACCATGATAAGGTCCAAAGGATGATTGAAGAGGGTATTGCTTTAAATATAAATGACTTTGAAGGTCTCACTCCATTAGCTTATGCGCTAAAAAATGACGATGAGAAAATGTTTGATATTCTAATTTCAAAAGGAGCGGATATTAATAAAAAAATTTTAGACGGTAATTCTCATTTAATTTTTTATATCTCAAATAAAAGATCCAAACTAATTGAAAAAATTATTAACTCTGATGCTAATTTAAATTTTCAGGATAGAATTGGCAGAACCGCATTAATGAATGCGATAGAGAGAAAAAACCTGAACGCTATAAACATATTAATTGAGAAAAATTTTGATAAGGAAGTTACAGATTATTCTGGAAAAACTATTCTTGATTATGCTAATAGAACAAGAGATGAAAATATCAAAAAATTAGTGAGTAGAAGGTATTTTGGTAAGTAATTTTTTAATTACAAGATTAAAAATTTGATTTTCATTCATTAAGGAAGACGAAACCGTTACTTTTTTAAAAAAAATATCATGGAAGTATTTTTTATTTTTTGAGTATAGAAAACCTTGAAAAAGAAATATTGGGTGAAGTAATATTGATAGTTTATCGTTTTTAAGACGTCTTAATTTTTCTATTACATTAGTTTCACCACCTACATAATGAAAAAAAGATTTTGAGACATTTAGTTCCTTAGAAAGAAGTCTTGTGTATTTTTGCAGATTTAGTAACACAGACTTATCTTTACTGTATGATGAACTTGTTACCAATATAGTATTCTCTTCATTTTTTATTTTTTTTTTTAAGATTTTTGTAGTTTCTGGGAGTATTTCCTTTAACAAGGATAGTTTATCAATTAGAACTACATTTTTAGATTCGTTATATTTTTGTATAAGTCTTTTAACATCCTTTTTAAAATGATTACCTTCAAAAATCAGAAATGGAAAAATAAAAACTCTGCTGTACTTTTTGGGGTATTTTAATAAACAATCCTCCAATGAGGGCTTATTGACTTCTAAAAAACTTATGAAGACTTTGATATTAATTTTCTCTTCAATTTTTTTCTTAATTTTTCTTAAATTAACGGAATGATTTTTTGATCTTGATCCATGTCCACACAATAATATGACATTATTATTTTTTTGATTTTTCACTAGTTATATTCTGAATAATTTTTATTATATTATTTATTTCAATTCTTGATTCGTTACTGTTTAAAATTTTTTCAGAGTCAAAATCTTGTTTATATAAAAATCTATTTAAATCATTTCTTGGTTGAAGGTAAGAACCCTCAATAGAACTTCCCAGAAAAAGGCCTTCGTTATCTGTAAAAGAATATATATCAGCAAGTCTTAGCGTACTTTCTGCTGAGTATCCAACTCCATCTGATACAACAACTGCGTCAACATCAACACCAAATTTAATTCTTTCTTTTAAAACTGATTTAAGCCCTCTGTTTGTCATTACAGTCATAACAACTTTACCAGATTTGGCTCCAAACTGTAGTCCCACACTCAGTCCTCCTATTGAATAGAAAAAAGGACCAGAAAAGCTATTTTTTGATTTTCTTATTATTAATAGACCGTTTCCTCCTTTAGCTCCAAAAAAAAAGCCTCCTTCATAAATTTCTGGAAAGATTAAAATTGCTCTACAATTTTTTAAGTAGTTCTTAAAGTTTTTCATATCACTATTTTTATTCAATTTTTTTAGTGTTAATTCAGCCGATTGAATTAAGTGTGATATTGTGTATTTAATTTCATCATTTGAGTTGGAATAAATAGGATGACAAATTAAGTAAATTGAAATAAAAATTTTAAGAAGATAACCCATTTTAAATATTTCAAATAATAAATACTGTTATTATACTAGAGAAAAATTAAAAAAATATGAAAATTAACATTTGTTTATTCTTTTTCTCCTTACTATTTTTAAGTGATTTAAAAAGCGCAGAGTTAGTAATAAAAATTCTAAACATTGAAGAAAATAGTGGATCGATTCACTTTGCAGTCTATGATAACCCAGAATTTTTTCCAGAAAATCAAGGAAAAAAAATCGGATTTAAAAAAAATGTTACTGAACTAACTGATGGTCAGGTTACAATAACTGATTTAGAGGAATCATTTTATGCAGTCGCAATTTATCACGATAAAAACTCTAACGATAAATTTGACACTTTTTTATCAATTCCTAAAGAAAAATTTGGTTTTAGCAATGACGCAAAAGTTTTTTTTGGACCACCAAGTTTTGATGAGGCTAAATTTTATTTAAAAAAAAACCAAAGATTAAAAATTGAAATTAGTTTAAGGTAATAATTGTGAAAAAAAGAGTTTTAGTAACTGGTGGTGCAGGATTTATTGGTTCATTTATTTGTGAGAGACTTGTTGAAGAAGGGCATTATGTTATCTGTTGTGATAATTTTTATACTGGAACAAAAAATAACTTAGTAAATATATTAGATAACAAAGATTTCGAGATTCTAAGGCACGATATAACATTTCCAACATACTTAGAAGTTGATGAAATTTTTAATTTTGCCTGTCCAGCATCTCCTGTTCATTATCAAAATGATCCTGTGCAAACAGTAAAAACTTGCGTGCACGGAGCGATAAATATGCTTGGTTTAGCAAAAAGAACTGGTTCAAGAATTATGCAAGCGTCAACATCAGAAATTTACGGTGACCCTGAAGTTCATCCACAAAGCGAATCCTACAAAGGTGCAGTGAGTATAGATGGACCTCGGGCTTGTTATGATGAAGGAAAAAGATGTGCGGAAACCATTTTTTGGGATTATCAAAGGCAACACAACGTTGATGTTAAAGTTATAAGAATATTTAATACTTATGGTCCGAGGATGCAAAAACATGATGGAAGAGTTGTTTCAAATTTTATTATTCAAGCTTTAACAAATAAAAATATCACTGTTTATGGTGATGGTTCTCAAACGAGGTCATTTTGTTACGTTGATGATTTAGTGAATGGAATTTTTTTAATGATGAAAAAGGAAAATTTACCTGGACCGGTAAATCTTGGAAATCCATCAGAAATTTCAATTTATAATCTCGCACAAGAAATAATTGATTTAACTGGTAGTAAATCAAAAATTATTAACAAAGAACTTCCAGTTGATGATCCTAAACAAAGATGTCCAAACATTGAAATTGCCAATAAAGAGCTAGGATGGCAACCATCATTTGACAGAGAGGTAGGACTTAAAATGACTATTGAATATTTTGATGAACTGTTAAACAAGGAAAAGTTAAAGTGAATTCTCTGGAAAAAGTAATATGTATAGGTGATATTATATTGGATTGCTATAGCGCAGGCAGTGTTGAAAGAATTTCTCCAGAGGCACCAATTCCTGTTTTAAAGTTATCAAAAGAAAATAGAGAAGTACTTGGTGGCTCTGGTAATGTCGCTAGAAATATTTGTGCTGCAGAAACAAAATGCCATTTAATCTCAGTTATTGGAGACGATAGTGATTCGAAAAAAATTATTTCACTATGTAAGAAGGTTAAAAGTTTATCTTTCGATTTAATTGTTGATAAAGGCAGATGTGCCACTAAAAAACATAGATTTGTATCTGAAAATCAACAAATTTTGAGAGTCGATAATGAAGATGTTACTCAGATAAATGAAAAAATTGAAAAAAAAATACTTGCAAAATTCACAAAAAATCTTAAAAAATCTAACGTTGTTGTAATCTCTGACTATCAAAAAGGCTTATTAACAAAAAACCTGTTATCGAAGATCATTAAGCTCTCCAATCAAGCAGGAAAAGTTATTATTGTTGATCCAAAAAATGTTGACCTTGGGTATTATAAAAACTCCACAATAATTACACCCAATCTTAAAGAACTATTAGGGGTAGGTCAAAATGATATAAATGAATTAAAAATTGAGGAAGTTTCAAAGAAATTGATAAAGGTTTATGGTTTTAAATCAGTTATTACAACCAAAGGTTCAGACGGAATATCTGTTGTAAGAAAAGATGGACATAACTTCCATATTCCCTCAAAAGCACAGGAAGTCTTCGATGTATCTGGTGCTGGCGACACAGTGGTTTCATACATAGCGTCGGGAATAGCAAGGAATGAGGATTTTGTATCTTCAGTTGAGTTGGCTAATGAAGCAGCTGGCATAGCCGTAGGTAAATTTGGTACTGCAATAGTTGCTCGTTCAGAAACAAGAAAGAAAGAGATCACTAACTATAAAGTTCATTCAATTGAAAACCTTCTGGTCGAATTAAAAAATTTAAAATCTTACAAGATTGGTTTTACTAATGGATGTTTTGATTTAATACATCAGGGACATATTGACTATCTTAGAAAGGCAAAAAAGCAATGTGATTTTTTAATTGTGGGATTGAACAGCGATAATTCAGTAAAACAGTTGAAAGGCTTGTCAAGACCAATAATTAATCAATTTGAGAGATCATCAATACTATCAAGTTTTGAGTTTATAGATAGTATTGTCATATTTGAGGAAAGTACACCCATAAATTTAATAAAAAAAATAAAACCAAAATTTATTTTTAAAGGAGACGATTACAAAAAAAGTCAGGTTGTTGGTAATATAGAGATAAAAAAATGGGGAGGTTCAGTTATTTTAATAAAATGTACTAAAAATAAATCAACCTCTAAAATTATTGAAAGAATAAAAAATGGAACTTAGCGCAGTTTTTTTTGATGTTGATGGTACGATAGCCGAAACTGAAAATTTTCATAGAAAAGCGTTTAATGATGCCTTTAAAGAATTTAATTTAGATTGGTTTTGGGATGAACCAATTTATAAGGAATTAATTAACATTGGAGGCGGGAAAGAGCGAATCATGTACCATATCAAGCGAGCTTGGCCTGAAATGTTGACTTATAAAAATTTATCTAAGTATGTCGATTCAATTCATAAGACAAAAAATGAAATATATGAAGATTACTTAACCGAATCAAAGATAAAAGTAAGACCAGGAATTATGAGATTAATTAATGAGTTAAAAGGAAAAGGTATCAGGCTTGGCTTAGTATCGTCTACATCTGAAGTAAATTTATTGAATTTATTTGAAAAAGGATTAAAAATTGATCACAAACAAATTTTTGATATTATCGCTCATGGTGATTCCACACCAAACAAAAAACCATCTCCAGAAATTTATGAGTGGGCTTTAGAGAAGCTTAGGTTACCTTCTCAAGCATGCATAGCAATTGAGGACTCACCAAGAGGTTTAGATGCTTCATTTAAGGCCAACATTAGTACAATAGTTACACCATCAATTTTGACGTTAGGTGAACAATTTAAGGGTGCAAAGTTAGTTGTTTCTGATCTTGGAGAGCCAGATAAAGCTTTTGAATTGATTGCGGGTAAGGATTTTGGTCATAAGTTTGTTAATGCAGATTTGTTGTCAAAAGTTATTGATATATAAGCAGATAATAGACAAATCCCATAATAAGTAGTTGTAAAACAAAAATTATAACGCTGAATCTATGCAATATCTTAAATTTTCTTTCATCCTTTGAGTCAGAGGCATCATTGATTTTTTTCATCAAAAAAAATTTAGAGTAAAAATATCCTAGTGAAATGATAAGGAATATAAAGGAGTAAAAAACTTTATCAAACAGAAGTAATACTGCAATTAATAAGCTGATTATTGCTGCATATGTATATATTTTAGGAAATAAGGTTCGGATAAACTTCCTGGCGTTTTTTTCGTCCAAGTTAATGAAAGTATTCGGAGCTACTATCGCGGAGAAAAAAATCAAACTCCCCATGAGAAAAGGTATTAAAAAAGTTACAAGGTTATTTAAGATTTCAGTCATATTTAATAAGTATATTTAATTGTATTTAAAAAAAAAAACAATGATGGTAAGAAATAATAATGAATTTAAAATTTATATTGTTTATCCCAATTATTGAAATTCTCCTATTTATATTATTTGGAGATTTTCTCGGTTTTTTTCTAGTGGTTTTTTTAATTATTATGACTGGTGCCCTTGGTCTCATCTTATTAAAAAGTAACATTAACTTAAATGACATAAGAGAATTAGCACTTAAACCAAATGAATGGGTTTATAAAAAAATTGCAGGATTAATGTTAATTATCCCAGGTTTCTTCACTGACTTTTTAGGCCTAATTTTATTAATGAAAAATTTAAGATCATTTGTTTGGAATTTAATTGTAAAGAAAAATAAAAATCAGAAAAATAAATCTAATAAAAGCGACGATGTTATCGAAGTTGAGTATAGAGACTTAGATGAAAAGTAATTTAACTACGTTTACGGTTGAGGTTAAAGGAAGAGTTCAAGGTGTTGGGTACAGAGCATGGGTGAAAAAAAAAGCTAGAGATTTTGATTTACATGGATGGGTTATGAATTCTGAAGATAAATCCGTAAAAATGGAATTATCTGGAAAAAAAGAAAAAATTAAAATATTTTTAATTGAATGTTACAAAGGCCCATTATTAAGTAAAGTTTTGGAAGTTAATGAAAAAGAGATACCTTTTAAGGATTTTAAAAGTTTCGAAATAAGATTTTAATGAATATTTTTTTTTTAAGACATACTTCACTAAATGTTGAGCCAGATGTTTTTTACGGACAGACAGACCTAGATGTGTCTGATACTTTTGAGAAAGAAGTTAAAATAATAAAAAAAAAAATCGATGAACTAATAACTAAAGATTACAAAGTTAAAGTTTATTCAAGCCCGTTACAGAGGTGTCGAAAACTTTCACAAAAAATTTCAGGTAACGTAATACTTGATTCTAGGATAATGGAGCTAAATTTAGGTGACTGGGAAATGATGCCTAAGCAATCGATTCCTAAAGAACTCGTTGAAAACTGGGAGAATGATATGATGAACTTCACGATACCTAATGGAGAGAGTAATAAGAAATTTTTACAAAGATTAAAAGAGTTTACAGATGAAATTTGTGCAACTGAGGAAGACGTTTTGATTGTTGCTCACGCAGGTTCAATTAATGGGATGATTTCAAATCTAACAGGAGAGCCATTTGATAAATTACTAAAAAATTTTTGGGAAAAAATAAGTTATGGCTCACTTTCACTTTTAAGAAAAGAGTCAAGACAATTTAAAATAAAATTTATTGGAAGATAATTAAATTAAGTGAAAAGATTTTTTAACATATTTTTTAATAAAAAAAAGTATTCCACGTATATTGCTGGTATTAAGATTCAAAGGTCATCAAGAAGAAATAGTACAGTTTCATTAAAAATAAAAGATGGGAAATTAATTATTTTGTGTCCAAGTTTTCTCGACGATAAATATCTTACGGAGATTATTAAAAAGAAAAAAAGTTGGATTGAAAAAAAGCTAAAAAACAGAAAAAAAAATATCGAATTTTCTGAAAAAAAAAAATTTCCTATTTTAGGAAAAAGCCATGAAGTGAGATTTTTAAAGTCTAACAAAAACGAAGTAAAAATTATCGGAGATTTAATAAAAATTTCTTACCAAAAAAATAACACAATGAAATCAATTTTTATAAACTGGCTAAAAAATGAGTCAACAAAATATTTAAAAGCTAGGGTGTCTATATTATCTAAAAAAAAAAAGATTGATCCTCAATCAATTTTTGTGAAGACATATCGAGCAAGATGGGGAAGCTGTAGCCACAAATCGGAAATTTTTTTAAATTGGAAGCTTTTTCTTTTACCAAAAGGAATTATTGATTATGTGATTGCCCACGAGCTAGCCCACGTATTAGTCCCAAATCATTCAAAAAAATTTTGGTCAACAGTAGAGCAAATAGATCCAAATTACAGGGAAAAAAAAGATTGGCTGAGAGTTCATGGCTATGCTTACATACAATTTAATTAGAAGAAATTATTGTGACTTTTTTAATTCATCTTCTGCATCACTAATTATCTTTTTTGCTCGTTTAAGATTTTCAGCATCAACCAGAATTCTCATCGGAATAGCAGTAATATTACCTTCTACAGAAGACATTGATTCATCCAATATATAAAACTTTATATTATTACATGATAGAATATGCTTAATCCAAGATAGTGTTATATGATTATTTGTCTTTAATACGGTTTTCACAGAGTTATATTATTATAAAAATGATTATTTAAAAGTAGATTTCTTTGATGGTGCGCCCGAAAGGAGTCGAACCCTTAACCTTTTGAGCCGAAATCAAATGCTCTATCCAATTGAGCTACGGGCGCTAAAATTAATTGTCAATTCCATGTGACAACTTGATTAATTTTTTATGGAAAAAAATTGTAGTAAAACCTACAACTAAACACAACATCGTAATTCCTAAAAATATTACAGTTTCACCTAAATTTCCTGAACTTTCTCCAATTGTACCTGCTAATTTATTTCCTAACCCAATAGTAGCAAAATAAATTCCCATAATACTGGCAACTAATTTTTTTGGTGAAAGTTTTGTGATGTAAGATAATATCACTGGTGAAGCACATAACTCTCCGATGGTGTGAAATAAATAAGCTAACACTAGCCAATACATTGAAGATTTACCAAAAACTTGAGACTCTAGAGATGCAAAGTACATAAACACAAATCCTAATCCCATAATAATTATTCCCACAGAAATCTTAAACAGAGAGGAACTAATAATTCTTTTTTTTGCTAAAAAAACCCAAAATGCTGAAATCTGAAAACCAAGTAAAATTATCATCAGTGGATTTATAGATTGAAACCAGCTTGCAGGGACCTCAAAGTTGATAAAATCTAAATTACGATCTGTTTTTTCAAAAGCATATAAATTCATTAGTCCACCCGCTTGTTCAAAAGAAGCCCAAAAAATAATTAAAATGAATGAAGAGATAACAATTAACTTAATTCTATCCCTCTCGACTAACGAAAAGGAAGAGTCAAAATTTAATAGTTTTTTTTTTACTTTTATTTCTTTAAAATTCGTTTTTCCTTTTAGAAAAAAATACTGGCCTATTAACATTCCAAATCCTGCAAGTGAGAAACCATAATGCCAGCCATAAACTTCACCTATGTAGCCAACAATTAAACTAGAAAAAAAAGCCCCAAAATTAATTCCGATATAAAAAATAGTAAAACCCTGATCTCTTCTATTGTCGTTTTCTTTGTAGAGGTTTCCCACTAGAGTTGAAATATTTGGCTTGAGTAAGCCAACTCCTGTAATAATTAATATTAGTCCAATAAAAAAAAAAGATTGATTCTGTATTGCTAGTGTTAAATGCCCAATGCATAAGAAAACACCACCAATTGTAACGGCGTCTCTGTTATTTAAAAATTTATCACCAATTATACCACCGGGAATGCACGCCAAGTAAACTAAGGCAGTATACCAACCATAGAGTTTAATTGCATCACTGTTTGACCAACCAAGGCCAGGGTTTGAGTTGTTATGTTCTGAAACTAAGTATAGAACTAGAATAGCCCTCATTCCATAGTAGCTAAAACGTTCCCACAGTTCAGTCAAAAAAAGTGTAAGGAGACCTTTTGGGTGATTTTTTATTTCTGCAAGTAAACCTAACATAATACAAGTTTTTACTCTAAGTCCTCTAAATCCTCGAGGTGAGTTTTCAAAGCTTTACTACTAAGGTGAATTTCAATTAAGAAGACTATAATAGCTATGCAAAAAAAAACTAAAGCAATAATAAAAAAGATTACAGAAGATTTAATTCCATAAATTCCAATTAAAATCGTCAGTAAATTAAAAAAAAAGGATAAACCAGAAAAAAGTTGCATTAATTTTACATATACGAGCCTTTTATTTAAAACATCTATTTGAGCTAAATATCTCATAGCTGATTTATCATTTTTTGAAATTTTTTTATTTATAAATTCGTCATGTATTTTTCTTATTAATCTGCTTAAAGATGTATATCTATTATTAAAAGAAATCATCATTAAAGGGATAGCGGGAAATAAAAAAGCCGCGTATGTTAATTCAAAACGGTAAACCATGATTCTGTTTGATAGTTAAATTACTATATTTTTTTACATTACCAACTAAATTTAGTCAAAAAAGTTTGGCATATAAATTGCTTATTAATATTATCTCTGACTTTGTGTCAGAAATTTGAACGATGGGAAGATCTAAAAACATAATATTTCCTCCCTTAATAAAGAGATCTTCCCGTTCATTAGTCTTTAATACGAGTTATAAAATTTATAAGATCCCCGCGTTTTTCATCTTCTACATCTTTGTATGAACAACCAAAGTGTGATTTGATTAATGTACAAATGTGTGCATAAGGATTACGTCCCATTGGATGATTTGGATGAGGAGACAATTTATTTATTAAAAAGTCTCCATGTTTTTGAATAACACGCCAAACCTCTTTTTGATTTTCATTATTCATTATCTTATACCTTGATTTGTTCTTCTTCTGGCCTTTTTTTCTGGTTGTTTTAAAATACTTTTTGATTTTTTTTTTATGGTTTTTTTCTGAATAATATATTTGTTTCCAGGTTTAGGTTGAGGTAGCCTTACAAAAGTACCATCATCTTTCATTAGAAAATAATTGCCATTACTGTCTTGAATGATTTCATCCGAAATGACAGGACTTGAACAGGTTAAAAAAAACAAAAAAAATATCTTTGTAATTAGTTTCATTAATCTAAAATATGATAATATGGTTGATTTAATAATTTTTCTATTGGATTCTTAAAACTATTTAAATAAGGAATATTTTTTCTTTTAAAAATCCACTCCTTAATTTCTCTAGTAACAAAATCCCCCTCTACATCTCGCAACATCATATGATAACTCTCAATATAAACGCCAAGATCAAACTTTTCTCCTATATTTTTTTTTACATCTGGGTTTTGGAGTATTTCAATCAAAGGTTTTCTAGGTACGATCTGATCATTGATTGGAATCAGTATCAATGTATTATAAGTTGGATTTTTTAAATAATTTTTTGCATCTTCAAAAGACTCATCCATCAGATTGGTTATTCCGTTTAGGCTTTTTAATTTTGGTTTATGAATGAAAAATGGATCACCAGATAATTCTTTTAACATTCCTAAATTATCACTTGCCTGAACTTTAACTAACCCTTTTCCACTAAGACTAAGATTAGGAAAAATTTTTGAAAAAAAATTTAGAGTAATACTCTTAAAAAAATTTCTTTCTTTAAAATTCCAAATTGCTGGTGCAATGAGTATAACTCCCTCAATTGGTAAAATTTTATTTGAATTTATAAGGCTAAAAAGTATAGCGCCTCCCATGCTTTCACCCATCAAATATAATTTCTTTTTGGGATATTCTTTTTTTAATTTTGTTATTTGATTTTTTATATCATTAATATGTCTTTCAAGAGTATACCATTTTCCACGAGAGTTATTTTTTCCGAATCCTCTTAGATCAAAAGCTATTACCAATAAATTAAATTTTGTCAAAAAATTTGCTGGAATTTCAAAAGATTTTGAATAATCATTGTATCCATGAATAGCCAGAATAATCCCTGAACTATTTGTTTCATCTCCCCATCTTAGCTCATGAGCATTAAAATATGTATTTTTGTTATTCATAGAATCTTTGGTCAATACGCACCCTAAAATAAACAAAAATATTAGAAAAACATTTATTCTTTTAATAATTTTATAAATATATCCTCTAAATCCGATTCCTTTGTTGATATTTCTTTTAGTTTAAATTTTTTTTCAACAAAAATTTTAATAATATCTGCTGTGCTGATTTTACTTTTTTTAAACTTAAGTGTTAATGATTTTTTCTCTTTTTTTTTACAATATTTTTTTATTTCGGATGGAATTTTTTTAATTTGTTCAGAAAATTCAATAATTAACTCTTTCTCGTCCAAGAGTTGCATAAACTTTTTTTTCTCGTCGCATGCTATTACTTTACCTTTATTAATTACAGCAATTCTATCACACAAAATTTCAGCCTCCTTTAGATAATGTGTTGTTAATATAATTGTGACTCCTTTTTTATTTAAAGTTCTTATAGAATTCCAAAGTTTACTTCTCAGTTCTACATCCACTCCAGCAGTAGGTTCGTCCAAAATTAATAAAGGTGGATTGTGAACCATAGCTTTTGCGACCATTAATCTCCTTTTCATCCCACCAGATAGACTTCTTGAGTAAGCTTTAGCTTTTTCAAATAAGTCAAGATTTTTTAAAATTTCCAAATTTTTATTATTTTCTTTCTTAACTCCGTATAATCCAGCCTGAATGTCCATTATTTGTATTGGAGAAAAAAAAGGATCGATGTTTATCTCTTGAGGAACAACCCCAATATTTCCTCTTACAGTTTTTGGGTTTTCATCCAGATCAATTCCGCAGACTTTTACTACTCCAGACGATTTATTTGTAAGCCCTGAAAGAATATTTATAAATGTACTTTTTCCCGCTCCATTTGGTCCTAGTAAACCAAAGATTGAACCTGAATTAATAGTTAGGTCAATATGGTCTAAGGCGAAAGATTTGGCAGATGTATATTTTTTGCTTAACCCTGAAACTTCTATTATTTTGTTTTCCATTTTATAAAATAAAGTTATATTTTTTTTATAAAAATGCGACAATTAATTTTTTCTCATGAACGAAGAATTTTTAAATAAAGTGAATATAATTGATAGTTCAAAGGTAAGTTGTAGCGGCGTAGGATCAGATTCTCATCCCATTGTTTATCTTGATTTATCCACAGGAAAAGTTATCAGTTGTCCATATTGTGGAACAAAATTTAAAAAAAAATGAGTGATGCTAGCAAAGAAGAACTAGTACTTATTGATGGCTCAGGATATATATTTCGAGCCTACTATGCTCTTCCTCCAATGTATAGGTCAGACGGTCTACCTGTTAATGCTGTTTTCGGTTTTTGTAATATGCTTTTAAAGCTTGTTGAGGATATTCAGTCAGAAAAAGGTGGTAATGTTGAAATTGCTGTAATCTTTGATGCAGCTCGTGAGACATTTAGAAATCAAATTTATCCAGATTATAAAGCCAATCGGTCGGATCCTCCTGAAGATTTAAAGCCACAATTTGACATCATAAAAAAAGTACCTCAGTACTTTAACTTAGAGTCTATTGAATTCAAAGGTTTTGAAGCTGATGATTTAATTGCTTCATATTCAAAAATTGCAGTTGAAAAAAACAAAAAGGTAACAATTGTCTCCTCTGACAAAGATTTAATGCAATTAATTGACGATGATACTTTAATGTTTGATCCTCTAAAAAAAAAAGAAATTGGAAAAGAAAGTGTTTTTGAAAAATTTGGTGTCTATCCCGAAAAAGTTATTGATGTTCAAGCGCTTGCGGGAGATTCATCAGATAATATTCCAGGTGTGCCTGGAATTGGACCGAAAATAGCAGCCCAGCTAATAAATGACTTTGGAAACCTAGAAAGTTTACTCGATAATACTGATAAAATTAAGCAAGAAAAAAGGAGAATTTCATTGGAGGAAAATAAGGATCTAGCAATGATTTCTAAAAAATTAGTTACTTTAAGGCAAGATGTCAAGTTACCAGTATCCCTTGACAAGCTGAAGTTTCGACCTTTAGACGTCAACAAGCTTTTGAACTTCTTAGATGAAATGGAATTTAATAAGGTAAAGGCAAACGTAATTTCGAAGTTTGGAAAAGGTTCAGAAGATGTATTAGATAAAAATAATAAAAACTCAAATTTTTTAGATAAAAGAGAATTAAATAGTCCAGCCAGAGAAAAAATAGATAAAAATAATTATAAACTAATTACTAATTTAAAAAATTTAGAAGAGTGGTGCGAAGTAGCAATTGAAAAAGGAGTTGTTGCAATTGACTGTGAAACAACTTCAACTAATCCCGTGGAGGCTGAGATTGTTGGATTTTCAATGTCATTTGAAAATAGTCAAGCTTGCTACATTCCTTTGAAACATCATGAAAGAAAAAGTGAGCAGATAGACCTAAAAGAATTTGTTTCAAGAATAAGGGTTATTCTGGAGGACGAGTCAATTCTTAAAATAGGTCAAAACATTAAGTATGATTTCATAATTTTAAAAGGTTTAAATGTAACATTAAAAAATATGGATGATACTATGCTGATGTCTTACGTTTTAAGAACAGGAAAAAGGGGGCACAACCTTGATGAGTTGGCGATGGATTTTTTATCTCATGAAACTGTAAAATTTTCAGATATTACTACTGTAAATAAAAAAAAAGTTCTGTTTTCTGAAGTAAATTTAAATGATGCATTGTTATATGCTGCCGAGGATTCGGATATAACTTTCCGATTATGGGAAATTCTAAAATTAGAGTTAATAAAGAATAAATTATATTATTTTTATTTTTACATTGAACGGCAGCTTATCGAGATTGTAGGCATGATGGAGATTAATGGTTGCAAAGTTAATAATGAGCATCTAAAAAAAACTTCAGAGGTTTTTCAAACAAAAATTGAATTATTAGAATCAAATATCTTTGAATTAGTTGGAGAACAATTTAATATTGGTTCACCAAAGCAATTGGGTGAAATACTTTTTAAAAAATTAGAATTACCATATGGGAAAAAGGGAAAGAGTGGAAATTTTCAAACAGATGTAAAAATTTTGGAAAAACTAAAATCAGAAAAACATGAGATTGCTTCACTCGTTCTGGATTGGCGACATTTTGCTAAACTTAGAAGCACTTATTGTGAAGGCTTGCTGTCTCGTGAAAATACTAATACACAAAGAATTCATACTTCTTTTGGAATGGCGAGTACGTTAACAGGAAGATTTTCCTCCAATGATCCAAACATACAAAATATTCCTATAAAGACTGAAGAGGGGCGTGAAATAAGAAAGGCATTTGTCCCTGAAAAAAATAATAAAATTATTTCAATTGACTACTCACAAATTGAACTAAGGATTTTGGCACATGTAGCAAAGGTTAAATCATTGCAAGAAGCATTTAAAAATGATGAAGATGTTCACAACGTCACTGCGATGGAAGTATTTCAAGTTGATAAAAAATATTTAACTAGTGATCTAAGAAGGAAAGCCAAAATTATAAATTTTGGAATAATATATGGAATTTCACCATATGGATTGGCCCTTCAATTGGATATATCAAATTCAGAGGCAAAAAGTTACATTGAAAGTTATTTTTTAAAATATCCAGGAATAAAAGAATATATGAACAAAACGATTGAGTTTTGCAGAGGAAATGGTTTTGTCTATACTCCTTTTGGAAGAAGAATACATATACCCTTTATTAACGATAAAATTGTAAACAGAAGAAACTTTGCAGAAAGATCGGCAATTAATGCACCAATACAAGGAGGTGCTGCAGATTTAATAAAAATAGTTATGCCAAAAATTTATAACTTTATTGAAATTAGGGAACTTAAAACAAAGATGTTAATTCAAGTACACGACGAATTAATTTTTGAAGTTCCTATTAATGAAGTTAATTTAATTAAAGAGGAAGTACCAAAAATTATGATTGAGTCACATCAAAATTTTTTAGAGCTAAATGTTCCCATTAAGGTCGACGTTGGTGAGGGTTTGAATTGGGATGAGGCTCACTAGTTTTTGAGAGCCTCATTGTGTAGTTTAACAAACATACCTCTCAGCTTTTTTGAATCTGTGATTTCTCTGTCGAAATACAGTCTGGTTAGTAACTTTTTTTTTCTTAAGTCAAAGCCGTCAGGGTCAATTCCGACAATTTTCCACCTTCCGGTTTTCTCAGCAGCTTTTATGTTTTTTATAAATTTTTGTAAATACAATTTAATACTTTCATTATGGTGCTCATTCATATGGTTCATTATATCTGTCTCACTACTCGCATATCCTTGGTTTTTTTTGTTAACCAGTTCATTTTTTTTAAACCATTTGACCTGAGCAAACCCTCCAATTAAATGTGCACTCTTAATATCTAACTTGTAAAAGTTCATATCTCCAAAATTTGCATATAGTTTTGCGGCAGGATGCCGGTTTAAAAATCTTATACGATGATTTTTATCTGGTGATTTTTTAAGATTACCAATGAGTGTTACTCTTGGCCTTGACATAGGATCTTCATAGTCGATATTAGGAAATTTGTTATTAAACTTAGGAAAAAAGTTGTATAGTTTTTTTTCTTCACAAACCATTAATGATACAGAGCTATTGCTAATAACGTTTGTTGTATGCTCAGACAAATTTGACAACAAGAGAATTGGAGAAAGATCATAATCAAATGCAGTCATTACAAATGTCGAATATGAAAATGGTTTTGATAAACCAGTTTTCAGACTTTTAAAGTTTTTAGGATTAAACTCAGTAGATAGAAATCCTCTAGAAGATGATCTAATAAGTTGTCGAGTTTTAAAATTGATATTCATTTATTTATAATTTAAAATTATTATATAGATATAAAATATTAATTATGAAAAAAAAATTCAAATACTTACTTTTATTAATTTTTTTTACTGTTTCATTTAGTGAAGCTTTTTCCGAAAAAAATAATAAACTGGTTATTCACGGCTCGTATACTTTCGAGACGTATGAAGGACAAGAGAATATTGCAGTATACATGAGCTTTTTTAATAACACGGATAATGATATAGAAATTGAATCTTTCTCAAGCAAATTATCTCCAAGGATAGAAATGCACGACATTAAAATAACCAATGATATTGCAAAAATGATTATGATGAAAAAAGTTTTGATTAAGAAGAATAGTCAACTTTATTTACAACCAGGTGGAAAACACCTAATGTTTTTCGGTATTAAAAAAAAGCTTAATGATGGTGATTCATTTGACATTAAAGTTAACTTAAAAAATGGTGTTACACAGAATGTAAAAACAATGGTTTTGAATAAAAAATTGAAATCTAATTATTTAAATTAAAAATGAACCCAAAAACTATTCACGCCACCTCAGTTGTTCTTGAGGACTCTGGCGTTTTGATAGTGGGAAACTCCGGGTTAGGTAAATCGGATTTAGCTTTGAGGTTAATTGATTCAGGAGCTACCTTAATATCTGATGACATCACAATTTGTAAAAAAGTTGATGATTCAATTTTTTTATTTCCTCCATTACAAACAAGAGGATTGTTAGAGGTAAGAGAGGTAGGTATAATGACTGTACCATATGTTGATAATATTAAGCTTTTACTAATCGTTGAACTTGTAGATCATGAAATAGAGAGGTTACCCAGTAAAAAATTAGGCAAATTTATGAACCTAAATATTTCAAAAATAAAAATTTATGGAAAAAACTCATCATCAGTTGCAAAAATTAAATTAAAGTTAAATGAAATAAAAGATAATGCCTAAAAAAATTTTGATAGTTACCGGACTTTCAGGTGCAGGAAGAACATCTGCATTAAAAATCTTGGAGGACTTGGGGTTCGAAGCAATTGATAATATCCCAACTTCGTTGTTAGTTAATATATTAGAAGCAAATATAAAAACTAATTTAGCTGTGGGTATTGACATAAGAAGCAGGGACTTTGACGCGAAGAAAATTTCTCAATTAATTAAAAAAAAAAAAGAAAAAGTTGATATTTCAATAGTTTTTTTTGATTGTGAAACAACTAAACTTTTAAATAGATTTAAGGAAAGTAGAAGAATCCACCCCTTAAAGCTTGATTTGCCAATGCTAGAAATAATAGATAGAGAGCGTGGTTGGCTTGAGCCTCTAAAAAAAATTAGTAACCATTACGTAAATACTACAGACCTATCAATTAATTTACTTAGAAAAAAAATAAAAGCTTTATTTAGTAAAGATATTAAAACTAAAACAACCGTGAGAGTAATTTCTTTTGGTTATAAGAACGGATTACCAAAAGAGGCTGACTTTGTGTTTGATATGAGATTTTTAAAGAATCCATTTTATGAAAAAAAACTCAAAAAAATGACAGGTAAGGAAGAAAAAATAATCGAGTTTGTTAAAAATCAGGAGCATTTTGATCTATTTTTTGATAAAATAAAAGTCTTATTTGATAAAATGTTAAGCGGGTTTAAAGATGAAGAAAAAGATTACATAACAATAGCCTTTGGTTGTACTGGTGGTATACATAGGTCAGTTGTATGTAGCGATTTTTTTTTTTCTTTTCTTAATCAAAAAAAAGGTATTGAAGTTTTTATAGACCATAGGGATTTGAAATCATGATTGGTATAGTAATTGTAAGTCATTCTAATATCGCCTCAGAATTTGTTTCAGTTTTAGAACATATAGTTGGTAAACAAGAGAACATTGCGGCAATTTCCATTTTTCCCGATGACAATGTAGAAAAAAAAAGAAAAGAAATTATCAAAGCAATTAAAAAGGTTGATCAAAAAAAGGGTGTAATTGTTCTGACTGATATGTTCGGCGGCACACCCTCAAACCTAGCTATTTCAGTTATGGAAGAAGAAAAAGTGGAAGTTGTTGCAGGGGTCAATTTACCTATGTTGATAAAAATTTCATCATTGAGAAATAAATGTGAAATTAAAGAATTGATAAAGATATCACAAGAATCAGGTAGAAAATATATGAATGTGGCTTCAGCTTTTTTTGGAGAAACAACTAATTGCAACAAAAAAAATTAGAGAAAACCATTTTAATTACTAACAGGCTTGGTCTGCATGCCAGGGCTTCAGCGAAGTTTGTTGAATTAATATCAAAATGTAAATCTAAATTTGTAATTAAAAAAGGAAAAAAAATTGTTAACGGTTCTTCTCTTCTTGGTCTAATGACGTTGGCAGCGTCAAAAGGTACAGAAATAAAAATTCAATGTACTGGAGAAAACTCTCAAGAAGATTTATCTAAATTAGTTAATTTAATTAAAAATAATTTTGGAGAAGAAAAACCATTATCTGATAACATTACTAAAGAAGAGTCATTTACAGGTATACCTGTGTCCCATGGTTATGTTATTGGAAATTGTTTTGTAATGGAGGGAAGTGATATTACATACTCAAAATATAATATCGCTATTTATGAAATTAAAAAAGAGCACAAAAGATTAGACTTAGCAGTTAAAAAAGCTTTAGATGACTTGTCAAAAATTATTCAAAAAATAAAAGGTTCTAGGAATGACATTTATCAAGAAATGAAATTCATGTTACAAGCAAACAAATCGATTATAACCTCTTCTTCATTTATTAAAGATTCCAAAAAAAGAATTGAAACAGATCTTATTAACGCCGAATTTGCAATTATTGAAGAGTTAAATAAACATTCAAAGATATTTAAGAAAATTAAAGATGACTATCTAAAAGATAGATTTGATGATGTAAGAGATGTTTGTAAAAGGATTTTAGAAAATCTACAAAATAAAAAAAAAAAGAAAAGTAGATTAAAGGAGAATCAAATCCTTGTAGCTTCTGAGTTAAGTCCAGCAGATTTATTATCTCATGCAAAATCAAAAATTTCTGGACTTGTCAGTGTTTTAGGGGGACCAGAGGGACATTTTGCGATTGTTGCAAGGTCTTTGTCAATTCCTACAATCGTAGGAGTTAAAGATCTCTTAAAAAATATAAAAAATAATGAACAAATTGTTTTAGATGGTGAAAAAGGCTTATTAATAAAGAACCCAACTAATCAAACAATTAATTTTTATAAGAAAAAAATTGAAGAACAAAAAAATCAGGACAAAAAGTTAAATTATTTAAAAAAGATAATTCCTAGAACGACTGATAACGTACAAATTAAAATTGAGGCTAACATTGATAACTCTTTTGAAGCGAAAGAATCAATGAAAATTGGAATTGATGGAATAGGATTATTTAGAAGTGAGTATCTTTTTATGAATAAAAAAAGAATGCCCTCAGAAAATTCGCAGTACGATTTATTTAAAAAAACTTTAAAGTATCTAAAAGGAAAACCTCTTACAATAAGAACATTAGATATTGGCAATGATAAAAAAGTCCCTTCAATTGATAGATATTTAACTAAATCACCAAATCCAGCCTTAGGACTTAGAGCAATTAGACTGACTCTTGCTTTCCCAAAAATTTTTAAAAGACAAATTTCAGCTATTCTGAGGGCAAGTAAGTACGGAAATATTAGAATTATGCTACCGATGGTCTCAAATGTCTCAGAATTATTAGAAGCAAAAAAGCTGATAAGTGATGTAAGAAATGATCTATTATCAAAAAAAATAAAAATTCCTGAAAAACAGATTGATATTGGAGTTCTTATAGAAACCCCAGCAGCAGCTTTGATTTCTGAATCTATTGCAAAAAATTGTGATTTTTTAGCAATTGGAACCAACGATTTGACAATGTATACTTTGGCAATTGATAGAGGAGATGAAGAGGTAGCAAAAATATATGATCCTGCACATTTGTCTGTTTTAAGGTTAATTAAATTGTCAGCTGAATCAGCAAAAAAAGTTGGAGTTCCTATCAGTGTTTGTGGAGAAATGGCTGGAGACACAATGTTCACGTCATTGTTGCTAGGATTGGGAATTGATCGATTATCAATGAGTATTTCAAGAATTCTTAAAGTAAAACAATTTATTGAAAATGTTAACCATGAGGAAGTAAAAAAAATTTCTGATGAAATTTTAAATCAAGATGATAGTGTACGCATTAAACAAATTCT
>CACIYM010000003.1 GCA_902590895.1 uncultured Alphaproteobacteria bacterium
ACTCCTTGGAAGGTATAATAGCAAAAAAGATTTTTCCTTTATTTTAAATATCAGTTTATTTGGTTTAATTTCTTTAATTCTTTTGAGTCAGCCAGATTTTGGCATGTTTATTTTATTTTTTTCCGTCTGGATAATACAAATATTAAACTCAAGTCTAGAAAAAAAAATAATCTTCCCTGTAATTTGTTTATTTATATTATCTTTTATACTGAGCTATATATTTCTTGATCATGTGAGATTTAGAATTAACAACTTTTTGTTTTCAAATATTGGTGATAATTATCAGATAAACAAATCTCTTGAATCTTTTTCTAATGGAGGACTTTTTGGACAAGGAATAGGTAATGGAATGGTTTCTAAAAACTTGCCTGATGCACATTCTGACTTTATTTATGCTCTCATTGGAGAGGAATTTGGATTCATCACAGCTTTTTTAATTTTAGCTTTTTATGTAATTATTTACGTAAGGATATTTATGATATCCCAAACAACTAATAATCTTTTTATTCTCAACTCACTCACGGGTTTAGGAAATATTTTAATTTTTCAGACTATAATTAACATTTCCTCAAGTTTAAATTTATTACCAACGAAAGGCATGACCTTACCTTTTATTTCTTATGGTGGCTCTTCTATAATATCTAGTTCATTAATAGTTGGCTTCATATTAACTTTGATAAATAATGCAAAAAAACAATAATACAATTTTTCTTGTTACAGGTGGAACTGGAGGACATTTTTTTCCAGCGTTGGCTGTTGCTCAAAAAGATAAAAAAAATAAATATATATTTGTAATTGACAAAAGAGTGGAAGAAAATTTAAAAAAACATAGTTTTAATTATTTCGTAGTATCCTCTTCAAAAATAGAAAAAAAAATCTACATGGTACCCATTTTTTTTTTCAAAATCATAAAAGGTTTGTTTAAATCTATATATTTAATTTTGAAATTTAAACCCTCATTAATCGTAGGTTTTGGAGGATACACATCAATTCCTACAGTATTAGCTGGTAAATTGTTAAATGTAAAAATACTAATTCATGAGCAAAATGCTTTAATGGGAAGAACAAATAGAATATTATCAAACTTAAGTTATAAAACGGCTATAAGTTTCTCTCACACAAAATTTGCTAAGAAGGAATCAATTTTAACTGGAATTCCCATTAGGTATTTCAAAAAAAAAAAAGTTGTAAATATTAAAAAAAGAATTTTAATTTGCGGAGGAAGTCAAGGTGCTAAAATATTTTCAAAAATTGTTCCAAATATCCTCTCACACCTTCCTCAAAAAGTTAAAAACAAAATAATTATTATTCAGCAAACAAGAATTGAAGACAAAAATAATTTAAGTTTAAAATATAAAAAAATGAAGATTGATTTTGTTTTAAAAAGTTTTTTTGATGATATTCAAAATCAAATTTATAACTCAGATATTATTTTTGCTCGATGTGGCTCATCTACATTAGCTGAAATTGAATATTGTAAAAAAAGTGCTTTTTTATTTCCCCTTCCTACTTCGTTAGATAACCATCAATTTCTAAATGCCATGGAACACAAAAAAATAAACAACTGTGAAATTTTTGATGAAAGAAACATCAACTGTTCTGAAATAAGTAAAAAATTACTTAATGAAATAGAAAAATTAAAAAAAAATAAACATAAAGTCAGTTTAAAAAAAAAAGTATCCTTAAATAAAGTTATAAATGATATTATTAAAGAATCCCATGTTTGATAATGAAAAAAATATACATTTTATCGGTATTGGTGGAATAGGAATGAGTGCTTTAGCGTCCATACTCTCTGACAAGGGATTCAAAGTATCAGGGAGTGATCTATCAGAAAATTATATCATAAAGAAACTAAAAAAAAAAAAAATAACCGTACATCTCAGTCATTCAAAGAGTAATTTAAAAAATATTGATATAGTTGTTCACTCGTCTGCAATAAAAGAAAATAACGTTGAGTTAAAATTTGCAAAAAAAAATAAAATACCAATTTATTCAAGAGCAATGATGTTAGCAGATGTAATGAGACTAAAATCTTCAATTACTGTTTCAGGATCTCACGGTAAAACAACAACAACGTCTCTCATCGCTTCAATTTTAGAAAGATCCAATTACGACCCAACAATTATAAATGGAGGTATAATTAAAGGTCTTGATCTAAATGCAAAACTTGGTAACGGACCATGGTTAGTAGCTGAAGCTGATGAGTCTGATGGGTCTTTTGTTTTTCTTCCATCAACCATAGGGATCATTAATAATATTGATTTAGAACATACGGATTATTACACTGACCTAAATCATCTTAAGAGAGCATTTATTAAATATGCTAAAAATATACCTTTTTTTGGTTTACTTTTTTTATGTATTGACGACAAGAATATAGTTGAGATTAGACAAAAATTATCATCTCAGAAAATCATATCATACGGTCTAAATACCTCAGCAAACTTTTATGCAACAAACCTAAAAATATTTGTTAAACAAAATAATTTTTTTACCTCGTTTGACCTAATCGAAAATTTGAAGAGAAAAAAAATTATTAAAAATTTTATTTTACCATTAGTTGGTAAACATAATGTTCAAAATTGTTTAGCTGCAATTAGTCTATCTAGAAGTTTAAATATTTCTTATACAAAGATAAAAAAATCGATAAGTCAGTTTCAGGGTGTTAAGAGAAGGTTTAGTATTTTGTCTAATAAGAATGGTAATTTAATAATAGACGACTATGCACATCATCCAAGTGAAATCAAGGCAACTTTAGAGTCATTAAAACTTATCTCTAAAAAAAAAATTATTACAATAATTGAGCCGCATAGATTTTCTAGACTTACATCTTTTCTTCCAGATTTCATTAGAAGTTTACGTGAATCTAATTCGATATTTGTTTTGCCAGTCTACAGTGCCGGAGAAAAAAGTAATAGTGAAATAAATAGTCTATCATTTTGCAAGATTCTGGAAAAAAAATTTAAAAGAAAATATGTCTCATTAGTAACGGACGAAAAAAAATTTTTTAAAAATTTAGAAAAAAAAATCTCTCCTGGAGATAATATTATCTTTTTGGGTGCAGGAAGGAGTACAATAGTTGCTGAAAAATTTTGTAAATACTTAGGCGTTACCAAATGACTAGTTTTTTAAATGATTTAAAGAGTTTAAAGTTTAATTATAAACTTGGAAAAAAAACGTGGTTTGGAACAGGGGGTAATTCAACTTTTTATATTGAAATCAATTCTGAAATTAATCTTCAAAAACTTCTTAAGCTGTTGCCTCTCTCTATGCCAATTTTCGTTTTAGGTGCTGGATCAAATATAATAGTTAGAGACGGTGGATTTGACGGATTAACTATAAAGTTAAAAGGAAACTTAAAAAAAATAAATTATGATAAAAATAAAAACTTTCTAACAATTGGAGGTGCAGTAAAAGATTCAACTATTTCTAAATTTTGTGAGGATAATTCAATTACAGACTTTGAATTTTTAAGAGGTATCCCTGGAACTTTAGGAGGTAACATTATGATGAATGCCGGATGTTATGGGAAAGCAATTAGTGACAATTTAATCAGTTGTAATGTGATTTGTAGAAATGGCAAAGTAAATTATTTAAAAAAAGAGGAAATTAAATTTTCATATAGAAAATCATCAATTGATAGTAGATTTATTGTTACAAGTGCAACTTTCAAAGTAAAAAACCTTTGTAAAAAAAAAATTTTAAAAAAAATAGCAAAAATTTCAACAACTCGATCATCCACTCAGCCTATTAACTTTAGAACTGGAGGGAGCACTTTTAAAAATCCACCTAATGAATCTGCATGGAAACTAATAGATAAAATAAATTATAGAGGAAAAAGAATAGGTGATGCATCTGTTTCAGAGAAACATGCAAATTTTCTTATTAATAACAATTATGCTAAATCACTAGATCTTGAGATGCTTGGTGAGGAAATAAAAGAAAATATTAAAAGAAAATATAATGTGAATTTAGATTGGGAACTTTTAAGAATTGGCAAGTTTAAAAAAATATAAAAAAATTGTCATATTAAGCGGTGGGATTTCTGATGAAAAAGAAATTTCTATTCTTACATCAAAAGAAGTATTTAAAGAATTAAAAAAAGATTATGACGTTAGTTTAATAAATGTAACGGATGACTGCCAACAATTAGTTGAAAGTTTATTAAAAAAAAAACCTGATATTGTATTTAATTGCCTTCATGGATTTTTTGGTGAAGATGGACAAATTCAATCAATTTTAAATTATTTAAAAATTAAGTATACTCACTCTGGAGTATTAACATCATCAATTTTGATGAATAAAGAAGTTTCAAAAAAAATTTTTACTTCTTTTGGAGCAAATACTCCAGTTTCAATCAATTTAGACAAAGTAAAAAAAAAACGAACAAGATTTCCTTTAATAATAAAGCCCATTAACGGAGGCTCAAGTAATGGCTTGGTAAAAGTTAATAATGCAAATGAGTTAGATTTATTTTTAAAAGAACACAAATGTGATAAAAAAAGTTATCTTTATGAAAATTTCATTGATGGAAGAGAAATTACAGTTGGTATTCTTGATAATAAAGTTTGTGGAATAATGGAAATAGTTTTTGATTCTGAACTTTATGACTATAAAAATAAATATATTCAAATTGCTGATCATATAATCAATCCACAAATACCATCACATATAAGAGAAAAATTGCTTAAAATTTCTATTGATGTGCATAAAGGTACTGGCTGCAACTGCATTAGTAGGCTTGATTTTAGATATGAGGAACAGAAAGATGAAGTTTTTTTATTAGAAGTTAATACACAACCAGGTCTGACACAAAATTCTTTGCTACCTGAAATGGCAAAGAATAATGGAATAAGTTTTAATGAACTATGTAAAATTCTTATTGAAAATTCAATATGCGAAAGTTTTTAACAGTTTCATTTTTATTTCTATTGCTTTTTTTTATTTACAAAAATTTTTTTAATTTAGATAAAATTCTTGAGAAATTAGAGAAAAAAGTTCACAAAATTGTTGTTCATAATTTAGATAATTTAGATGAAGACCTAATTTTAAGAAAAATAAAATTAAAAGAGGGTCATAGTTTCTGGAATTTTAATTCAACTGAACTTTCTGATGATTTAAAAAAAGTAAGAGGAATAAATAATTTCTCTTTCAAAATGGAAAATAATGGTATTTTAAATATTTTTATTAAGGAAGATAAACCATTCATGATTTGGAGGTATTCAAATAAATTTAAATATTTAAATGATGAAGGAGAAATTTTAGATTTTAATAAAAAAGGATTTAAAAATTTAATTATACTGGAAGGAAAGCTTGAAAAAGAAGAACTTAAAAAGTTTAATAAAATTCTTATTGACGATATTCACCTAAAAGAAAGTATTTTAAAAGTTTATTTTTCAGAAAATATTGGATGGAAAATATTTTTTAAAGATAAATCATGTCTCTATCTTCCATTAGAAAAAATTGATAAACTAATGAGTGTTTATAAAAAAATTAAGGATTCTAAAATTTACAATAATTTTAAATATTTTGATATGCGTATTCTGGAAAGAGTTTACCTTAATAAAGAAAATAAATGTTTAGCTTCCTGAAAAATCAAAGAAAAATAATTGTTTTTGATATTGGTTCACAAAAGATTGGAGCCATATCTTTCAAGATTATTAATAATAAGCCGATTATTTTCGATATGGAATACCAAAAAAATAACTTAGATGAAAATAATCCTCATTTTCTTTCAAACAATATTAAGAAAATTTTTCAAAAAATTTCTAAAAAAAATGATAAATACACAATTTATTGTAATATTACAGATGCAAGAGTTATTAGCAAAAAAAATAAAACTCAGATAAAAGCAG
Source organism: uncultured Alphaproteobacteria bacterium (assembly GCA_902590895.1). Classification (GTDB taxonomy): domain Bacteria; phylum Pseudomonadota; class Alphaproteobacteria; order Methylaequorales; family Methylaequoraceae; genus MED-G10. The sequence continues at coordinate 5,859 of CACIYM010000003.1, forward strand.
GAAAGCTGGGTATTTCAAAAAAAGATGTAAGAAAAATTTTTAAAAAGTGTGTTTTTGAATCAAAAATTAGTGGAAAGAATCTTTTACATTCTTATCCTCTTAATTTTATTATCGATAATAAAAATATAACTGACGAACCACTTAATAAATATTGTGAAAACTTGGGTATAAATTGTTTTAATCTATATGTAGACAAAAGTGTTGTAAAAAATCTAAATCTTAATTTTGAAAAAAATAAATTACACGTAAAAAGTTATTTTGATTCTGGCATTGCCTCATCTTTAGCATTTCTTTCAAATCAAGAAAAGCAAGATGGAGTTTTAAATATTGATATTGGGGCAAGAACTAGTAAAGTTGTCGCTTATATAAATAAAAAAATTGTTTTTGTTAAAAATCTTCAAATTGCAGGTGATGATGTAACTTCAGATCTTTCTCAAGGACTTCAAATTACACATGATTCTTCTGAACGTTTAAAGATTATTCATGGAACTTTGAATCCACCTTTTAATGAAAAAATTGAAATTGATCTTGATTCAAAAAAAAAAAAAATAATTAGCATGAATCTTTTATACGGAATCATAAGACCTAGGTATGATGAGATATTAGAAATTATCAGAGACAATGTATTTGATGAGATAAACACAAGAGTTGGGATAAAATCTGTTGTACTTACAGGAGGAGCTAGTAAAATTTGTGGCTTAAAAGTTTTGTGCGAAAATATTCTAAATAGAAAAACCAGAATTGGACAAATAGAAAACAGTTCAAGTTATTTTTATTGTAAACCAGAATTTAGCACTCTTCTTGGTATGATTAATTTAATTAAAAACCAAGAATATTTTGATATTTTTAAGTCAAAAAATAACAATAAATTATCTATTTTTATGGAGAGATTAGATAAATGGATTGAAGAAAGTTACGTATAATTAAATGTAACATAGTGTAATTTTTTGTGAATTGAACGAAATTCAAATATTTATACTATGAGTTATGCATGTTTTAAAAAGAAGCGACGAAAAATCTATTTTTATAGAACAAAAAATTCCAAAGCTTTCAATTGCGGAGAAACAAAAGACTATATTTAAACCTATTTCTTTTAAAGGTATTGGCCTACATACCGGTAACAAAGTATCAATGACACTGAACCCCGCGCCCATAAATACTGGTATTATTTTCAGGATTATTAAAAAACAAGAAAAAATAAATATCAAGGCTCATTACAGTAATGTAAAATCAACTCAATTATGCACCCTACTCTCTGATAACACAGGTGTTCATAACATATCTACCGTAGAGCATATTTTATCAGCATTGCATGGACTTGAAATTGATAACGTATACATTGATCTTGATAGTAACGAAGTCCCTGTATGCGATGGTTCATCACTAGTTTTTGTTGATCTTTTAAAAAAGAACGGAGTTCAATCTCAAAGCCATTTCAAAAATTTTATAAAAATAAAAAAAATTATCGAAGTACAGGACAACGAAAAAATTGCAAGAGTTAGTCCTTTTGACCAAACATTAATAACTTGTAGCGTTGAATATCAGCATAAATGTATTGGAAAACAATCCATCTCAATAATACAAACACCTGAGATCTACGAAACCCAGATTTGTTCAGCAAGAACCTTTGGTTTTCTTAAAGATGTAAATAAACTCAAAAACAAGGGTTTAATTCTAGGAGGGAGTTTGGATAATGCAATTGTTTTGGGTGAAACCAAAGTTTTAAATAAAGACGGACTTAGATTTTCAGATGAATTTGTTAGGCATAAAGTTTTAGATTTTATCGGCGACATATCATTAGCCGGTTATAAAATACTTGGTTCATTTTTCACCTCTCATAGTGGCCATGAATTAAATCTTAAACTTCTTAAAGAGATCTTTAGTTCTAAAGAGAATTGGGAGCTAGTCTCCTCTAACTAAAAATTAAAATAATTCTTTATTAAATAAGAAATCAGATTAATAATACTGAACATGATCTCTTATTTGACAAGGCTAATGTTGTTGTTGATCGTTTTTAGTTGCTCTTCGAATGATAATGAGACAACTAACACTTTCTCAACCGATATAAAGTTATATGAATCCGGAATGAGTTATCTTAAAAAGAAAGAATTTACTGAGGCTGTTGAACAGTTTACAGAGTTAGAAATTCAACATCCTTACTCTAAATGGGCAACAAAAGGGCAACTAATGGCAGGTTTTGCTCATTACAAAGCTAATGAGTATGAAGAAGCAATTCTAACTTTGAGTAAGTTTATCGAATTGAACCCAACGCACCAGTCTATACCTTATGCAATGTATCTAAAAGCATATTCGTACTTTGAGAGGATGCCAGATGTTAATCTAGATCAAAAATTATCCATCAGGGCTGTTGAAGAATTCACAGAATTAATTAATAAACATCCAAATTCCATCTATGCAAAAAAATCATTAACTCATCTTAAAACACTAAGCAATCATTTAGCAGCTTCTGAGGTAAAAATTGCAAAGTTTTATCAGTCTCAAGGCTATTTTTTAGCAAGTATAAAAAGATACAAAAATGTTTTAAAAAATTATAAAAAATCCTCTCACATTCCCGAATCTATTTTTAGATTAATCGAGTGTTATGTTTCCTTAGGATTAGTTAAACAATCATACTATTTTTATAAAATTTTAGAATACAATTTTCCAAGAAGTCAATGGGCAAAAGAATCTGGGAAGATTATTAAGGAAAAAAAAATTAACAAAAACTTAAAAAAATTCAGAAAGAAACAACTCGATCTTAAGTCGTTGCAACCAGAAGATTTTGATCTTATTTAGAATGATAAAATACCTATCAATTAAAAATTTACTTCTAATAGATGAAATTGATATAGAGCTTAACGATGGACTGTGTGTTCTTACCGGCGAAACAGGAGCTGGTAAATCAATGATTTTAGATTCATTAAGTTTAATTTCAGGTGAAAGAATTAGGTCTTCATTTAAACCAGAAAAAGGAAAAACCTCAAGTGTAAGTGCTATTATTGATATATCAAATTTTAAGTTTCTTAAACATGAACTTCAAGACGTTGGTATAGATTGTGATGATGAGATTTTAGTAAAAAGAATTATTACTGACAGTGGAAAAAGTAAAACATTTATTAATGATAATCTAGTTTCTTTGAATATTCTAAAAAAAATTTCGAATAAATTAGTTGAAATTCATAGTCAATTTTCCGAACAAGGTCTTCTAGATTCAAATACCCATATTGACACTTTGGATGAGTTTGGTGATTACTTAGATTCTAAAATCAAAATTAAGCAGGATTGGGAAACTTTATTGGAATCTAAAAAAAAATTTGAAAGAAAGAAGGAAGAATTAAACATTGTAAAAAGTGAAAAAGAACAAACAGAATATGATTTAAAGGAGATAGAAAATTTAAGTCCTATTGAAAATGAATTTGATCAGTTAGTAAAAAAAAGAGTTCTTTTAAAGAATTCTGCAAAAATTTCCGAATGTTTACAGATTGTAATAGATAATTTTTACTCAGAAACACCCCATGGCATTGATAAGTTATTATTAAAAAATATAAGTGAACTAGATAAGATTAAAAATTTATTAGATGAAAATTCTTTTAAAAAAATAGAGGAATTGAACTCCATTTATATTGATATTCAGGAGTTAGCAAATTATTTTTCTTCATTGATGAATGAGGAATTTGATGTTTCAACTTTAGACAAAATAGAAGAAAGAATTGAAAATTATAAAAGAATAAGTAGAAAACATAAAATAGAAGAGTCAAGTTTGTTAGAATTCAAAAAAAAATTAATTAAAATAGCTGATTCTAGTTTCGAATTAGAAAAAATAACAAATGAATATGAAAAAGTTTATTTAGAGAGCGTTCAAAAATTTGAGAATGGAGCAAAAAAACTATCAGAAATAAGAAAAAATAGTGCCAATAAATTAGACAAATTTATAAATCAAGAATTTCCTTCTCTGAAGCTTGAAAATGCAGAATTTAAAAGTTTTTTTGAACATGCTAACCCAAGTCCAAATGGAATTGATAAAGTCACATTCAAAATTAGAACAAATCCTAACTCAGAAATGGGGGCAATAAAAAACATTTCTTCTGGTGGGGAACTTTGTAGAATTGCATTAGCAATAAAAGTTATTGCTCAAAAAAAAAATAAGACAACAATGGTTTTTGATGAAGTTGACAGCGGAATCGGAGGTGCAGTTTCAAGTGCTGTTGGAGAAAGATTAAAAAAACTTGGGAAATCAAAGCAAGTTATTGTGGTTACCCATTCACCTCAAGTTGCTGCGTTCGGAAACGATCACTTTGTTGTTAAAAAAAAAATAGAAAATAACAAAACAACTATAAAACTTAAAAAGTTAAGCAATGAAGAAAAATTACAAGAGATTGCGAGAATGTTGTCAGGTAAAGAGATAACATTGGAAGCTGTAAATGCAGCAAGAAAATTGATCAATTATTCTTAAGTATTTTTTTGGTTTTTTTTAATAACCACTTCTTATGATTATTTTCCAAAAATGGTGAAAGTTTTTTATAAACTTTTTCATGATAATTATTTATCCAATTAATTTGGTTCAAACTTAGTAAAGATTTATTTATAAGATTTTGTTCATAGGGAAAAAGAGATAAAGTTTCAAAATCATAAAAATTTTTTATTGAAGACTGTTTGACCAAAACCAAATTTTCAATTCTGATTCCAAAACTTTGATCCTTATAATATCCCGGTTCATTAGAGATTATCATTCCTGGTTTAAGGGGTACATTTACGGGAGATTTGGAAATAGATTGTGGTCCTTCGTGAACTCCAAGAAAACTACCAACTCCATGTCCTGTGCCGTGATTGTAGTCAAATCCTTTTTTCCAGAGTTCGAACCTTGCAATTGAATCAATTTGGAAACCCTTGGTGCCTTTGGGAAATTTAAGGATACTTACATTTAAATGCCCAAGAAGAACCAGCGTGTATATATCTTTTATTTTTTGCGGGGCAGCCTTATTTCCTAAATATACAGTTCGGGTTATATCAGTAGTGCCACCAATATATTGTGCTCCTGAGTCACATAAATATAATTGGGATTTTTTTAAAATTGAGCTTTTTGATTGAGGGTTGTAATGAATAATTGATCCATTGGGACCTGTGGCTGATATTGTAGGAAAACTCAATGAAAAAAAATCTTTATTTTCGCTTCTTAAAAGCTCTAGTTTTTTTGATGCTTCATATTCAGAAATGTTTTGGCCGAGGCTCCTCTCTAACCAATAAAAGAATTTTACTAAAGCTACCCCATCATTTAAATGGGCTTGTTTAGAATTCTTTATTTCAGTTGTATTTTTTATTGATTTTAAATTTTTGCAAATATCATCTATAACCTTAACTCTATTTTTTTTACATAGTGTTTTATAAATATAGTAAGAAACTTGTTTTTCAATAAACACATCCTCTTTGGTATATTTTGAAATATCGTTATAAAACGAATTGATATCTTTAATAATTATTTTATTTACAAATTTGAAAGTTTTTGGAACTTTTTGTAAGTCTATGTAAAGCGTAATAACATGATCACTAATTATTAATCTTGATAATACCAAAGGTGTATTTGGTAAATCGTACCCTCTAATATTCAAAAGCCAACAAACAGATTCAGGAGAAGAAATTATAAGTGTATTGTTCTCTATCTTTTTTTTTATTTTTTTGATTTTAATATTACTTGAGCATCCTGAAATTTTGTTTTCTAAAAAAAAAAATGGTTCAATTTTACTTTTTGGTTTGTCATTCCAAATCAGGTCTATTGAATTTTTTTTTTCATGAACAATTTGAGTTTCAACTTTTTTAGAAGAATTAATTAATTCTATCATAAAGCTTCTAGAAAATATTTTTGTATCAACAATAATTTTTTTTTTTTTTAAATTTCTTGAGATAAAATTTGATACGCTAATTTTACTCAAATCTTGAATTTCAAATATTTTTGGAAGCTCTTTTTCTGCCTGCAATGTGTATCTACCATCAGTAAAAAAAATTTTTTTTTTTTTAGATATTAATGCGATGCCATTAGATCCAGAAAAATTACTTATCCATCTTAACCTCATATTATATTCTGGAACATACTCATTTAAAAAATCATCGGTAGTGGAGATAAGGTAATAATCAGCTCCTCTTTTCTCAATAATATCCTCTAACGCTTCAATTTTACTTAATTTTTTCATAACTTTTAAAAACAATTGATACCCACTCATTAATATAATTATATCTTACTAATTTTAAATTAAATTTACCATAATGGCTTATCATGTCATTGACTTGTGATTTTAAAATACCAGAAACTATAACAAATCCACCGCTATTTAAATATCGACAAAAATTTACGACATTCCTCTTTAAAGGAGATAGAAGTATATTAGAAACAATCAAATCAAATTTTTTTCTATTTAAGTAAGATGTATGAAAGTCACGACACTTAACAAAAAAAACATTATTGATTGCGTTTATTCTTTTATTCAAATTAACACACTTTTCAGATTCATTATCAATATCAGTAGCAATTATTTTTTTTTGGTAAATTTTTACTAATACAAAAGCAAGAATCCCTGTTCCTGTGCCAAGGTCTAAAAAACTAAAAAATTTTTTTTTTTTTGATAACCACTCAATATTTTTAATTATTAGAAGAGTTGAAAAATGTTTTCCTGTTCCGAAAGCAGTACTCGCAGGTATCTTAAGAAAATTTTTTGTCGAGGTAATCTTTAATTGATTTTGAGAAATTGTAAAAAAATTTGTTTTTACAGGTCTGTCCTTTTGAAATGTTGATAAGACCCAATTTTTTTTTGAAATTTCTACGCATTGATACTTTTTAATTCTAAAAATTAAATTTAGAAATTTTAAATCTCTTGAATAATTTGAAGTAATTATTTGAACTTGCCAATATTTATTTTTTTTTTCAAAAACTATATTTTCGAAAAAATCTAAAATTTTTTTTTTTGTTAATTTTTTTTCACTTATACAAAAGATTATTTTATGAAACATTACTTTTTGTAACAAAATCCGAAAAAATATTTACAATACCAGAATTGCTTTCAAACTTAATTTGCAGTTTTTTCCCATTGATACCGAGTATTTTTCCTTTACCAAATTCACTATGCAAAACAAAATCACCAATTGAAAAATTATTATTTGATAAAATTTTAAAAGCCTTCCTTTCTGACTTTAAGGTATTCTTTTCAAAAATTAAATTACAACTTTTTTTAGGTAACTCGGAGACAAATCTTGATGGAATCGATCTATATAGATTATAGTTATATTGTTTTCTAAAATTAACAAATGAAATGAAAAGTTTTTTTCGTGCTCTGGTAATTCCAACGTATGCTAACCTTCTCTCCTCTTCTAATCCTTTGTTACCATATTCATCAATATTTCTCTGATTAGGGAAAATACCCTCTTCCCATCCCGGTAAAAATACATAATCAAATTCCAGGCCTTTCGCGCTGTGAAGTGTCATTAAAGATATTTTATCTTGCATATCTTTTTGATTAACATTTTCTGTCAATAAGCTGACCTCTTCTAAAAATTCATCTAAACTTCTTCTATTTTTAATATCAACTACAAGTTTTTTTAAATTTTCTAGCCTTCCTTCCGACTCAATTGTTTTTTCATTTTGTAACATCTCTGTATAGCCGATATCATCTAACAATGAGCCAGCTACATCGGAATGATTTTCTGACCCCAGCATTTCTTTATGCCTTTTAAAAATTACTAAAAAATTATTTATTTTTTTTTCTACAGACTTTTGAACCTTGCCGCTATTCACAAATAATTTTAATGATTCGTAAAGTGACATTTTTTTTTCAGTAGCAAATTTATATAAATTTTTTATAAAAACTGCACCAATTCCCCTTTTGGGAATATTGATAATCCTCTCGAAAGCTAAATTATCCTGACTATTAATCAAGAGTCTAAAAAATGCCAATGCATCTTTTATCTCCGACCTCTCATAAAACCTTAAACCTCCAACAACTTTATATTTTAAGTTTTCTCTAATAAATCTATCCTCAATATCTTTAAATTGAAAACTTGCTCTAGTAAGAATTGCCACTTTTGATAAGTTAATCCCTTTTTCAACTAATTTTTTTATCTGATCCGCTACAAAAACTGCTTCCATCTCGTCATTATCCAAATTTACAACATCAACAGTCTCACCTGAAGGATCTGAAGTCCAAAGCTTTTTACCTATTCTTTCCTTATTTTCTGAAATTAAGCTGGATGCTGCATTGAGAATATTACCTGATGATCTATAATTTTGCTCAAGTCTAATTATCTTGGCTCCATTAAAATCATTTTCGAAATTTAAAATATTTTTCAATTGAGCTCCCCTCCATCCATAGATAGATTGATCTTCGTCTCCTACACAACAGATATTTTTTTTTTTTCCTGACAATAATCTTAGTAACATATACTGCGAAGCGTTTGTATCTTGATATTCATCAACGAGAATATATTTAAACTTTTTTTGGTAATTAAAAAGTAAGTCTTTCTCCTTTTTTAAAATTTCTAATGGAAGCATTATCAAGTCACCAAAATCTACAGAATTAAAATTTTTTAAACGATCTTGATACAAGCTATATACTGTGCTTAACTTGCCATTCGTTTTATGTTCAAACTCATGATTTGATATCTCTGAATGAGACAAGCCTTGGTTTTTAAGTTGATCAACCATGTAAAGATAACTTTTTGGTGGATACAATTTAGTGTCTAAATCTAATGAGTTAATTACTTGTTTTAAAAGTCTCAACTGATCCTCAGAATCAAGTATAGTAAAATCATTCTTTAAGTTAATTAAACTTGCGTGTCTTCTCAGAAATTTAGCTCCTATAGAGTGAAAAGTCCCTATGAACATTCCCTCAACTGGCATTTTAAGAATTTTTTCAACTCTCATTTTCATCTCAAACGCTGCTTTGTTTGTAAATGTAACGCATAAAATATCTTTAATACTACCTTTTCGTGTATAAATTATATTAGCTAATCGAGTAGTTAAAACCTTAGTTTTTCCAGTCCCGGCTCCAGACAAAACCAGAAGGGGTCCCTCAGTATTCAAAACAGCATTTTTTTGTTGAGAGTTTAGAGTCGACAAAAAGTCTAAGTCAGGCAGCTTTATTTTTTCATTATTTTCAAACACATTATGCTGCTTTCTTTGGGGAATAACTTAAGTTAGGGGCTAACCATTTTTCAGCTTCTTCAAGACTTATTCCTCTTCTTTCTGCATAATCTATAACCTGATCTTTATTGATTTTTCCAACTCCAAAATAAGAAGCTTTTGGATTTGAAAAATAAAGTCCTGAAACAGAACTGGATGGACTCATTGCATAAGATTCTGTCAATTTAACTTTTAAATTATTGTTTATGTCCAAAAGTTTAAAAAGAGTTTCTTTTTGAGTGTGATCAGGACAAGCTGGATAACCCGGGGCAGGTCTAATGCCCGCGTAATCCTCCCTAATAAGTTGCTCATTGGTTAAATTTTCATCCTTAGAGTAACCCCATAAATCTGTTCTTACTTTTTTATGCATCATTTCAGCTAATGCTTCAGCTATTCTGTCTCCTAAAGATTTAACCAAAATAGAGTTATAGTCATCTTTTTTGCGTTCAAATTCAAAAGACATATTTTCAATCTCTGAACCTGCAGTAACTAAAAATCCCCCAATATAATCTTTAACTTTTGAAGTAGAGGGAGCTATAAAGTCTGACAGACAATAATTAGCTCTATCTGAATTTTTTCTACTTACTTGTTGTCTAAGATTATAAAATTTATTTAAAATCCTTTTTCTAGAATCATTTTCATATAAAATAATGTCGTCTAACTCAGAGTTAGCAGGCCAAAAACCAACTACTGCGGATGGTTTAACCAATTTTTTTTTAACAATATCTTCAAGCATATTTAATGCATCGTGATATAGATCTTTCGCGGCTTTTCCAACTTTCTCGTCGCTTAATATTTGAGGAAAGTTTCCATATAATTCCCATGACTGGAAAAAAGGTTTCCAATCAATAAAATCACATATTTTTTTTATGGGAATTTCTTTAAATACCTTCAATCCCATAAACTTTGGCTTTTGGGGAGTATATTCATTCCAATCAAATTTAAATTTATTTTTTCTACACACATCTAAATTGTTTTCTTTACCAATTTTTTCTTTTTTATAGTATGAATTTTTTAACTCTTGATACTCTTTTTTGATTGATTCTATAAAAGGTAAACACTTACTTTTTGAAATTAAATTTGTTGCAACACCAACAGCTTTTGAAGCGTCTGTTACATGACAAACACCATTTTCATATAATGGTGAAATTTTAATAGCTGTGTGAATTTTACTAGTTGTTGCGCCACCAATTAACAATGGTTTATTTACTTTATTTCGACTAAGTTCGCTCGCAACAAAACACATTTCATCTAGGCTAGGCGTAATAAGTCCAGATAAACCAATTAAATCCACATTTTCCTTTATCGCGGTATCTATAATGGTTTGACATGGAACCATGACACCTAAATCTATAACTTCAAAATTATTACATTGAAGAACGACGCCAACTATATTTTTTCCAATATCATGTACATCTCCTTTAACAGTAGCTAAGAGAATTTTACCTTTTGAATTTGATGACCCGACTTTGTCATTTTCCATAAAAGGCAATAAATATGCAACTGACTGCTTCATTACTCTTGCTGACTTTACAACCTGAGGTAAAAACATTTTACCGGCTCCAAACAGATCGCCTACAATATTCATCCCATCCATTAATGGACCTTCAATTATTTCCAAAGGTTTATTTAATTTATTTCTAAGTTCTTCAGTATCCTTTTCTATGTATTCATTGATTCCATTTATTAAAGAATACTTAACTCTTTCTTCAACAGTCTGTTCTCTCCATTCTTTGGTAACTTTTTGTTTTTCAACGTTTTTCGAAAATTTTGTAGAAATATCAATTAACCTATCAGTGGCACCATCATCTTTATTGAAAAATACATCTTCAATGGCTTTCCTAAGATCTTTTGGTATCTGTTCGTATATCGTGATTTGTCCAGCATTAACTATTGCCATATCCATACCAGCACTTATTGCATGATATAAAAAACATGAATGCATTGCCTCTCTTACTTGATTATTACCTCTAAAACTAAAGGAAACATTTGATACACCTCCAGAAACTTTGGCTAGTGGTAACTTTTCTTTTATAAGTTTTGTCGCTTCAAAAAAATCTAGTGCGTAATTGTTATGCTCTTTAATTCCTGTAGCAACAGCAAATATATTTGGATCGAATATAATGTCTTGAGGTGGGAATTTAATTTTTTTAGTTAAAACTTCATATGCTCTTGAACAAATTTCAAATTTTCTATCAACTGTATCTGCCTGTCCACTCTCATCAAAAGCCATTACTACAGCTGCTGCTCCGTAATCTCTTATTAATGATGCCTGTTCTAAAAATGTTTTTTCTCCCTCTTTAAGACTAATCGAATTAACTATTGCTTTTCCTTGAACGCACTTCAATCCTTTTTCAATCACCGACCATTTAGAGGAATCAATCATAAAAGGCACTTTCGCAATTTCTGGTTCAACAGCAATTAGGTTTAAAAATCTTTCCATCGACAGCTCAGAATCAAGTAATCCCTCATCCATATTTATGTCGATAATTTGGGCGCCATTTTCTATTTGATCTTTGGCAACCGAAACTGCTTCCTCGAAATTATCTTCCATTATTAGCTTTTTAAATTTAGCTGAACCAGTTACATTCGTTCTTTCACCAATATTGATAAATTTTATAATTTGTTTATTCATATCAATAATTAAAAGCCTCCAGCCCAGATAATCTTAATTTGTCATTCTTTTGTAAAACATTTCTTGGTTTTTTATTTTTCACAGTTTCCTTTATCAACGTTATATGTGCTGGGGTTGTTCCACAACAACCACCTACAATATTAATATAATTATTATCAGCCCAATTTTTTATAAAATTTGACATTGATTGAGGAGTTTCATCATACTCACCAAAAGCATTTGGTAAGCCTGCATTGGGATGAATGCTAACAAAATATTCAGAGATTCTGTTTAATTCAATCAAATGCGACTCAAGCTCCTTAGGCCCTAACGCACAATTTAATCCAATACTCAGTGGGTCTGAATGTATAATGGAATTGTAAAATCCCTCCAATGTTTGGCCAGATAAAGTTCTGCCAGATAAATCTGTAATGGTGGCAGATAACATAAGGGGTATCTTAATCTTTTTTTTTTTTTAAACTTTTTTTAATGCCATTAACGCCGCTTTTGCATTTAAAGTATCAAAAATTGTTTCAATCATAATGAGATCCACTCCAGAATCAACTAATCCATCAATAGAAATTTCATAATCGCTTTGTAAGTCGTCAAAAGAAACATTTCTAAAACCTGGATTGTTTACATCTGGAGACATTGAACATGTTCTGTTGGTAGGACCAACAACTCCGGCCACAAATTTAATCTCATTGCTTTTGGCCATAGAATCATCTGCTGCCCTTCTTGCAATTCTTCCTCCTTCAAAATTAAGTTCGTAAGAAAAATCTTCGCAACCATAGTCAGCCTGAGAAATCTTTGTTGAATTGAATGTATTAGTTTCAATAATATCGGCTCCAGCATCAAGAAATTCTGAGTGAATTTCATATATGATTTTTTCATTTGAAAGATTTAAAATATCGTTATTACCTTGGAGGTTATTTTTAAAATTATTAAATTTCTTACCTCTAAAGTCTTTTTCCGTTAATTTTCTTTTTTGAATCATTGTTCCCATTGGTCCGTCAAGAACTAAAATTTTTTTTTCTAATAAACTTTTTATTTTTTCAAAATTCATAATCTACCCTAACGTTCTAATACCTAATATATGACATATTGCAAAAGATAAGTCTGCTCTGTTTAGTGTGTAAAAGTGAAAATCTTCAATTCCGCCATCAATTAATTTTCTGCATTGATCATAAACTATAGTTACAGCAACTAATTTCCTTGTTTCTTGATCTGAGTCAAGTCCTTTAAACATTTCAATCAAATCTAATGGCATTTCACAATTCATTTTTTTTGCAAATTGCAGGGTCCTTTTACAATTCGTAACTGGTAAAATACCAGGAATTATTGGAATATTTATACCTCTTTTTAGAGCACCATCCACAAATTCAAAATATGCGTTTACATTAAAAAAAAATTGAGTAATTGCCTTTGTGGCACCTAAATCAATTTTTTTTTTTAGCACGTCATATTCTTGCTCGAGGGAATCAGAATCAGGATGCATTTCAGGATAAGCTGAAACGGTTATTTCAAAGTCATATTTTCCTTTTAAAAATCTAATTAAATCTGTAGCATATTTAAAATCATTTTGTTTATTTCCATCAATTTCCTTTGGAACATCACCTCTTAGTGCAACAAGGTGTCTTACTCCCGTATTCCAATAATCCTCAGCAATCATTTCAATTTCTTGATAAGAAGTTCCCATACAAGTTAAATGTGCAGCTGGTTCTAGTGAAGTTTTTTTTTTTATTTCTTTAACAAGGCTATGAGTATTCTCTCTAGTTGACCCACCAGCACCATAGGTTACAGAAATAAATTTAGGTTTTAAAGGCTCTAAACGTTTTATATTGGTCCATAAAGATTCAATTGAAACTTGATTTTTTGGTGGAAAAAACTCGAAAGATACTGATATTTTTTTTGTTTTCAAAATATTACCTAATTGTTTAAAAAATTAAAAAAAAAACATTTTTTTTTTGTTTATTTTTTTACTATATTTTTTTATTATAAAATGGTTTAAATTAACATATAAATAAATTATTGCTATATTATGCGTATATTTCTTAATAATCCACTCTATATCTTGTGTCTGCTGGGTCTCTTCTTATTTGTCTCTCCTACTAAAAACTTAGCAGCCGACACTGAAAACGACCCTTTTGAGAAAACAAACAGAGCTATCTTTGAGTTTAACAACACCCTTGATGACAATTTTTTCAAACCTGTTGCAAAAGCATGGAGAAAAGTTCCAGATTTTCCCCGAAAGCCTCTTAGTAATCTGGCAACAACAGCAAAAACACCAGTAAGTCTTGCAAATGCAATTCTTCAATTAAATAGAGAAAGTATGGGCAACATTATTGGGAAATTCTTGATAAATATGACTTTTGGTTTGGGAGGTTTATTTGACATCGCTGGAACACAAGAGTTTGGTTCGATGCCAACTGTTGAGGAGGACTTTGGGCAAACAATGGCTACATGGGGAGTTCCTGATGGACCATATGTAATGCTACCTATTTTTGGTCCTTCAAGTATACGAGACAGTGTGGGCATTGGTGTTGATGCAATTACCAACCCACTTTCATTTGCATATAGAATGAATGGCATTGGCATGGAAGCTAGATTATCCGGTCCTGTTGTAAGAGGTGTGTCAACAAGGGAAAAATACCTAGATTATGTTGATGAAATGAGATCAAGCTCGCTTGATTGGTATGCAACAATGAGAAGTCTTTACAGACAAAAAAGAAAAAAAGAAATATCTGGACAGCTTGAGGAAGAGAACCTCTCTTTGAATATACTACCTGTCGATGTTTATGATGACCCTGAGTTAGAAAAAAGTATAGCAACTGAAAATAATGTAGAAGATTTAATTCTGGAGGAAGAAAAAATCACAGAAACTGCCAAAAAAACTGTAAAAGTTGCAAAGAAAGTTGAGAAAACAGTAAAAAATGTTACTAAAAAGAAAACTATGCCGTCAGATGGGTATGCAAACCCCAATGGCTCAAGTGAATCAAAGTTTATTGATAATTCAGAAATTGCAAAGATAGTTCAAGATGAAAGTAGAAAAATAATGCCATCACCACGAGTTTATAATGGTGTTCTGCCTTCATCTAGTTATCCTGGGTTTAGCAAATCTAGGGTCAACCTGATTAATTAATATGCATTTTAAAAAACTCTTTTTACTATTACTCCTTTTCTACCCTGTTATTTCCCACTCAGATGAGAATATTGGAAAAAGCAAAGTATTTGTTGAAAAACTTGGTAAGCAAGTTGTTGAAAAAGTGTCTAATACAGAAATCACAGAACAAGAAAGACATAACAACTTTAAAACACTCTACCTCTCCTCCTTCGACAACTACTATATTTCAAGATTTGTTCTTGGAAGATATTGGAAAACAATCGATAAAGGAATTCAAAAGCAATTTGTTGATTCATTTAATAATTATATTGTCGCAACTTATGCACCAAAATTTAAGGGGTGGGAAGGAACCTTCAAAGCAGTTGAATCGCTTTTTGAAAATAATTATTACAATGTAAAAATGGATATTTTAAATAAAGATGGTCCAACTTTAAAAATGATGTGGAAAATGTACATAAATAAAAATAAAGAATTTAAAATTTTAGACGTGAATATTGATGGCGTAAGTATGTTAGTAACTCAAAGAGCAGAGTTTCTCTCAGTAATTAAAAATCATCCTAATGGTGTAAAAGGCTTGATTGATGCTATGAATAAAAAAACAGCAGGATCTTAAAAATTACCGTTGGCATTTTTGTTAATCAAATTGTAATTAAAATTGGTTTACTTCATCTCAAACACCAATTGTTATGGTAGGCCCGGAGGGACTTGAACCCCCGACAACACCGTTATGAGCGGTGCGTTCTAACCAACTGAACTACGGGCCTATTTTTAAAAATCATGAATCTTATGTTAATCAACTTTTCAATAATAATGTATATTAAAGATCTGGTTAATAAAAAAAAAAAAAAATTCAAAGTAGTCGAATAATGATTAATTATCTAAAAAACTTCTCAACTTTCTTGATCTACTTGGATGCTTAAGCTTTCTAAGACCTTTAGCTTCTATTTGACGGATTCTTTCTCTGGTTACTGAAAACTGTTGGCCAACCTCTTCTAAAGTGTGATCTGTATTCATACCTATTCCGAAACGCATTCTTAAAACTCTTTCCTCTCTTGGCGTGAGGGTTGACAAAACGCTGGTTGTCGCTTCTCTTAAATTATTTTGAATAGCGGCGTCCAATGGAAGCTTAATTGCCTTATCTTCAATAAAATCTCCAAGGTGGCTATCGTCTTCATCTCCGACTGGGGTTTCTAGGCTGATTGGCTCTTTAGCTATTTTAAGCACTTTTCTTACCTTTTCAAGAGGCATGCCAAGCCTAGATGCCAACTCTTCTGGTTGTGGTTCAACACCATTTTCGTTTAATATTTGTCTAGAGACTCTGACTAATTTACTTATAGTTTCTATCATATGAACTGGGATTCTTATAGTTCTGGCTTGATCTGCTATTGATCGTGTAATTGCTTGTCTAATCCACCAAGTTGCATATGTAGAAAATTTGTAGCCTCTTCTGTATTCAAATTTATCAACGGCCTTCATTAAGCCTATGTTACCTTCCTGTATCAAGTCTAAAAACTGAAGTCCCCTATTAGTGTATTTTTTTGCGATAGAAATAACTAGCCTCAAGTTAGCTTCTATCATCTCTTTCTTTGCTTTACCTGATTCGATTACTCCTTGATTTATAGAATGATAAATATTTTTAATCTCTTCAGTTGTCATTAAACAGTTGATCATAATGTCTCTTTGTTTATTTATTATATCTACAACTATTTCTTTTTTTGCAAAAGCACTCCATTTTTTATTAGTCTTTTTTGAAAGGTTTTTTAGCCAATTCTTGTTTAGACCATTTTTTTCAAACTCAGAGGTAAAGTCCAATTCGCTGATTTTTAAGCTTTGAGCAATTTCTTTTAATTTATTCTGTGATAAAAGAATATCTAAATTAAAGGCTTTATGCTTTTCAACTAAATCGTCAATTTTTGTTTGATTTATGAAGAGGTTACAAACTGTATCTGAGATAGTTTTCTCTGCTAAAACAATTTTCTTAGCCAATTTTGCGTCGATTTTTTTATTTGACAATTTTAAATCTATGAAATGCTCGCGAAGTTTTCTGAACTTCTTGTATAGCTTAGAAAATTTTTCAAGTTTTTCAGTAATATACGGTTTTAGATTTTCTTCTTTTTCAAGAATTGACAAGTCTGAGGCCTCGTTGACATCGTCAGAGCTCTCGTTTTCAAATTCTGATTCATCATCATTTTCTTTTCCTGAATTTTCTTCATCCTCTTGGTTTTCAAAGATTTCGTTATCTTTAATACTAATGTCTTGAAAATCATCTTGTTCGCCGTTGACTGATCTAAAAGTCGCGTCTAGATCGATAAAATCTCTAAGTTGTTTTTCTGTACTAGAATATTCTTTGTAAAAATTAAATATAGATTCCATTGAAATAAAGCTTTTAGAAAATGCGTCTGTTGTCTTGTTTTTTCCACTTTCAATTCTTTTAGCTATTTCAATTTCACCAACTCTAGACAATAACTCAACATTACCCATTTCTTTCAAATACATTCTAACAGGGTCATCTGTGCGGCCAGTATCATCCTCTTTACCATTAATGATTTGATTATTTTCGTTTTCACTATCGTTATCTTCCTCATCATTTGAGTTTTCATCATTTTCAAAGATTTGTATATTCAAACTTTCAACTTTTGAATAAAATTCTTCTTTATCATCAAAACTTTCGTTGGCAAGCACCCCTTCACATTCAGATCTTTTTAAAAAGCCTTGTTTTTTTCCTTTTGAAATTATTTTTTTCAAGGATTCGCCAGATTTATCGATAATAGGCTCCTCGATGATTTCTTTTTTTTGTTTTGATTTACTCTTATCAGTCATATGAAAAATATTTTCTACTATTTTTAAATGAATAGTAGATGAACATTATTCAAGTTCTTTATTTTTAATAGTTTTAATTTCATGTAATATTTTATTGTATCTATTTATTAGGTCTGATTGTTTTTTGTTATCATTTGTATTTAATATTAATTCTTTAAGTCTGTTTACCTCATCCTGTAACTCGGGTAATTTTAAATTAGTCAAAATTTGTTGAAGAAAAATTGCTTTTTCCTTTTCATTTAAATTAGCTATATGTGTTTTTTTTAATGAGTTAACATCTTCTTCAGAAAAAAAATTGTTTTTTACATTTTTGAGTAAATCTGAGTCAACTTTTAAATTCTCTAGATAAATCTTCCTGAAAAAAAAGTCCTTTGTTTTATTAAGATCGTGATTTTGAAATTTAATTTCAGAAATCTCTTCAAGATGTTTCTGAACTAATTTTGTTTCAAAAAGCATGAAAATTACAATAAGCTTTTCATTGATAAATTCATGTATTTTTTCCTTTGTAAACTTTTTAAATCTTTTTTTGGATTTTATATTCCACAAATAATCATTCTTTTTTTTTATTAAAAATCTATAATACTCATCCGATACTGTTTTGTTTGATATTTTGGATGAATAAAATCTTATTTTTTCGTCTAAAAGTGCAATAAACTCCGGGGTTGTCTTCCCAACAGACTCCAAAATAATTTGCCAGATTAAATCAGATAAATCATAAGATTTTTCCATGAGGTCCTCAAAGGCTTTTTTATTCCATTTTTTTAAAAAGCTGTCTGGATCGTAATTTTCTGGTAACTTTATAAATCTGAATGATTTACCAGGAACCAAAAATTCTAAAATTTTTGTAGCAATTATTTTAGATGAATTTCGACCTGCCTCATCTCCATCAAAACATATATATGGAATATTACTAAGGTTCCACATTTTCAATATTTGGGTCTTTGACAAACTTGTACCCATAGAAGCTAGAGCAAAATTAATATTATTTTCTGCTAATGATACAACATCCATGTAGCCTTCAACTAAAATAACGATTTTATTTTTTCTAATACTTTCTTGATTTTGCTTTAAACCGAATAAGATTTCGCTCTTCTTAAAAATCTCACTTTCTTGAGAATTTATATATTTTATTTTCGAATTACCATTTATTTCTCTTCCACCAAACCCTACAATTTTTTCAGAGAAATTAAAAATTGGAAAAATTAATCTATTTTTAAATCTTCCAAAATATTGATTCTGACTATTTTTTATCAAAAGGTCTGTTTTTTTAATTTGTTCTAAATCAAAACCTTTTTTGTTTAAAAATTCAATCAACTCTTCGTCGCTAGGACAATATCCAATTTCAAAATTTGTAATGACATCATTATTTTTTATTCTTGAACAGATATATTGGTATGCACTTTTATTTAATTTTAAAGAATCTTTGAAAAAGATATTAGATTCAAAAAAAAGTGAAAGAAGATCATTTTTTTTTTTTAAATCACCAGATGATTGAAAATTTATATTCAATCCAGCAAAACTTGAAAGGTCGTTTATAGCCTCTGTAAATGAAAGGTTTTTGTATTTCATCAAAAAAGTAATAGCATTGCCACCAACCTTACAACCAAAGCAATGAAAGAGCCCTTTTTCGTCACTCACATTAAATGATGGAGTTTTTTCATTGTGAAATGGACATTTTCCGATAAACGAATTTCCTCTTGGGGTTAATTGAACATATTTTGAAATTAAATCAGATAATCTGGACTTGTTGTTAAATTCATTCAAAATTTCATCAACAGAGATATTCTTTCGTATCATTTAAGGTTTTTTTTTGCTAAATCTGCAACCTCTCTCATGTCAATTTGACCAGGATAATTTTGTTTTAGACTCGATATTAATTTTCCTAGATCCTTAAGTGACTGACAATCTAGTTCTTTAATCGAGTTCATTATTATGGCCTCAAGTTCCTCTGCTTTAATTTGTTTTGGTAAGAACGATTCAATAATTTCAATTTCTTTTTCCTCCCTCTTTTTTAGATCAATTCTTCCCGCTTCAGAGTAAATTTTCACACTTTCTTTTCTTTGTTTAATCATATTTTGTAAAAGATTAAGGATTTCTTCATCTGAAATATGTTCTCCCTTTTTTTTTGTTCTAAATTGAATATCATGATCTTTTATGGCTGCAAGAATCAGCCTCAGGGTAGCCGTTGAAATTTCGTCTCTATCCTTTAAACTCTTATCAAGACTATTTTTTATATTCTCTCTGAAAGAAACCATAAACATTATCAGTATATGAGAATGATGTAAAAATCAATAAAACTATTTAATTAATTATCAACTATTGGAAAATCAATTATTCTGAGTATATTAATTCTGGAATGAAAAAAACTTCTGAAAAAAATTGTTTATTGCTTCTTGATAATGGAAACTATTTTTTGGGAAAAGGTTATGGGTTTAATTCCGATTATTTTGGAGAAATCTGTTTCAATACCTCAATAACAGGTTATCAAGAAATTCTTACCGACCCATCCTATTTCCAGCAAATAATCAATTTTACATTTCCTCATATTGGAATAGTTGGGACTAACAATGAGGATTATGAAAGTTCAAAAATATTTGCGTCCGCATGTATCGTAAACAATAATATATCTAAACCTTCCAATTATAGATCTGAAGAAAGTTTTCAAAGATGGTTATTTATTAATAAAACTGCCTGCATAACTGATGTTGATACAAGAATGTTAACAAAATCAATTCGAGAAAGTGGTGTTTGCAGAGCTTTAATACATTTTCCAAAAGGGAAGCTTGAGAATATATCAATTTTAAAAAAAAAATTGAATAATTTCCCTGTAATGGAAAGTCTTGATTTAGCATCAGAAATTTCTACTAAAGAAATATACTGTTGGAAAAATAATAAAAAAATAAAAGTGAATATTTCCCAAGTTGTAAGCAAAAATTTTATTGCTGTAATAGATTTTGGTGTAAAGAGAAAAATACTTAAACTTCTCGAAAACATGGGATATCTAATTGTTGTTTTTCCTTGCAGTTTCTCATTTGAAAAGCTTATTAGATTAAATCCAAAAGGAATTTTTTTATCAAATGGACCAGGAGATCCATTGGCTACATTCAAAAAAATTGAAAAACAATTACTATTATTAAAATCCGTGATGATTCCAATTTTTGGAATATGCTTAGGGCATCAAATTCTTGCAATATTATTTGGAGGAACTACCGAGAAAATGCATCACGGACATAGAGGTGCAAACCACCCCATAAAAAACTTAGATAATGATAATGTTGAAATTACAGTTCAAAATCATGGATTTGTTGTTTCTCAAAAGAAACTTCCACTCAAAATAAAAGTTACCCATAAATCATTATTTGATGGGACAATAGCTGGAATAAAAATAAAAAATAAACCTTTCTTTTCCGTACAATACCACCCAGAGGCATCACCTGGCCCTCAGGACAGTAGGTATTTATTTAAAAATTTTAAAAAACTAATAGAAAAATATGCCTAAAAGAAAAGACCTAAAAAAAATAATGATTATAGGAGCTGGCCCAATTGTAATAGGACAAGCATGTGAGTTTGATTATTCTGGAGCACAAGCTTGTAAAGCCCTCAAAGAAGAAGGATACAAAGTTATATTGGTTAATTCAAATCCTGCTACGATTATGACTGATCCTGACCTAACTTACAAAACTTATATTGAACCTCTGAATACATATTTTCTAGAAAAAATTATTTCTAAAGAAAAACCTGATGCCTTACTTTCTACCATGGGTGGTCAAACGGCTTTAAATCTTTCAATAGAACTTCAAAAAAAAAAAATTTTATCAAAATACAATGTTGAACTTATTGGAGCAACAAAATCTGTAATAGAAAAAGCTGAAAATAGAGAGTTATTTAAAAAATCAATGACAAAAATAGGACTTGATTCACCGAAAGGCTTTGTTGTTAACAATTTGGAAAAAGCTTTAAAATTTCAAAAATCTTTATCTTTTCCCATTATCATTAGACCATCTTTTACACTTGGTGGTTCTGGAGGAGGGACTGCAAGAAATAGAAATGAGTTTATAAAAATTGTCAAAAAAGGAATTAATCTATCTCCAATTAATGAAATCTTAATTGAGGAATCTTTAGAGGGTTGGAAAGAATTTGAAATGGAGGTGATAAGGGATGGAAAAGACAATTGTATAATTGTTTGCTCAATAGAAAACGTTGACCCAATGGGTGTTCACACAGGAGATTCTATTACAGTTGCTCCGTCTTTAACTTTGACAGATAAAGAATTTCAAAAAATGAGAAATCAAGCAATTCAAGTAATAAGAGAAATTGGAGTTGAAACAGGTGGTGCTAATGTACAATTTGCTGTTAATCCAAAAAATGGAAGAATGGTTGTAATTGAAATGAATCCAAGAGTCTCTAGGTCATCAGCACTTGCCTCAAAAGCTACTGGCTTCCCAATTGCGAGGATAGCAGCGAAACTTGCAATTGGGTATTCACTGGATGAGTTAAAAAATGATATTACAAAAACTACCCCTGCTTCATTTGAACCCACTATTGATTATATTGTTACAAAAATTCCAAGATTTACTTTTGAAAAGTTTAGTGATACTGAAGAAAAACTTGGTACAGCAATGAAATCCATAGGCGAATGCATGGCAATAGGAAGAAATTTCAAGGAATCATTTCAGAAAGCAATTAGAAGTCTTGAAATAGGATTGAATGGGCTTGATTCAAACCTTCAATTAAAAAAAAAAAATACCAATTCTTTATTGGACTTATTAACACAAAATTTGCCCAACAAATTCTTAGTAATTTCAGAGTGTATTAGAAAAAAAATTTCAATTGATACAATTGTTAAAAAATCTGGTTACGATGAGTGGTTTATTAGAGAAATTGCAGGAATAGTAAAAACTGAGTCTTTAATTAAACAAAAAATGTCTGTAGATGTTTATTTAAAAGCAAAAAGCGAGGGGTTTTCTGATGAAAAAATTATTGAGTTATCAAGTTTTACAAAAAAGGGATTAAAAGTTTTTAAAGATAAAAACAAATTTAACACTTCATTTAGAAATATTGACACTTGCTCAGGGGAATTTCAGTCTTTCACTCCCTACATGTACTCATCTTGGTCAAAAAATCAAATTTATAATTCTTTTGAAAAAGAAACCGAGGTAACAGATAAAAAAAAGGTAATAATTATTGGTGGAGGGCCAAATAGGATTGGTCAGGGTATTGAGTTCGACTATTGTTGCGTTCATTCTTCCTTTGCAATAAGAGAAATGAAAATTGAATCAATTATGATTAATTGTAACCCAGAAACAGTATCAACAGATTTTGATATTTCAGATAGACTGTATTTTGAACCATTAGATTTTGAATCAGTTGTAGAAGTTTGTAATGCGGAAAATAAAAATAATAAGTTATCTGGCGTGATTGTTCAGTTAGGTGGTCAAACACCACTAAAATTGGCTGAGAGATTGTATAGAGAAAAAATAAGAATACTTGGAACTTCTTTCAAATCGATTGATTTATGCGAGGATAGAGACAGATTTAACAGGCTAATAAAAGAACTTAAAATTCATCAACCTAAAAGCGACATAGTTTATAACCTCAAGGAAGCTAGAAGAGCGCTTAAGAAAATTGATTTTCCAATTGTAGTAAGACCATCTTATGTTTTGGGAGGTAGAGCAATGAGAATTATTAATAATGAAAGAGAATTAGGAAATTATTTTAATTCAAATTTTATAGAAAATAGTAAGGCAATCTTAATTGATCAGTTTTTAGTTGATGCAAAGGAGATTGATGTTGACGCTATTTCTGACGGAAAAGAAGTTTTTATTGCTGGAATTTTAGAGCATATTGAAGAAGCTGGAGTACATTCTGGGGATTCTGCTTGTTCTATTCCGCCACAAACAATTCCCAAAGCTATTATTGAGGAAATAAAAAGGTTAACTAATATTATTTCTATTAAATTAAAAATTATAGGGTTCATTAATATTCAATTTGCAATTAAAGATGAGAAAATTTTTGTGCTAGAGGTAAATCCTAGAGCAAGCAGAACAATCCCGTTCATTAGTAAAGCCATAGGAATTCCTTTAGCCAATGTAGCAACACAGATTATGCTCGGTAAAAAGTTAAATCAATTCAAGCTGAGCTTTGACGATACATCAAATGTATTTGTAAAAGAGTCAGTTTTTCCTTTTGACAGATTCCCAGGAGAAGATGTAATTTTAGGTCCCGAAATGAAATCAACAGGGGAGGTTATGGGGATAGACCAAAAATTTCCATTAGCTTTTTTGAAGTCTCAGATTGCTGCTGGTAATAATCTTCCTTTATCAGGATCAGTTTTCATTTCTGTTAGAGACGAGGATAAAGAAAATATTTTGTTATTAAGTCAATTATTAAAGAACCTAAACTATAATGTTGTTGCTACTAGAGGAACTGCAAATTTTTTAAAAATGTTTGGTGTCAATGCACGCGTAGTAAAAAAAGTTAACGAAGGAAGTCCGCACGCCGTGGATCTAATTGAAAAAAATAAAATTCAGTTGATTATCAACACAACCAGTGGTGTTAAGTCAATCTCTGATAGTTTTTCAATAAGAAGAAGTGCTATAAGAAGTAAAATTCCTTACTTTACTACAATTTCGGCTGCAAAAATTGCCGTTACAGGTTTAAATTTAATAAAAAAAACTGAATTCAGTGTAAACCCACTACAAGAATTGTATAAATAATAGAATTATCATAATTTTATATTATAATAAAACACTATGACCGAAAAATTTCCTATGACCAAAGATGGGTTAGACAAGCTCAAATCCGAATTGGATACTTTAAAAAATATAGAAAGACCTAACATAATAAAAGCGATATCTGAAGCCAGAGAACATGGTGACTTATCCGAAAATGCTGAGTATCATGCTGCTAGAGAAAAACAAAGCTTCATTGAAGGAAAGATATCTGAATTAGAAAATAAGATAAGTAGAGCGGAGGTTATTGATACCTCATCTTTGGATAACTCTAGAGTTACATTTGGTGCAACAGTTCAAATAACAGACTTGAGTAATGACAAAAAACATACATATAGAATAGTGGGAGTTGATGAAGCAGATATTGAAAAAAATTTGATTTCAATTTCAGCTCCTTTGTGCAAAGCTATGATTAATAAGAATATTAATGATATTATTGAAGTCAATACCCCGAACGGTGTTAAGGAATATCAGATAAATTCAATTAACTTTTCGTAAATATGAATAATGTAAAGAATGTATTGATAATTGGGTCTGGACCAGCAGGATACACAGCCGCAATTTATGCCTCTAGATCAGGCTTAAATCCTACACTTATATCTGGCTTAGAACCCGGAGGACAGTTAACAATAACAACCGATGTTGAAAACTATCCTGGTTTTGAAAACCCAATTCAAGGCCCTTGGCTTATGGAACAAATGAAAAAGCAAGCGGCAATTTTTGGGACCAATATTATTAATGACTTCGTAAAAAATGTAGATTTAAAAAAATTTCCATTTGTTGTCGAGACAGAAAAAGAAATTTTCCACTCTTACTCAATTGTTATTGCAACTGGAGCTAAAGCTAAATGGTTGAATATTGAGGGTGAGAGAGAGTTTATGGGCTTTGGAGTATCTGCTTGTGCAACTTGCGATGGTTTTTTTTTCAAGAATAAAACTGTTGCAGTAGCTGGTGGTGGAAACACGGCAGTTGAAGAAGCATTATTTTTGTCAAATTTATGTAAAAAAGTTTTGATAATTCACAGAAGGGATAAATTCAGAGCAGAAAAAATATTACAAGATAGATTAATGAAGAAAGAGAATATTGAAATTTTATGGGATCAAGAAGTTAAAAAAGTGATTGGTGATAAAGATAAGAAATGTATTTCAAGTATTGAAGTTTTAAATAATAAAACAAAAGCAAAGAAAGATGTCAAAATAGATGGTTTTTTTGTTGCAATAGGTCACGCTCCTGCAACCTCTTTGTTCAAAACAAAACTGAAAATGGATAATGATGGGTATATAATTACTTCCCCTGATTCAACAAAGACTAATGTAGATGGTGTTTTTGCTGCTGGTGATGTAACTGATAAAATTTATAGACAAGCAGTAACTGCTGCGGGAATGGGCTGTATGAGCGCTATTGAAGCAGAGAGTTTTTTGAATTTAAAAAAAATTATTTAGCTTTTATTCCACTTACAATTTCACTGCTTATCCTAGACTCTAAATTCATAGAATTACCCAAATTTAGTATGGAACCAGATAACCACTCTAACTCAAGTTTTTTTTTAGATTTAAAATCCAGGTACATAGACGAAGTCATTTCATAGGGCATACTATTAATTTTTTCTATCCAGAATGCTAAGGGATCTCTTTTAAATTTAACATTAAATTTTTTTGATAATAGGAATGCTTCATTCATTGCGCCCAAAAATTTATCTTTTAAAGATTTTTTTTCAAAAATCTGTCCTATTGTTTTTTCTGTTAGTGTGGTCATACCACTGTAAGCCGATAAAAATATAAATTTCTCCCAAATCTTTTCCTTAATATTATTTTTGTAAATTATTGAAAGATTACATTTCTGAACATTTTGACAAAAACTCTCAAGAAAATCATTACTTCCTCCATCGTATTTCCCAACAAAAAAAGTAGCCAACTTACCTACATGCTGAATCGTTTGATTTTTATCAATGTAAGCAGAAATTTGCGCTACTGCTCCAAAGGTTTTTTCTATACCTAAAAGATTTTTAATTTTCTCCTCTGCGTATATTCCGTTTTGAAAAGGAAGTATGATGTAATCTCCAACAACTTTTTGCTTTATTTCCTTCAAAACATTGTCAAAATCATACAACTTTACAGTTATGATTATAATGTCGAAGTGCTCACCTTTATTCAATTCGTTAATAATTTTGAGTTTTTTAAATTTTAAATTTTCAATCTTACTATTTAAAATTAAACCCTCATTTCTCATAAAGTTATATCTTTCTCCTCTAGTAACGTAAGTGATTTCATAATTTGTTTTTTCCAGAAAACATCCTATAAACCCTCCAACACCACCAACACCGTAGACTAAAACTTTCATTTATTTGATATCGAAATTTTTTAAAGCAGATGAAATTCTTTCACAAGCTTCTTTTAAGTCTTCAAATGATGTTGCATATGAAAGTCGAAAATATGGTGACTTTCCAAATGCGGCTCCAGGCACAACAGCAACTTTAGCATTATTTAACAAATATTCAGCAAAATCTAAATCATTGGAAATAACCTGGTTATTTTTATCTTTTTGATTTATAAAACCTTCACACGAAATATATAAATAGAAAGCACCATGTGGATGGAATGGTTTGAGCCCTTTTGTTGATTGAAAAAAATCTAATAAGAAAACTCTTCTCTCCTCAAATTTTTTTATCCATCCGCCCAAAAAATCTTTGTCCTTTTCAAGGGCATGTTTAGCTGCCATTTGACTTATTGAACAAGGATTTGTTGTACTTTGTGACTGCAATTTTGCTATCGATTTAATAAAATTTCTATCCCCTGCTCCATAACCAATCCTCCAACCGGTCATGGAAAAAACTTTAGAAACACCGTTTATAATAAAGGTTCTTTCTTTCAATGCTGAATTAACATTGATTATATTGTAAAATTTTTCAGAATTATAAAGTATGTGCTCATAAATATCGTCAGAGAGAATATGAACATGTGGATATTTTACAAGAACATCAGAAATTTTTTGCAAATTGTCTTTAGTATAAACTGCTCCAGTAGGATTGCCTGGTGAATTGATAATGAACCATTTTGTATTTTTTGTAATGTGTTTCTCTAATTCATCTGGAGTGATCTTAAAGTCATTTTCAATCCTCGTGTCAACAATTACTGGTTTACCACCACACAGACTTACAATATCTGGGTAGGAAACCCAATAGGGGGCTGGAATAATTACCTCATCATTTAAATCTATAGTAGCCATAAAAAGATTGTAAATAACGTGTTTCCCCCCTACCCCAACCGTTACGTTATCAGTATTATATGACAAATGGTTTTCGAGAGAAAATTTATTTACAATTGCTTTTTTTAAATCCTCTATACCATCAACCTGGGTGTATTTTGTAAAACCATCATTAATAGCTTTTACAGCATAGCCTTTGATATGTTCAGGAGTATCGAAATCTGGCTCCCCAGAACTTAAACTAATAACTTTTTCACCATCTTTAGACATCTCCCTTGCTCTTTGAGATATTTTTACTGTCAGAGATGGTTTAAATTTAGATAATCTTTTTGAAATTAAAGCCATTAAATGTGAAAAAAAATTTTTAAAACTTCAACTTAATAATTATATATAATCTTTAATAAAAATATATTAGATTTTTTTTTTTATTATTTCATGGAAAAATTTCAAATTCAATCCTCATACAAACCGTCTGGTGATCAACCTTCAGCAATTGAAAAAATTTGTCAAGGAATTGAAAAAGACTCTAAAGATCAAGTACTCTTGGGAGTCACTGGATCTGGTAAAACTTTTACTATTGCAAATGTAATTAATAAAATTCAAAAACCTGCGTTAGTTTTTGCTCCTAATAAAATATTAGCGGCTCAACTTTACAGCGAAATGAAGGGATTTTTTCCAGAAAATTGCGTTGAATATTTTGTTTCTTATTATGATTATTATACTCCTGAAGCATATGTTCCAAGAAGTGATACTTACATTGAAAAAGAATCTTCAATTAACGAGCAAATTGATCGGATGAGACATTCAGCAACTAGAGCATTACTTGAGAGACCTGATACAATTGTTGTAGCAAGCGTATCCTGTATTTATGGTATTGGATCAGTCCAATCTTACTCTTCAATGACCTTCAAAATTAAAAAAGATATAAATATTGATTTAGAAGAAATTAAAAAAAGACTTGTTGAGCTTCAGTATAAAAGAAATGATAATGTTCACACTAGGGGTACTTTTAGAAATAGAGGTGATATTCTAGAAATATTCCCCTCTCATTTGGAAGATAGATCTTGGAGAATTTCTTTCTTTGGTGACACGATTGAGTCTATTGATGAATTTGATCCTTTTTTAGGAACAATTTCAAAAAGTTTAAGTGAGATAACTATATACGCAAATAGTCATTACGTAACACCTAAACCATCTCTTAATTTAGCAATAAAAAAAATACGAGAAGAACTAAAGGAAAGAATAAAGTACTTTGAATCTAAAAAGCTGTTTATCGAGGCTCAAAGAATTGAGCAACGAACAAATTTCGATTTAGAAATGATCGCTGCTACTGGGAGCTGCTCTGGGATTGAAAATTACTCTAGACATTTATCTGGAAGAAAAGAAGGAGAACCACCACCAACACTTTTTGAATACCTACCAAAAGATACAGTTATATTTATAGACGAATCTCATGTAACAATTCCACAAATTCGAGGAATGTTCAAAGGAGATAGGTCTAGAAAAGAAACCCTATCAACTTATGGTTTTAGATTACCGTCTTGTAAGGATAATAGACCTTTGATGTTTGAGGAATGGGAAAGGTTCAAGGGAAAAACAGTTTATGTTTCTGCAACACCAGGAGAATATGAACTTAATAAAACTGATGGGGTGTTCATAGAACAGATTGTTAGACCAACTGGATTGGTAGATCCAATTTGTGAGGTAAGAAAAGCTTCAAACCAAATAGAAGATGTTATGGAAGAGTGTAGGAAGGTTAAAGATAAAAAACTCAGAGTTTTAATAACTACTCTTACCAAAAAAGATGCTGAAAAAATAACGGACTTTCTAAATGAAAATCAAATCAATTCCAGGTATATGCATTCAGATATCGAAACATTAGAAAGAATTGAGCTTATTAAGGATCTTAGAGTTGGAAATTATGATGTTTTGGTTGGAATTAATTTACTCAGAGAAGGCTTAGACATTCCTGAATGCGGTTTAGTTGCAATATTAGATGCTGACAAAGAGGGTTATTTGAGATCTCAGGTATCGCTTATTCAAACAATTGGAAGGGCTGCTAGAAATATTCAAGGTAGAGCTATTTTGTATGCTGATTTCAAAACGAAATCAATTGAAAACGCTCTTGAAGAGACAGCTAGACGAAGAATTAAACAAATTAATTTTAATAAAATTAATAATATCAAACCAAAATCTACCTTCAGGAAAATTGAAGAATCAATAGAAAATGAAGAAAAAAAGAAAAAAAAATTCAAAGACACTGTAGTTGAAACAGAAAAAACTATTAACGACCTTAAAAAGGAGATGTTAGAATGTGCAGAAAACTTAAATTTTGAGGAGGCTGCGAAAATTAGAGATAAAATTAAGATTTTAGAAAAAAAAGAATTAGGTATTAATGAAAAATTTTAAAAGAGTTTTAATAACTGGTGGCGCTCAGAGAATTGGTAGTTCTATCACAAAACACTTAGCTAATAAAGGTTTTGATGTTGCTATACAATATAACAAATCACATTCTAATGTTGATAAGTTAAAAACGCTTTTAAAAACAACAAATGTTAAGTTTGAAGCTTTTCAATTCAATTTTAGAAAAGCAAAAAATTATGAAGGTTTTTTTAAAAAAATTAAAAAGGATTTTGGAAATATCGATATTTTGATTAATAACGCATCAGCCTTCGAATTTGACAGTATAAAAAAAACTTCACACGAAATTTTTGATAACCATATTGATGTAAATTTAAAAGCTCCTTTTTTCTTATCCAAATGCTTTGTTGAAAATTATAAAAAAAAAGATGGTCTAATTATTAATATAATTGATCAAAGAGTAAAAAATATTACACCGTATTTTACATCCTACACTTTAAGTAAGTCAGCCTTGTATACGCTAACTAAAAGTTTATCAATTTTTCTTGCTCCTAAAATAAGAGTTAATGGTGTTTCGCCTGGTCCAACTCTCAAAAGTAAGAATCAAACACCCAAGCAATTTGAAAATCAGGTACTACGAACCCCTCTTAAAAAACAGATTGGATTAGAAGAAATAAATAGTGCAATTGACTACCTGATAATAAACAAATCTGTCACAGGTGAAGTTTTAACCCTAGATTCCGGGCAAAGTTTAGGTTGGGCAAACTCTAAATCAAAAGTTTTTTCTACAGACTAAAAATTTTAAGTTGTCAACAAATAAAAAAAAATAAAAAAAAAACACCGCAAATCCGCACATTTTTAAAATAACAAAGAATAAACTTAAGAAAAATAAAAAAAGCTCAACAAATTCAATATCTTATAAAATTGACTAATTTTTAATCATTTTGCTAAAAAGTCACAGAAATATTATGATTAAAAACAAAACTCTAAGTTTATTAACAGTATTATCCACAGAAATAGTGGATAGAATTTTTTGTACAATTTTTTATAATAAAAACAAGAATTTATGAATAATTGTATGCAGAATAATACAAACTATAATTATAAAAAGGGGATTGATGAATTAAAAAAAGCTTCAGTATCATTTCCTAACGGATCAGGAGTTTATAAATTTATTGGAGTCTACAATGAACCTCTATACGTTGGAAAGGCCAAAAACCTCAAAAAAAGAATCTCTTCATATTTAGATGAAAATCGTCAAACAAGAAGAATTAAAACTTTAATTAGCTTAACCGATTCTTTAAGTTTTATCAAAACGCCTAACGAGATTGATTCTTTAATTTTAGAAAATAATTTAATAAAACAATTAAAGCCAAGATTTAACATTAGATTAATGGATGATAAAAGTTTCCCCTATATATCAATCAGCAAAAGTAGTTTGTGGCCCAGAATCAGAAAATATAGAGGACAACAAAATAAAAAAGATGTTTATTTTGGTCCCTTTGCAAATGTTAATGTTGTTGATCAGGTATTACATCAGTTAGAAAGGGCTTTTTTATTAAGAAGTTGTTCTGATAATTTTTTTAATTCTAGAAAAAGACCTTGTATTTTATATCAGATAAAAAGATGTAGTGCTCCTTGTACTGATCTCATTAATTCTCATCAATACACTAAGTTAGTAAACCAAGCAATTAATTTTTTAAAAGGAAAAAATAAAACAATCAAGCAGGATCTTGTATCACAAATGCAATTAGAAAGTTCTAAAGAGAACTTTGAAACAGCTGCCTCACTAAGAGACAGAGTCAAAGCAATATCAAAGATCTCTTTTGAAAAATATTCTGACCTTAACAGCGATGAGGATTTTGATATAATTTTTTATCACAAAAAATATGAACAAACATTTGTCCAAGTTTTTTTCTTTAGAGGAGGAAAAAATCTTGGTAATAAAGATTTTTTTTTATCAGACAATGATACAGAAGAAGTAAGTGTTGTAATGACTCAATTTTTAATTTTTTTTTATAAAAACAATAATCCTCCTAAAGAAATTTTGGTAAATTTTAGTCTAGATCAAATAAAAATTATTACATCTATTATATCAAAAAAAGCTGATAATTTAGTTACAATTAGAAATCCTCAAAGAGGTAAAAAACTTGAATTAATCAAAATGGTTAAAGAAAATGTTCAATCAAATCTTAACAATCATAAGATGAATGATCAAAATACTTTAAAACTAATTAAAAAAAGACTGAACTTATCTAACTTTCCATATAAGATAGAGGTTTATGATAATAGTCACTTAAACGGAACAAACCCTATTGGTTCTATGATAGTCTATCAAAATCTAAATTTTGCAAAAAGTCATTACAAGAAGTTCAATATAAAAAATAAATCCAATAAAACAAATGACGATTACTTCATGATGAAACAAGTATTACAAAGAAGGTTTGATTTCTCTTCAGAGTGGAAAAAAGACCTTCCAAGTTTAATAATAATTGATGGGGGAAAAGGTCAACTGAATATCGCTTTAAAAGTGTTAGAAGAAAAAGAGATTTTCAATATTGATGTTATAAGCATCGCCAAGGGTAAAAATAGAAGTAAAGATACTGAAAAAATTTATAACTCCAAGGGAGAAATAAACTTTAAGGAAAATGAAAAAGAATTATTTCTTTTACAAAGATTAAGAGATGAGGCACATAGATTTGCGGTAGCAAGTCAGAAAATAAGAAGAAATATTGGTTACAAGAATTCGCTTTTTGATAATATTGATGGTATAGGAAAGAAATTGAAAACAAGTTTATTATCTTACTTTGGTTCCATAGACAATATCAAATCTGCTAGCTTATCAGATTTAAAAAAGACACCAGGAGTTGGAGAACAAATGGCAAAAAAAATCTACAGGGAGTTTAATAAAATTGTTTAAACTTAACAATATACCGAATCTATTAACAATATTGAGAATTTTATTAATTCCAGGGATTATTATTTGTATAGAATTGGACCAACCAAAATATAGTTGGATTGCACTTTTCTTTTACGTATTTGCATGTTTTTCAGATTTTTTAGATGGATACATCGCTCGTAAGTTTGATGTAGAATCAAATTTTGGAAAATTTCTAGACCCAATTGCTGATAAAATTTTGATAGTAGCTTTATTAATTATTTTACTTGATAACAACAAAATCTCTGGAATTTTCGTATACCCAACTTTAATAATAATTTTAAGAGAAGTAATAGTCTCTGGACTTAGAGATTTCTTTTTGCATTCAAGTAAAAATCTTGCTGTAACAAATCTTTCAAAATGGAAAACAATGATTCAAATGACATCATTAGGTTTTTTAATAGTAGAAGACAATTTTGCGACTAATTTTATTCTATATTTTGGAAATATTGGTTTAACCATTGCATCTATTGTTACTATTTACACTGGATACATTTATTTTAAAAGAAATTTAAAGCTTTTTTAATGAAAAAAATTTTTGGAATTGTTGGATGGAGTGGAAGTGGTAAAACAGATCTAATATGCAGACTAATTAATGCTTTTAAAAAATCAAATAAATTGGTTGGCTCAATCAAACATACTCACCATAAGTTTCAAATAGACAAAGAAGGTAAAGATAGTTTTAAACATATTTCATCAGGATCTGAAGAAGTAATCTTATACAATGAGAGAAAGTATGCAATGATAAGCGGATTACTGAGAGAAAAAATAAGTTTTAATGATATTTTACAAAAATTTTCTAAAAATATTGATTTAATATTGGTTGAAGGATTAAAGAATTTAGAAATAAAAAAAATAGAGGTTTTTAGGTCAAGTTTAAACAAAGAATTATTGTTTTTGAATGATAAATTCATTAAGGGAATAGTCTGTGACCAAACAACTCAAGATATAATTAACTCAGGACTACCTTACTTTAAATTTAATGACACAATGGAAATATTATCTTTTATAAATAAACAAATTAGTAATGATGAATAAAACGCCGAAGCTTACATTAGCTAATGATGCAAAAAAAAAGATGAAAGACAGTATAAATTTTTCTAACAAATCTGAAATTGTTGAAATAAACAAAGCTGAAAGTAGAATTTTATCTAAAGACATAATTGCAAAATTTAATATTCCTGAAGAAGACAACTCAGCGGTTGATGGATATGCTTTGAATTTTAAGAAAAATAATAAAATTTTTAATGTTGTAGGACAATCTAGACCAAGTAGTCCCTACCTGAAAACTTTAAAAACTAATGAAGCTATTAAAATATTCACTGGTTCAAATATTTTAAAAAAAAATAAAATAAATGCTGTTGTTATGTTAGAAGATTGTAAAATTTTGACAGATTCAATTCAAATTAGAAAAAAAATCAAAATTAATCAAAACATAAGAAAAAAAGGTGAAGATGTACAAAAAAATAAAGTGGTTTTTTTAAGAGGTAGAAAAATTAGGTCTGTAGACTTAGCGCAACTTTCTTCACTGGGATTAAAAAAAGTTGATGTTTATAAAAAAATAAGAGTTGGAATTTTCTCTACTGGTAGTGAAATAAATCAAAATCTAAAAAGAAAAAAAAATTATATTTTTGATGCTAACAAAATTACCCTTATTTCAATGTTTGAAATAATTGGGTGTGAAGCATTTGATCTTGGTGTTATAAGGGACAACTATAATGAAACTAAAAATAAAATTTTAAAAAATTCATCAAAATATGACTTATTAGTTTCCAGCGGTGGTATTTCTAACAGTGACACTGATATGATAGGTAGAATTCTCTCATCATATGGAAAAATTAATTTTTGGAAATTAGCAATTAAACCTGGAAGACCCTTTGCTTTTGGAAAAATAAATAAAACACCTTTTATAGGGTTACCAGGTAATCCTGTTGCTGCAATTGTCACTTTCTTAATGCTAGTAGTTGATTATGTAAAAATACTGTCAGGAAATAGAAATATAAAAATTAAAAAGAATATGATTTCTTCTAATTTTTCAATGACTAAAAAACCAGGAAGGCGTGAATGGATCAGGGGATGGATTACAGAAAAAAATAACAAGCAATTTTTAGAAAAATTCAATACAACAGGATCAGGAATTATTTCATCAATCTCACAATCTGATGGTATAATTGATATAGACGAAGATGTTAAGTATATTAAGAAAGGTAAAAAATTAAATTTTATTAAATATGAGGATATATTAAATTGAAGATTTTATATTTTGCACAAATAAAAGAAAGCATAGGAAAAGATCAAGACATCATAGAGTTTAAATCAGAAATTAGCATAAATCAATTAATTGAAGAGCTTATTTCGAAAGGGGAAAAATATAAAAAAAGTTTTGATCAAATCAAAAACTTAAGATGTGCTGTGAATTGCGAATACACAACAAATTATAATAAAATTTTAAAAAATAAAGATGAGATTGCTTTTTTTCCTCCAGTTACCGGAGGATAATGAAAGTTTTTTTTCAAAAAAAAAAAATTATATTTCACACCGAACTAAAAAAATTTTCATCAAAAAATAAATTTTCAGGTTCCATATCCTCATTTTTGGGAAAAGTCAGACCTCACAGAAATAGAAAAGAAATTCAATTTTTAGAAATTGAATTTTATAAAAAAATGGCATATTACCAAGCCGAAAGAAATTTAAAAAAAATTTTAAGTAAAATACAAATCGACGACTTTTTAATTATACATAGATATGGGAAATTGTATCCGAGTGAAAATATAATTCTTGTTTTAGTTGCCAGTGAACATAGAAAGGATGGTTTAACTTTTACAAAAAAATCAGTTGAATGGTTTAAAAAGGAAATAACATTTTGGAAAAAAGAAACCTTTCACTCACATTCCTCTTGGGTCCAACCAGAGTATGAATAGTTTTAACCTAAAACTTCTTTGTTAAACTCATTAATCAACTTTCTGGTAATTGTCCTATCATTGAATTTATAATTGTCTATAGAACTTATTGGAGTAATTTCTACAGCGGTCCCGGTTAAGAACGCTTCACTACAAGTTGATAAAAAGTCAATTTGAAAATGATCTTCAATTACATTTAATTGAAGCTTGTTTGCAAGATTTATTACAGTTTGTCTAGTAATACCATTTAAAAAACAATCAGGTTTAGGTGTGAAAAGCTCTCCGTTTTTTACAAAAAAAATATTTGCACCAGTTGCTTCAGCAATATACCCTCTATAATCAAGCATTAAAGCATCATCAAATCCTTTATTTTCTGCTTCATTTTTACTTAACGAACAAATCATATACAAACCAGCTGCTTTACTGTCAGTTGGAGCTGATTTAGGCGAAGGTCGAACCCACTTAGCAACGGTTAAATTTATTCCATCTAAAAGTCTATCAGGAGAAAAGTATGAAGGCCATTCCCAACAAGCAATTGCGATATTGGTTGATCCTTTTTTAGCAGAAATAGCCATCATTTCACTTCCTCTCCAAACAACGGGTCTTATATAACCATTTATAACCTTTTGTTTTTTTACTAGCTCCTCAACATTGAGACAGATTTTCTCAATTTCAAATGGAATTTTTAAATCAAGTATATCTGCTGATTTAAATAGTCTTTGAATGTGCTCATCTAATTTAAAAATTTTACCATCATAAATTCTTATCCCTTCAAAGACACAACTTCCATAATGTAATCCATGATTCAAAACATGAACTTTTGCCTCACTCCATTCTTCAAAAGAACCGTTTATCCAAATAAATCCGTCACGTTTGTCAAAAGGTATCATTTGCATATTTCATCTCATAAGTTAAAATTTATGTATTATATCATTATTAAACATAAATAAACATATTGATCTAAAAATTGAATAGTATTTATGGAAAAAAAATCACATATTTTATGTATAGACGATGATGATAAAATTAGAGAGCTTTTAGAAATATTTTTAAATAAGCACAACTTTGTGGTTTCAACAGCTAAAGACGCCTTTGAGGGAGAAAAAATTTCAGAGTTATTTTTATTTGATCTAATAGTTCTTGATATTATGATGCCAAAAAAAAGTGGGATTGAGTTCCTAAACAAATTTAGGAAAAGAAATACTAGTGTTCCGATAATTATGCTAACAGCTAATAGTCAACTAGAAAAAAAAACAAAATCATTTAATTTCGGTTGTGATGACTACTTAATTAAACCTTTTGAACCAATTGAATTAGTTCTGAGAATTAATAAACTTTTGAATCCTAGAATTAACAAATTAAAAAAATCAAGTGAGTTTTTTTTTGGTGATTTTAAATATAACTTAAATACTAAAACTTTGAAAAAAAATGAAAAACATATTGGATTGACTGGAGCGGAACAATACCTGCTTGAAATTTTAGTTAATAATATAAACAGGGAGGTATCTAGAGAATTTGTAATTCAAAAACTTAAACTTGGTTCAAACCTACGCTCCATTGATGTTTTAGTTAACAGATTAAGAAAAAAAATTACCTCAAGCGGAAATATATCATTTTTAAAAACGATCAGAGGAAAAGGTTACATGTTAATCAGTGAATATGAATAAAGTGTTAAAAAAATATTTACCTAAAAAAATTCTCCCAAGACTACTATTAATTTTCTTGTTACCCCTCATTTTTACCCAATGTTTATTAGTTTTCTTTTTTTATGATAGACATTGGGAAAAAATAATCACGAGGTTTTCTAATATTGCTATAAATCAAATAAATTTAATCAGAAATGAGTATAAAATCAACGGTCTAGAGAGGGCGAAAGAAATCGCTAATAAGCTTAATATTGAACTACTTATAGTTAAGGAAAAAGCACTTATTAGAGAAAAAAATACTTTTTTAAAAAAAAAAATTGAAACAAATATTAAAGATAGAGTTGGTAAAGATACTTTTTTGATTTTTGGTCAAAACGTTATTAAAGTATTTATCAGAGACAAAGAAAATTATGTATTAATGAAGTTTCCTAAAAAATATTTACTGAGTGAAACACCCATAATATTATTTTTATGGATTATCTCAATATCGCTAATACTTTCACTAATTGCATTTCTTTTTCTTAGAATTCAAATTAGAGCAATTCAAAGGCTTGCAAAATCTGCAGAAGAATTTGGAGAGGGTAAAAATGTAAAAAAATTTAAACCTGAGGGAGCTATGGAAATAAGACAAGCAGGAGCAACATTTATGAAAATGAGGAGGAGGATTAATAATTATATTTCTCAAAGAACAAACTTTTTAACTGGAATCTCTCATGATCTCGGAACAGTTTTAACAAGAATTAAATTAGGCCTTGAACTAATTAGTAATCAAAATGAAACAACTCAAATTAAAAATGATATAAAAACAATGGAGATGTTTTTAAAAGAGTATTTAGATTATTCTGAAAAAATCAAAAAAAAAAAATTTTCAAAAATCAATATTTTGCAATTATTGAATGAAGTAATAACTTCATCAAAATCATTAGAAAAAAAAACAAGTATATTCTGTAACTCAAAAATTAATTTTAATACCAATAAAAATTATCTTTATAGAGTAATTTTTAATCTAGTCGAAAATGCATCAAAATTTGGAAAAAGTATAAATATTAAAGTTAAAAAAAAACTTAAATTATTGACTATTGAAATAGAAGATGATGGACCAGGAATTCCAGATTATGACAAAAATAATATTTTCAAACCATTTTACAAAATTGATAGCTCAAGGAATATTAACAAGGGTGGCTCCGGTTTGGGACTCAGTATAGCTAATGAGCTAATTAAAAAATTACACGGTAAAATAAAACTGAGAGACTCAAAAACTAAAGGTTCAATTTTTTCAATTATTCTGACAGAAACCTAATTATAATACTTAGAAAGATCTTTTGATTTTTTTTCAGCTTTTTTGATTGCATCATTAATTATATTTTCAAGTTTATCGTTTTTTGAAAAATACATGAGTGCTTTTTCAGTTGTTCCTCCTTTACTCGCGACCTTTTTAATTAAATCACTAAAATCGATCTTTTCTTTTTCAAGGAAATTTATTGTTCCATTTAAAAGTTGAAAGATTAGTTTTAAAGAATTTTGTTTATTTATTTTTTTTTCTTTTAATATATTTTGTAAACATTTAAGAAAATAACTAATATATGCAGGTCCACCCCCGAAGAAAGCGGTGAAAAAATTAATTTCCTCTTCATTGCTAACCCAGATAAATGACCCAAAAAATGTAAAAAAATCATTAACTTTTTTTTTTTCCTTTTCCAAAACGTTAGTAGAATAAACTGCAGTAATACTTTTCCCATATCTTATTGATAGGTTAGGCATGAATCTCAATATTGACAACTTCAGATGAAAAGATTTACTCAGTGAGGAAACCTTAATTCCTGCCACAAAAGATATGATAGTATTACTTGATTTTATAAATCCATTTAATTGCTTAGTTAATTTTTCAAGATCTTGAGGCTTTACACATATCATTAAATATTTATATTTCAAAAAATTAATTTCATTCAAGTTATTATAAATCGTTACTAATTTACTTTTTTTTTTTTTCAAAAAATTTAAAGTTTTTGCTTTTCTTTCAATAATTGAAATCTTTTTACCTTCGTCAAGAAAAGCCTCTGTTATAGAAAGACCTAAATTTCCGCAACCAATTAATAAAGTCTCATTCATGCTTGCCCGTTAGTTTCGATTAATGAGGCGCTTAAAGCAAATTTTGGATCTTGTTTTTTAAAAAAAAATAAATAGAATGCTGGAAAATATTTATCACACTCATTAATAACTACATTTAATATATCATCTATTTGTTCCTCTGTTAAATAATCAAAGCCTTTTACTGAAACATGATATTTAAAAAAAACCGTATCTAGCTTTGAACAATAATGAAAGTATCCCAAATTTATCTTTTCATTTACTATTGAAACTAGTGAATAAATATTTTTATTTATTTTTTCTTTCTTTGTTATATCAAAATGACTACTAACACTTATTATTTTATTTTGCTCATCCCAAATAAATACAACATTATAACATCTCCACTGTCCTCTATAATTTAAGTTCAAATGGTTTGGTGAGTCTCTGAAAAAATCAACATCTAATTTATAGATTTGCTCTTCAATATAATCGATTGGGTTATACGAAGGGTTTATTTTATTTTGACTATCAAAATACACATCATAATATTAATATATAAAATACTAATTCACAACCTGTTGTGTTAAAAATGAGATTTATACACTATATGTAGTCAAAATGATTAAAGACACCATTACAATTTTTTTAATTTTCTCGTATTTTATTTTTTTTGTTGTTTGGTTAATTTGGTTTCATAGATCTTTAAAAAATAAAACAAAAAAAAAAAATGTTTATTTATATAATATCCTAGGTTTTATAGTATTTACTTATTTGATAAGCTTTCTTGTATTAAAAATTCTTTCTTAATGAATAATTTTTGGTGATGAAAAGGAAAAAAAGATGATTGTTATAACCGGAGGGGCGGGCTTTATTGGCTCAAATTTGATTAATGAATTAATGAGAAAAAATACTTATGAAATTGTTTCTGTTGACCAAAATAATGAAAAAAATAAAAATTATTTTTTGAATAATAATTTTAAAAAAATTTTGCCTGTAAATTTAAAAAAATTCTTAAAAAATTATAATAAAAAAATAATTGCTATTATTCACTTAGGTGCAATTACTTCGACAACCGAAAGAAATGTCAATTTAATAATTAAGAACAACCTTGAATTATCAATTTTCTTGTGGAGCTGGTGCCAAAAAAATAATAAAAGACTTATATATGCTTCATCTGCAGCTACATATGGAGATGGCTCTAATTTTTTTAATGATCGAGAAGATGACGAATATTTATCAAATCTTTTACCATTGAATCTTTATGGGTGGTCTAAACATATATTTGATAGACATATTTATAATAAAAAAGAACAACCAAGACAAATTGTAGGCTTAAAATTTTTTAATGTTTACGGGCCAAATGAAAATCATAAAGCAAATATGAGAAGTATAGTTTTAAAAATATATCAAACAATTTCCAAAGGTATGGTTGTAAATCTATTTAAATCTCATAATAAAGATTATAGAAATGGAGAACAGCTAAGAGATTTTATTTATGTTAAAGATGTAGTATCAATAATAGAGTGGTTTATAAATAATCCAAAATCAAATGGCTTGTTTAATGTTGGAACAGGAATCCCAAGAAGTTTTAACGATATTGCAAAAGCAGTCTTTGCTAACTCTAATAAAAGGGAAAAAATTGAATATATTGATACTCCTAAAAAAATTAGGAGTCAGTACCAATATTTTACAAAAGCAAATATTAAAAAGTTAAGAGATTTAGGATATAAAAAGGATTTCTTTTCTCTCGAGGACGGAATAAAAGATTATATTGTTAAGAACTTAATCAAGTAATCAAAATGTATGAACACAATTTAGATCCAATCGCTTTTAGTTTTTTTGGTTTAAAAATTTATTGGTATTCTCTTGCATATATTTTTGGTTTTATTTTTACATACTGGTATTCGAAAAAATTAATTAGAAATAAAGTATTAAATCTTGATTTAGAAATTGCCGAGGATTTTATTTCTATAGGAATTTTAGCTGTAATTTTAGGTGGAAGAATTGGCTACGTTTTTTTTTATAACTTTGAATATTACCTTGTTAATCCTGTTGAAATTTTCAAACTTTGGAAAGGAGGGATGTCATTTCATGGTGCATTGATTGGTCTGGTATGTCATTTGTTAATTTTTTCACATAAAAATAAACAAGATATTACTGAACTTGCAAATTTATTGGCTTTTTCTGGCCCTGTAGGAATTTTTTTAGGTAGAATTGCAAATTTTATTAATGGGGAGCTTATTGGAAGAGCAACAAATGGATCTTGGGGAGTGATCTACAAGTTTGATAATCTACCAAGGCACCCGTCTCAACTTTACGAGGCCTTTTTTGAGGGATTGGTTATTTTTACAGTTCTTTTTATTTATTCTAAAAGTGAATTAAAAAAAAAGTTAAACGCATTTTCCATTTTTCTTATTTTATATTCTTTAGCTAGATTTTTTATTGAATTTTTTCGAGAGCCTGACTCACAATTGGGTTTTATCTTTTATAATTTTTCAATGGGACAAATTCTAACTTTACCAATGTTAATGTTTGGTTGTATTTTCTTAATAAATGAAAAAAACAAGTAAAATTAAAATTCTTTTGTCAAATCATAAATCAATTTCGATGAGTAGATTTATAAATTTATGTCTGTATGAGACTGGAAACGGTTATTATACGAAAAAAAAGGTTGGAGAAGATTTTGTTACTTCTCCACAATTAAGCCAAATGTTTGGTGAATGTATCTCAGTTTTCTTTTCTTTGATTCAAAAAAAAACTTTTCAAACAACAAACTTTTTAGAATTGGGTCCTGGTAATGGGCTTTTGCTAAGAGATTTAATAAGAAGTATTTACAAGATAAAAAAAGAAAAAATTAATTATTTTTTTTTGGAAAAGTCAAATTTTTTAAAAGTAAATTCTTTAAAGGACCTAAGTGATAAAGGAAATATAACTAAATTAGAGAAGTTTATTTTAGAAAAAAAACCTTATTATTTTATTTGTAATGAATTTTTTGATGCTTTACCGATTAATCAATTTGAAAGAAAAAAAAACATTTTTTATGAAAAAAGAATCATACTCAAAAATAGCAAGTTTGAAATAATTAGGAAAAAATCAAAGTTTTTTTCAAGAAAAAAAATTGATATCAAAGAAGGAGACGTATTAGAAATCTCTCCTCTATCCAATCTGTATTTAAATAAAATTTTTAAACATTTAAATATCTATGGAGGAGGAATAATTATCTTCGATTATGGACCTTTGGTTAAAAAAAAAATTGATACTATTCAGGCAATAAGAAATAAGAAAATAAATAATTTTCTTGAACACCCGTATGAATCAGACATTACCTATCACATAGATTTCCAAGAAATAAAAGAAAAATCATTGAAGTTTGGGCTTAAAGCATATGGTCCGATATCACAAAAGAAATTTTTATATTATAATGGCATTAATGAACGGTTTATTTCACTTACAAAAAATCTTCAATCAGATAAAAAATTAAAAGCTCTCGAATCTAACTTTAGAAGACTAACAGATCCTGAGGGAATGGGAGGATTAATAAAATGTATGTATATAAGTAAAAAGGAATTAGATTTAAGTTATTTTAAATGAGTAGTCAAAAAATAAAATACTTCGAGAATTTTAAATATTGTTTTTTTACAAGAAATGGTGGTGTCAGCAATAAAAATTTTAGTTCGCTAAACTGCGCATTTAACGATGAGGAAAATCCAAAGAATGTTATAAAAAATAGAGAAATTGTAAAGACAAAATTTAGTAAAAGCAAAAAACTTATTTTGCTTAATCAAATACATTCAAACAAGGTAATATTCCTGAATAAAAAAATACCAAAAGTCATTATTGCAGATGGAGTTGTAACAAATAGAAAAGATTTATGTTTAGGAATATTAACAGCAGATTGCGCACCAATAGTTGTTTTTGGAAAAAAAAACTTTGGTATTGTTCATGTAGGTTGGAAAGGTGCTTTTTCAGATATTATTAAAAATACAGTGAAAACTTTTATTTCTAAGGGTGAAACAAATGATGATTTGAATTTTTTTATTGGACCACACATAAAAAAAGAATCATTTGAAGTAAAGAAAGATTTTATATTAAAACTTTTGAATAAAAATGAGAATTTCAAAAAATTTATAACAAAAAAAAGAAATAAGTTTTTTTTTGACTTTAGCCTCTTTCTAAAAAAGAAGATTTTAGAATTAGGTATTTCTAAAATAAGGATTTCTAGAATAGATACATTTAGAAATTTTAGAAATTTTTTTAGCTACAGATATTATACAAAAAAAGGAATTAATAATTGTGGTAGGCAAATAAGTTTAGTATGTTTTAAATAGCATTAGTACACATGAAATTAGTTTCAGGAAATAGTAAC
Organism: uncultured Alphaproteobacteria bacterium; assembly: GCA_902590895.1. Taxonomy (GTDB): domain Bacteria; phylum Pseudomonadota; class Alphaproteobacteria; order Methylaequorales; family Methylaequoraceae; genus MED-G10. Next base: position 49,796 of record CACIYM010000003.1, read on the forward strand.
ATAAATCTCTCCAAAGATATTGCTAAATACCTTGGTATTGATCTTGTAAAAGCCACAATAAAAAAATTTCCTGACAAAGAGATTTTTGTTGAAATTCATGAAAATGTTAGGGGTGAAGACGTTTTTGTAGTTCAATCAACCTCTTTTCCTGCAAATGACCACTTGATGGAGTTATTGATTACCATTGACGCTTTAAAAAGAGGGTCATCAAAGAGTATAGCTGCGATCATGCCTTACTACGGGTATGCAAGACAAGATAGAAAGTCTGGACCAAGATCACCAATATCTGCAAAGTTAGTTGCCAATCTGATAAGTGTAGCTGGAGCTAATAGAGCATTAATGGTAGATCTTCATGCCGGTCAAATACAAGGTTTTTTTGATATTCCAACTGACAACCTTTTTGCTGCACCAGTCTTCATAGATGATATTAAAAAAAAATTTAAAAGTAAGAATACTGTCATTGTTTCCCCAGATGTTGGTGGAGTAGTAAGAGCTAGAGCTATTGCTAAAAGGGTTGACTGTGATCTGGCAATTATAGACAAAAGAAGAGAAAAAGCCAGTGTATCAGAGGTGATGAATGTAATCGGAGAAGTTTCAAAAAAGGATTGTATTTTAATTGATGATATTTGTGACACTGCAGGTACGCTAACCAATGCTGCTAATGCATTAAAAAATAAAAATGCAAATTCAGTTCATGCTTATATTACTCACGGTATATTGTCGGATCCTGCTATAGAAAGGATAGACAATTCTCCCATTGATAAAATGATAATTACTGATAGCATTTTAGCTAGAAATGATGTAAAAGAATCTTCTAAAATAGAACAAATATCCATTGCACCTTTAATTGGTGAAGCAATTGGTAGGATTACCGAAAACAAGTCGGTTTCAAGTTTGTTTGCTTAGTGAGGAGAATAAAATGAGTGAAACCGTTCAATTGAAGGTAGAAAAAAGAACAAAATCCGGTACTGGATCTTCAAGAGATCTAAGGTCGAAAAATTATATACCAGGCATTATATATGGTGAGAAGAAAGATCCTATATTAATTAGTGTTGATGAAAAAACATTAAAAACTAATGTTCAAGATTCTGGTTTTTTTTCTAGACAATGTGAGATTCATTTAGAGAATGAGAAACTTAAAGTTCTTCCAAAAGATATTCAACTTCATCCAGTCAAAGAGAGAATTCTTCACATAGATTTTTTGCGAGTAGGTGAAAATACAACAGTTACTTTGTATGTTCCAGTAAAATTTATCAATGAAAATAGTTGTCCTGGTCTTAGACAGGGCGGTGTAATAAATATAGTTAGACACGAAGTAGAACTAAAAACACCTGTTTCTAAAATACCTGAATTTCTTGAAGCTAACTTAGATGGACTTGAAATTGGCGGCAGTGTTCACATCAGTTCAATCAATCTTGAAGAAGGAGTAACTCCAACAATAAAAGATAGAGACTTTACAATTGCGACTATAGCACCGCCAACTGTAATGAAAGTTGAAGAGGAAAAACCTGTAACTGAAGAAGGGGCAGCGGCTGAATCTGACGAATCAAAAACTGATACAGAGGTCAAACAAGATTCAGACAACAAAACAGAAAATTCTGATACTAAGGATGCTACAGACAAAAATAGCTAATATTTTTCTAATATGATTCTTATCGTTGGGTTAGGTAATCCAGGAGAGGAGTTTAAGAACACTCGTCATAACCTTGGTTTTGACATCGTAGATATAATTCATAGTAGTTTTACTTTTCCAAAATTTTCAAAAAAATTTGATGGTGTTTTTGCTAAAAAGAATATCTATGATAATAATGTAATTTTATTCAAACCAATGAATTTTATGAATCTCAGTGGGGCGCCAGTGTATAAAATATTTGAATTTTTTAATATAAAAAAAGTTAATAATTTAATAGTCTTTCACGACGACCTTGACCTAGTATTTTCAAAATTAAGAATTAAAAAATCTGGTGGACATGGAGGTCATAACGGAGTTAAAAATATAATTAAATTTTTTGGAGAGAATTTTTATAGAATTAAAGTAGGAATTAAAAGTCCTCTTTACACCGAAAATGATATTCCCGCTGATAAATTTGTGTTAGGAAAATTCTCAACTAAAGAGTTGTCTGAATTGGAAATTTTAAAAAAAAAAATTGTAGAAAATTTTCAATCAATTATTAATAAAAATTTCAATATTTTAATAAGTAAAGTTTAAAAATGAGTTTTAATTGTGGAATTCTTGGTTTACCCAATGTTGGAAAATCAACTTTATTTAACGCTTTAACTTCAACTCAACAAGCTGAATCAAAAAACTATCCCTTTTGTACAATTGAACCAAATATTGGTAAAGTTGAGATTAAGGATGAAAGATTAGATTTAATCTCTAAAATATCCAATTCAGAGAGAACAATATATAATCAACTAGAATTTGTAGATATCGCTGGATTAGTTAAAGGTGCTAGTAAAGGCGAGGGACTTGGAAATAAATTTTTATCAAACCTATCTCAAGTTGATGCAATAATTCATTTAGTAAGATGCTTTCAGGATAAAAATATAACGCATGTAGACAAAGAACTTTCTCCATTGAAAGATATAACAGTTATAGAAACTGAACTATTACTCTCTGATCTATCAAAAATAGAAAAAATAATTGAAAATCTTAAGAAAAAAAATAAAGGAAAGAAAATTGAACCAAATTTAATTCAATCCTACGAAATAGCATCTGAAAAGCTAAATGATGGCATTCTTTTGAGAGATTGCAGTTTTTCACCAGAACAAGTTAAAGTTTTAAATTTATGTAATCTTCTTACTTTAAAACCTCAAATATACGTATGTAATGTTGATGAAGAATCACTTTTAGAAGGAAATAATTTAACAGCTGAAGTTTACGACTATGCTCAAAAAAAACAATCTAAAGTTTTAAGTATTTCAGCTGGAATAGAAGCTGAAATAGCTCAAATTGAAGATGATGAGGAAAAAAAACAATTTCTTTCGTCTATAGGTTTAAAAAATAATTCATTATCAAAATTGATAAAAGAAGGTTATGAATTATTAAATTTAATTACATTTTTTACTTCAGGAGCTAAGGAGTCTAGAGCTTGGGCATGTAAAATGGGTACTTTAGCCCCAGATGCTGGGGCAAAAATTCACACTGATTTTAAAAGGGGTTTCATTAAAGCTGAAGTAATAAGTTATAATGACTTTATTGAAAATAAAGGCGAACAAAACTGCAAGGACTTAGGAAAAATGCGTTTTGAGGGTAAAGACTATACCGTTTGCGATGCTGATATAATCACTTTTAAATTTAATGTTTGAGTTTATAATTCGAAAATGATTTTAGGACCTCTTTCATTTCATTGTCAGAAAGCATTTTTAAATTTTTAGATAACAAGCAAAAGAAATATTGCTTTGACAGTTTTTCGAGAGCAATAGATAGATGAGAGGCCTCTTCTAGATTTTTTCCAACACAAATTTGACCATGATTCGCCATTAAACAACCTTTTCTTTTTTTAATTGCTTTAAGTACATTTTTAGCTAACTTTTTCGTACCAAACGTTGCATATTCTGCGCACTTGATGTCTCTACCACCAAATTCTGCAACCATATAATGAAATTGAAGAATATCTTTTCTTTGGCAAGATAAAATTGATGCCCATTCTGAATGACAATGCACAACTGATCTAATCTCATTTCTATTTTTATAAAGCATAAGATGAAGATCAACTTCACTGGAAGGCTTGATTTTATTATTTTTAATTCCATCCAAATCTAAAATACTTATATGTTTTTCTTTTAAATCTTTGATGTCTATACCTGATGGGGTTATGTAAACTTTTTGGTTGTCTCTGATACTTATATTACCTTCTGAGCCAATATTTAAACCTATATCTAAATGCTTTTTATACGTTTCAATAATTTGCAGACCTATACTTTTCATTAATTCCCTAATAATTTTTTAATTAGTTCTTGTTTTGGGTCACAAATTCCTTTCTCAGTTATTAACTTTGTAATAAACTTTTTTGGTGTAACATCAAAAGCTGGGTTTAATGTAGGTGTGTCCTTTGCGTAAACATTCATGCTTATAAATTTATTTTTGATTTTTAAATTAACTTTAGATAACTCATCTCCATCTCGTAACTCTATTGGTATATCAGAAATTTTTTTAATTTTTTTATCAATTGTAGAAGTAGGCAATGCGACAAAAAAAGGTATCTTGTTTTCATAAGCTACAACTGCTTTTAAATATGTTCCAATTTTATTACAAACATTTCCAGAAATAGTTGTTCTATCACTTCCTACTAAACACATATCTATTTGTTTATTTTGCATTAAATGACCGCCCGCATTATCAACAATTACGGTATGAGAAATATTTTCATTCTTTAACTCCCACGAGGTAAGAAGAGCACCTTGATTTCTAGGCCTAGTTTCATCAACCCAAATATGAATAGGTATCTTTTTTTTTTTTGCGTAAAAAATAGGTGCAAGAGCTGTTCCCCAATCAACTGTTGCCAGCCAACCAGCATTGCAATGAGTAAGTATGTTTACACATTTTTTTTTTTTTTTGTAAATCTTTTTAATGACTTCTAACCCATATTTGCCAATTTGCTTACAAGAATTTATATCATCATTCCTTATTTTATTGGCAATTTTCATGGATTCTAATCCTCTTTGCTCAGGTGGCATTTTTAATATAACTTTTATAATTTCGTCAAGAGCCCATTTTAAATTTATAGCAGTTGGTCTACTGTTACAGAGAGTTCTATAACTTTTCAAAATATTAGATTTGTTCGGATTTCTATACACTTCTAGCGCCAAACCAAATGCTGCAGTAACTCCAATAAGGGGGGCGCCTCTAACTTCCATTTTTTTTATTGCATTAAAAAAAGATTTTAGCGAGCTTAGCTCTTTTATAACAAATTTGAATGGAAGCTTGGTTTGATCAATTATTTTAACCTTATTTTTTTCAACCCAAATTGTTGAGTAATCTTTTTTATTTACTTTCATTAAATCTTACAATGTTACTTAATTTGTCTCTTGTTATCTTTTTAATTTTTGATTTTTCAGTAATAATAGAATTTTTAGCAAGGTTTTTTGTAAATTCATTACACTTTATTGTTTTTTCTTTACAAATTTCATTAATGAACTTGAGAGCATTTTCGGAGTTCTTTTTCATAACTTTAACTATTTGGTCTACTGTGACTGAATCGTGGTCTTTATGCCAACAATCATAATCTGTTACCATCGACAAACTTACATAACAAATTCCAGCTTCCATTGCTAATTTTGACTCAGGCATGTTAGTCATTCCAATGACATCACAACCCCAAGACCTGTACAAATTGGACTCAGCTAAAGTCGAAAATTGTGGACCTTCAATACAAATATATGTTCCTCCCGAATGAAAATTTAGTTTGAGTTTTTTTAACGCCTTGGAAGATATTTTTTTTAAATTATTACAAATTGGTGAGGCCATAGGAATATGAACTACGCAATCATCGTCAAAAAAACTTTTATTCCTAATGAAAGTTCTGTCTATAAATTGATCGACCAGAACAAAATCTGAAGGTTTAAAGTCCTCTCTTAAACTACCCACAGCTGAAATTGAAATTATATTTTGAACGTTAATTTTTTTCAACGCTTCAATGTTTGCTCTGTAATTTATTTTTGATGGTGATAAATTGTGATTTAAACCATGTCTCGGTAGAAAAGCGATTTTCTTTCCATTTAATGACCCAATACAAATCTTTGACGAAGGCTTTCCAAAGTTAGATGAGACATCTAGCCATTTAGAGTTTTTAAAGTTTGGTATTTTATATAATCCACTGCCGCCTATGAAAGCGATTTCAATTTCATTGGACAACTATTCAACATCCTTCCATATTTTTCTTTTCACGCCTAAAAGCATGATTGTAAGCAAAATAAGGAAAAATAAAGTTTTTACTCCAAGACTTTTTCTCTCTTCAAGTTCCGGCTCTGCTGTCCAAGCAAGGAAAGAAGTAACATCCTTAGCTACCTGCTCTTGTGTTGCTTCAGTTCCATCTGAATATTCAACGATATCATCCATTAAAGGAGATGGCATTGCTATTTGGTAACCTGGATAAAATTCATTGTAATACATACCTTCACTAGCTTCAAAATTTTCAGGATAATCCTTGTATCCGTTTAACAAACTATATAAGTAGTCAGCACCATTCGCCCTTGCCTTCACAATTAAAGATAAGTCAGGGGGATACGCGCCATTATTTGCTAATCTAGCTATTTTATCATTTTCGTAAGGACCCACAAATTTATCGCTAGGTAGTGCTTCTCTATCAAACATTTCGCCTTCATCATTTGGCCCATCAACTACCTCGTAATCACCAGCAATTACTTTTATTTCATCATTTGTGTATCCAATTCCTTTAAGGTCTCTGTATGAAATATGTCTAATGCCATGGCATGCAGCACATACTTCTCTGTAAACTTGAAACCCTCTCTGTAAAGATGACTCGTCAAATCTTCCGAAAATGCCTTTGAAAGGCCATTTTTGTTCCATTAGCTTCACATCGCTAGTTGCACCCGATATTAAAGCGGGTGATAGAATCATAACTTTCATTATAAAGAAAAGTCTCAAACACCTATTTAGCATAACTCTCTGTGCCTTTATCAAATTTATCGGATAACACAGCGGATGATATACTTGAAGGTAATTCACCTATTTTCTCGTATCTACTTAATATGGGCATTATAACTAAGAAAAATGCAAAATAATAAATAGAGGCTGCACGCGAGATAGTGACATAGATACCTTCGGCTGGCATTGCCCCTACCCACCCTAGAATCATACAGTCGACAAAAAACAACCAGTAAAATTGCTTGTAGTACGGTCTGAACTGTGCACTCCTTACTCTATGTTTATCAAGCCAAGGGAGAAGAAATAGAACTGCTACTGCCGCAAACATCAATAACACACCCATCAGTTTATCTGGAACGGCCCTTAATATCGCATAGAAAGGTAAAAAATACCATTCAGGAACAATATGAGCAGGAGTTTGTAATGGGTTGGCTGGAATGTAGTTATCAGGATGACCTAGAAAATTTGGTGCAAAAAATACAAGCGCAGCGAATATGATCAAGTAAACACCCAATCCAAAGTAATCTTTTACTGTGTAATATGGGTGAAATGGTATAGTATCACCATCTGATTTCACGTCAATTCCCGTTGGATTGTTAGAACCGAATTGGTGAAGAGCTACTAAATGTAAAGCAACAACGCCGACAATTGCGAATGGTAACAAATAATGTAAAACAAAAAACCTTGTCAAGGTCGGGTTGTCAACAGAAAAACCTCCCCATAGGAAAGTTACAATGTAATCCCCAACAACAGGAAATGCTGAAAAAAGGTTGGTAATGACCGTTGCACCCCAGAAGCTCATCTGTCCCCACGGTAAAACGTAACCCATGAATGCAGTGGCCATCATTAGCAGTAGAATTACTACGCCTAGCATCCATAAAATTTCCCTAGGATATTTGTATGAGCCATAATAAAGTCCTCTGAATATGTGGATATATACAATAATAAAGAACATTGAAGCACCATTCATGTGTATATATCTTAGAAGCCAACCATTATTAACATCTCTCATTATTCTTTCTACACTATCAAACGCAAGATCGGTATCAGCAGTATACTGCATAGCTAGAAGAATCCCTGTAATAATCATGATAACAAGTGTAACCCCGGCAAGTGAACCAAAATTCCAAAAATAATTAAGGTTTTTTGGTGTTGGGTAATCCCTTAAGTTATGATTAATGAAAGTGAAGACTGGGAGTCTTTCATCAATCCAAGATGTTATGCCTTTCTTTTCTGTATCTTTACTCATAATTTATTATCCTATCTTTATAATATCATCGCTCACAAATTTGTAAGGTGGAATTTCTAAATTTAAAGGGGCCGGACCTTTTCTAATCCTACCTGAAGTATCATAATGAGATCCGTGACACGGACAAAACCATCCACCGAACTCTCCTTTACTATCTCCAATCTTTTGACCTAAAGGAACGCAACCAAGGTGTGTACAAACGCCTACCACTACAAGCCACTTAGGGTTTTCAACTCTAGAATCATCTGTCGCTTTGTGTTTGAGGTTTTCAATTGATACATTAGAAGCTGAATCGATCTCTTCTTGACTTCTATGTCTAATGAAAATCGGTTTACCTCTCCACATTACCGTTAGACTTTGCCCTTCCTCGACAGGCGACAAGTCGACTTCAGTTGTTGATAATGCAAGAACATCCTTGGCAGGGTTCATTGTGTTAATAAGGGAAATTGCAGTGGCTGCGCCGCCCGCAATCGCCAATCCGGCGGTTGTTACGAACAGGAAATCCCTTTTTTCTTCATCAATCTTTGATGTTTCTTTTTTAGCTTGTATTGTAGTTTTTTTCATAAAACAAATATATTTGATTATAATATAAAAAAAAAATATTTTAAAACAATGAAAAAAATACAACAAAATAAAATCATGTGCTCAAGATGGTTTCAATCACTCAGAAATTTGATTTGCAAAGAGATTGAGGCACTGGAGGAGAGTAGTGTTAAATTTAAAAGAAAAAAGTGGTTTAGAAATCCGAATGGTTCAGAAAACATGGGTGGTGGTGAAATGAGTGTTTTAAGAGGAGATACTTTTGAAAAAGCGGGTGTAAATATATCAACTGTTTTTGGGAGTATCTCAACTAATTTAAAGGGAAAGATTCCTGGTACTGATAATTACAATAAATTCTGGGCTTCAGGCATTTCGGTAGTAATACATCCTTTTTCCCCAAAAATACCTGCAGTCCATATGAATACAAGGCATATAATAACCAAAAAATCATGGTTTGGAGGTGGGATGGACATTACTCCAACAGATCTTAAATCGAAAGAATCTGAAAGAATTGCTAAGTATTTTCATGATAATCTTAAAAAAATTTGTGAAGAAAATAAAAAGGGAAGTTATAAAGATTACAAAAAATGGTGTGACGAATATTTTTTTCTACCTCACAGAAATGAACCTAGGGGCTTAGGGGGAATTTTTTATGATTACTTAAACTCAAAAAATTGGGATACCGATTTTAATTTTACCAAAAAAGTAGGTAAAACTTTTATTGATTCATATAAGAATATTGTTACGAGGACTAAAAACAAAAAATGGAATGAAAAAGATAAGGATCTTCAACTTCATAGAAGATCAAGATACACCGAGTTTAATTTGCTTCATGACAGGGGCACTAAATTTGGCTTACAAACTAATGGAAACATCGACGCAATATTAATGTCATTACCTCCCGCAACTGGTTGGTAGTAATTTTTTTTTGGCAAAATTAAGACATTGTTTTTTATTTGGCTTAAATTTATTTTTAATCCACCACTTTTCAATTTCAAGCAAAGCCTTCCCCATTTTTCTTCCCTTTATAAAACCCATATTTAACAGATCATAACCATTTATTGGTAAAAACTTTTTTTGAAGTTTCGTAAATTTTTTTAACAAACTACTGGCTTTTTGACCACTAATTAATCCATCAGCATAGTTTATTAAAATATTGTCGTAAATTTGATCTTCAGATTTTTCTAAAATCTGTTTAGCTGTTGAATATTCAGTGCTTATCTTAAAATTAAAGTTATATCTAATCCTGTCACTAAAATCTTTACTTATAATTTTTGAAAAATCTGGGTTTTTATTAGTATTTCTGATCAAAAACTTTATTCTTCTAGTTTTGGAAACTTTTCTTAGTTTTTTTTCTATCCTGCATAACTTATCAAAATTAGAAAAATCTATTTCTGAGTTTAGGGCTAATTTTAAAAATGGAACTATTCTTGAAATAACAGATTTATTTTTTACGTTATCCAAAATTAAAATCTTTCCCAGCTCATTTATTCTTCTTTGCATTGACAAATTAAGAATATTTTTTTTCAGTTTGTTGCATGCACTAAAACCATCACTATCAAAATTTTTCGAGTATAATAACGAAAATCTTATAAATCTCAATATTCTCAAATAGTCTTCTTTTATTCTATTCTCAGCTTTACCAATAAATCTTACTTTTTTATCTTTCAAATCCCTTAGACCATCGCAGGGATCCGTTAAATTTCCGTTCGTATCACAATATATGGCATTAATAGTAAAGTCTCTTCTTTCGGCGTCTAAATTTAAATCATCAGTAAATTTTACAGTTGTATATCTTCCATCAGTTTCCAGGTCTTGTCTCATTGATGTAACATCAAATGATGCCTTTTTAATGTGTGCAGTGATAGACCCATATTTTAATCCAGCTTTTGAAATTTTTATTTTTTTTTTTGCTAGTGCTTTCACTATTAAATTTATAGGTAAATCACACACTAAATCTGAGTGTGTTGTTCGTTTATTTTTTAATATTAAATCTCTTACATTACCTCCAATCAAAAATAATTCACCTCCACAATTTTTTAATGCATTCTGAATAAATTTTATTTCATCTATCATTATTCCTAAACTTCTAGCTTGTTTCTCAAAATCTATTATTTTATTCATTAAAATGACCTGGAACTATTTTTTCACCGTCAAATGTAGGGGGTATGTAGTTTTTTTTATTGTTTTTTTCATTTACTAGAAAAAAAGCAAAAAAGAATGACAATAGACAAATAATTAAAAAATAATTTAAAAGTAAAAACTTTTTTCCTAATTTTTTTGAAAAAAAGAAAATTCCTAAGATAAAAATAAAAATGATTATAAAAATTAATACTTTAATCATAATAGAAAAAATACTATCTTACCCTATTATTACAATAATTATATGTTTCGTAAACTCATGTCACTTACTAAAATATGCAACAACAGTATTAAGCCATTTGTTTTATTTACATGCCTTTGGTTTTTTTCTTACACCGAAACAGAATCTAAGCTTCTTTCTTATCAAAGCGAATACGAAGTTAGCTTAGGAAACTCAGATATAGTAAGAGTTCCTGGTAAAACCTATGTTGACAAAGCCTATGGCCAATTATTTATTGACTGGATTAACAACTGCGACAATTCATGGGTTTCCAATCAAAGAATGATGACTAGATTTATCAACTCTTATGGGGTAGGAACAGTAAATGAGATTAATTATTCCATAAATGAAAATGTTAGTGGAGAAAATATGGAATTTGTTCTTGAAGTAAAAGAAAATGCTGAGTTAGTTGAAAGAACAATTGGAAAAGCAAAAAAAGATAATAATTTAATTGTCCAGTTTCCTCAAACTGATAAAAAAGACCTTACTTTCCCAAATGACGTTGTTTTCCCTCATACATTTCTCAAAGAAATAACTGATAAACTCAATGGTGAGGAAAAAATGATTGTAAAAAAAGTCTATGAGGGAACCATTCCTGAGAACTTTTTTAATATCTCAGTTTTTTTCACCGACAAAATTGTTAAATATTCTGAAGTTGATTTTCCTAGTGAAGTTAAGAATAAGTTTAAAAAACTTAGAATGTCTTATTACAAAGATAA
>CACIYM010000004.1 GCA_902590895.1 uncultured Alphaproteobacteria bacterium
AGTAAACTTTGACAATTCTATAATAACTGTTTCAGGTTTACAGGGTGGTGAAACATTAGCTTTGGATGATGATATTAATACTAACAATGTGAATGTTGGAACATATAATACTGGATCGGGTAATTTGTTAGTTTCTGATGTCAATAACTCTCATGTTACTTACAAAAAGGTAGCTGATCATGGAGGAGATGGTACTAAAGTAAACTGGCCAGGAACCTCAAATCACGAACTTACTCCAGATTCTGGAGAATCAACTGAGGATTTTACACAAAGAGCACTTGAATTGATGAACACGGCTGGTTCTGGAATCGCTTATTTTGTGATGACTTATTCGGATAATACCAAAACTACTGCGACTTCTGCAAAGGCTAAGGCAAGCGCTAGTGTTGTTGGATCAAGTATTAGCGGCAAAGACCTTTTTACAGTAGCGACAAATCAATCAGATATTGAAACGGCAACAAGTAAAACAGCCTCTGATTATGGAGCAGGATTTAGATTGCTTGACGGAACAGGATTTGCGTCAAACTACACTATTACAAGCAATTCCTTTGCAATTACCCAGCGAGTGTTGAGTTCTTCAGGAAGCAGACTGTATGATGCAACTACAACAGCTAGCTCCAGCGACTTAACTCTAAGTAATCTTGTAGGTTCCGAAACATTGACATTATCAGGAAGCGGTACATTAAGTGATGCTGATGTTGCCGCCAATAAAGCAGTTTCATTAAATACATTATCTATTGCTGATAATACTGGGTTAGCTTCTAACTATACGCTTAGTGGCGGTACGCATCAGTTAACTGTGAATCAACGTCCGCTAAATGCGACACTAGCCAGACAATATGACGGAACAACAGCATCTGCAGGTTCGACTTTGAGCAGCTTTGATGCGTTGCAAGGGGGAGAAACTCTAACATTAAGTGGTTCTGGCACATCTGCTAGTGCCAATGTTGCTAATGGAATAGCTATGAGCAGTAATGGGAACCTTGCTCTTGTTGATGGAACAGGTCTGGCATCGAATTATAGTTTAAACTCAACGGTAATCAATATTACAAAAAGAGTGCTGAACTCGTCGGGGTCTAAGATTTATGATGCGAACACGGATGCGTTAGCGGCAGACATTACATTAAGTAACTTAGTCTCAGGTGAAGCCCTAAACCACTCGGGAACAGCTACGATTAGTTCAGCCAATGTGGGTAGTTATACAATTACAAATTTAGCCGGCATTACAATCGCTGATGGCAGTGGAGGAACAGCTTCCAACTATACCCTTACTGGTGGTACACATAACTTTACGGTTAATCCGAAAGTTGTCTCAATCCAAGGAAATAAAACGTATGACGGTAATACCACGATTAGTTCGGGTAATATTACATCAGTTGTTGGTACAGTTGGAACGCAAACTCTTATAATTAGTGGAGGAAGCGGGACTGTCTCATCCGCTAATGCGGCGACCTATGCTAGTGCCGGTATTAATGAGGGTACCTTGACGCTGGGTAATGGTACGAATGGTGGCTTAGCAAGTAATTATACATTAACAGGCCATGCGGCAAGTTCGTTCCAAGTTACGCAAAGAGTACTAAGTTCATCTGGTAGTCGTATTTATGACGGTAGTACAACAGCCAGTTCAGGTGATTTAACTTTAAGTAATTTAGTGGGGTCAGAAACATTAACGTTATCGGGTAATGGTACACTCGCCAACGCAAATGTTGGGACGAATAAAAGTGTAACTCTGAACACATTATCGATTGCTAATGGAACAAATGGAGGTCTTGCTGCTAACTATATTTTGACTGGAGGAACACATCAATTAACAGTAACGCAACGAGTTGTAAATGCGACAGGAACACGTCTGTATGATGCGACATCAAATGCCAATTCTAGTGACTTAAGCCTTGGAAATTTAGTCGGATCAGAGACATTGGTATTAAGTGGGGCGGGAACACTCGCTGATAAGAACGTTGCGGCCAATAAAACAATAGGTGTAGGCACACTTGGTCTTGCAGACGGCAGTAACGGTGGATTAGCGGCGAACTATACTTTGTCTTCTGGAACGCATTTATTGACGATTAATCAAAAACCAGTTAGCATAACTGGTACTCGTACATACGACGCAACAGCGATAACTTTGCCAACTGATTTAAGCATCGGCGGACTTGTCGGTGGTGAGTCAATATCGTTGACTGGTCAGGGATCAATTGCCGACAAAAATGTGGGTGCTGGGAAGACAATTACGCTTAATACTTTAACACTAAATAACGGAGCCAACCCAACTCACCTCGCTTCAAATTATACCTTCACCGGGGGCACTCATACCTTCGATGTTACTCAGCGAACTTTGACTTTCAGTGGGACAAAAGTATACGACGGAAATACGACAGTAAGCTCATCTGAACTTACTACAATTACTAATTTAATCGGAGGAGAAACACTAACATTTTCTGGATCTGGTTCAGTAGCATCTGCAAACGTTCAATCAGGTCAATCAATTACTAACGGAACACTAAGTATTAATGATGGAACTGGATTAGCAAGCAATTATAACCTAACTACGGGAACGTTTGATATCACCCAACGTTGGGTAACGCTTACAGGAACAAGGAGTTATGATGGAACAACCACCGCGGATAGTTCTGATCTAGTTATCTCAAATTTAGTAGCAGGCGAAACCCTGGGATTAACAGGAAATGGTACTGTAGCTTCTAAAAACGTAGGATCAAATAAAACAATAACTGATGTCTCGCTAACGCTAACAGATGGATCGGGTCTTGCGACGAACTATACAATTGGAACAAAAACTTTTAACATCACTCAGCAAGCCATATCAATAGATGGTTCTAAAGTTTATGACGGAAACACAACGGTAGCAGCAGCAAATATTTCGACATTTAATGGATTAGCCCTTACTGAAACTTTAACCATAAGTGGTTCTGGTACGGTGACCACACCTCAAGTTGGAACAAATAAAACAGTAACACTTGGCACACTTGCCTTAGCTGACGGAACTAATGGTGGTGAGGCATCCAACTACTCTTTGGCTAGTGGTACATTTGACGTAACGGCTAGACCAATTACTCTGTCTGGTAGTCGTGTATATGATGGAACAACAACAGTAGCTAACAATGATCTTACAACATTTACTAATATTGTTTCGGGTGAATCACTTGCTCTTACTGGCTCTGGAACAATTGCAGATCAAAATGTGGGAACAAATAAAGCAGTTACCCTTGGAACACTTGCATTAGCTGATAACACAGGTAGTGCGTCAAATTATAGCCTTAGTTCAGCAACATTTGATGTAAGTCAAAGACCATTAAATATTACAGCAACGAAAGCTTATGATGGAAACACCTCAATCACCTCAGGGTCTGTTACGTTATCAAACTTAGTTGGCGTTGAAACACTTACCACATCAGGGAATATTTCAACAAACACTATAAATGCTGGGTCTTTTTCAACCTCGGATATAACGGTAAGCTCACTATCACTATCAGATGGAACAGGGACAGCTTCAAACTACACTCTAAGTGGAGGAACTTACTCAGCCACTATTACCCAAAAGACACTAGGACTTTCAGGTATTAAAGTTTATGACTCGACAACAGCGGCTAATTCATCAGATCTAAGTTTAACAGGATTAGTTGGATCAGAAACGCTTACTTTAAGTGGAAGTGGAACGCTTTCTACATCGTCTGTTGGCACAGGAAAAACAATTACCCTGAATACACTAGCTATATCTGATGGTAGTGGACTGGCTTTGAATTATGACTTATCAGGAGCGGCAACAATGGATGTTACAGCACGACCGGTAACGGCTAGTGGCTCAAGAGTTTACGATGGAACAACAACTGTGAATGGAACCAATCTAACGTCAATCAGTAATTTAGCTGGAGCAGATACACTTAGTATAACGGGAGCGGGAACAGCAACGGCAAATGTCGGTAATGGTAAATCAGTAACCTTGGGATCACTAGCACTTGCCAGCGGCAGTGGAAACGCCACAAATTATTCACTTTCATCAGCAACGGTCAATATAACTCAACGTCCATTAGATTTAGAGGCTTCAAAGATTTATGATGGAACAACAACAATTAATGGATCTGACTTTTCAACCTTTAATAATATTGTTGGTGGTGAGACGTTGTCCGTTATAGGTTCGGGAACGGTTACATCAGCCAATGTCGGAGCTGGAAAATCGATAACATCAGTAAATCTTGCATTAGCCAATGGAACGGGATCTGCTAGTAACTATTCAATTAATTCATTAACTGCTGACATAACTGGCAGACCGGTAACTATTTCTGGATCTCGCCTTTATGACAGCACTACAACGGCAGATAGTTCAATTCTTACAATTACTTCGGGTGTAAGTGGGGAAAATCTAACGTTGACGGGTTCTGGAATATTAGGAGCGGCAAGTGCAGGTTCTCAAACGATAACAAATAACAATACATTAGCCTTAGCTGACGGAACCGGACTTGCCAGTAATTATACATTAACTTCAGCGACAATAAATGTAACCATAAATCCAAGAATGCTCAATGTTACATTATCAAGAGAATATGATGGAACAACAACAGTTTCAGGTGCATCATTGACACCAACATTTGATAGTTTACAAGGCGGTGAAACACTAGCTCTTTCAGGCACAGGTTCTGTTGCAAGTGCAGATGTTGGAAGCTCTAAAGCAGTAACTTTAGGAACAATAGTCTTGGCTGCTGGTTCTGGTAACCCAAGTAATTATACGCTTAATTCAGCTTTAATGGATGTTACCCAAAGGGTAATTAACCTTGATGGTATTAGAGCTTATGATGCCACAACAAATGTATTAAGTTCAGATATAAATACATTTGGAAATATTGTTTCAGGAGAAACTCTGACGGTTTCTGGAACAGGATCAGTTTCGACCAATTCAGTTGAAATGAATAAAGCGATTTCACTTGGGACTTTGTCTCTAGGAAACGGGTCGGGTTTAGCCGGCAACTATACTTTAGCTGGAGGAACTCATACATTTGACATTTCCCCTTTGGCTGTAAATGTAACTGGAAGTAGACAATATAATGGAACGAATGTTATAGACAGTTCAGACTTATTGCTTACTAATCTGTTAACAGGAGAAACAGTTAGTTTATCTGGACAGGGAACAGTTGTGTCTGCTGATGTTGGCGCTAATAAGACAGTGACATCTGTTAATTTGGCATTAACGGGCCCTAACGCGAGTAATTATACATTAAATAGCTACACAACAAGTTTTGAAATTACACCAAAGATAATTAGTTTAAATGGGACAAAAGTTTATGATGGTCTTACTACCGTTCCGAATACAAGTTTAACAGTTACAACTGGTGTTAGTGGTCAGAGCCTTGGATTAAAAGGAGCAGGTACACTTTTATCTGAATCCTCAGGAAATGGAAAAACAGTTTTACTAGGAACCTTAGAACTTGACTCCACGGGTTCAGGCACTGCAAGTAACTTCACACTGTCCGGAGGAACACATACATTAAATGTAACTCCAAGGCCATTAACATTTACCTCATCAAGAAGTTATGACGGAACAACTACGGCAAACACATCAGATTTAACATACACATTTGGGAATTTAGTTTCAGGTGAGAGTCTGGTTTTATCTGGTTCGGGAACAGTGGCATCAAAGGATGTTTCAGCTGGAACACAAAATATTTCACTAGGAACTATTGCGTTAGCAAATAATACAGGTGTAGCTACAAATTATTCTCTAGCATCAGGCACATTGGATGTTACCAAGAAGCAAGTCAATCTTACTGGAACAAAAGTTTACGATAATAGCGCAACACTTAACAATTCAATAATGTCAGTTGCATCTGGGCTGGTTGGATCGGAGACATTAGGATTAAGTGGTGATGTTGTAACCAATTCAGATAATGTCGGCATATACTTGGCAAGTGCTAATCAATTAAATTCTGGATCAACTACTATTTCTCTAGCTGATGGATCTAATGGTGGTTTAGCAAACAATTATACTATCAATGAACAAACCATCACGATAACAAAGAGACCAATAACAATCTCAGGTACAAAAGTTTATGATGGTACAAAAGCAGTCAATGCGGGAAGCATCACAACCTTTAACAATACAGTTGGAGGACAAACTCTGACAATCTCTGGAAACACAACATTTCTAGAATCACAAAGTGTTGGATCAAGTAAGACAATAACCGTTTCTGGTTTTACACTTGGAGATGGCACCGGTGCTGCAAGTAACTACAGTCTAAGTAGCGGTACTTTTGATGTTACAACACGTTCAGTAACATTAACAACTAGTAGGATTTATGACAATACTAAGGATGTTAACGCTTCAAATCTTTCAGTGACCTTTAATAACCTTGTTGGTTCTGAAACACTTTCATTAACAGGATTAGGTGCAGTGTCTTCAGAAAATGTTAGTGCAGGACAACAAGCTGTTACACTGGGAACGTTAGCTCTGTCTGATAATACAGGTGTGGCCTCAAATTATTCTTTAACATCGGCTACTTTAGATATTAATGTCAAGCCAGTTTCATTGAGTGGAACGAGAGTTTACGATTCGTTAGATACTGTAGCGTCGACAGATTTAACAATATCAGGTACTGTTAGTGGTCAAGATCTAACGTTGTCAGGCAGTGGTAGCATGACTGCAGGCGCTAATGTCGGGACAAACAAAACAATTAATACAACTGGATTATCACTAGGTAATGGAGTAAGTGGAACTCCAGGATCTACATCCAACTATTCACTAGTTGGCGGGACCCATCAAATAACCATTACTCAAAGACCTGTAACAATAAGCGGATCTAGATTTTATAATTCTACAACAACAGTAAGTAGTTCTGATATCAGCACATTTAATAATACCGCTGGAGGCGAAACATTAGCGATAACAGGAGCTGGTTCTGTTGCTAGCGCTCTTTCAGGCGCAGGTAAAACTATAACACTGGGAACACTAACCCTCACAGACGGAACAGGATTGGCTTCAAACTATTCGTTAGCGAGTGGAACATTTGATGTAAACTCTAGACAGGTAAATATTTCAGGATCGAGAATTTTTGATGGAACTACTGTTGTCAATGGAACAGATTTGGTTGTAACAACAGGTGTAGGAAGCGAGATTTTAACAGTGACTGGTACAGGAAGCATATCAAATGCTAGCGTCGGAGTAGGCAAATCTGTGACAGCTGGTACGTTAGCCTTGGCTAGCGGAAGTGGTTCCTCATCAAACTATACTATTGGTTCCATTACTCTAACAGTAACCCAAAGACCCATTAATACTGCTTTTGAAAAAACTTATGATGCTAGTGTAAGTGTAACAAACAGCGATTTAAAAACTAACGGTATTACTAATACTGTGCTCGGACACTCACTCGCACTAAGTGGTACTGGAACTATGTCCACCACTGGCGTAGGTATAGGCAAGTCGTTGTCCGTTGGTACACTTTCTCTAAGTGGAGCTCAGTCGGCAAATTACACTCTCACTGGCGGTACTCACACCATTGATGTAAACCCAAGAACTACAAACGCGACTGGATCAAGG
Source organism: uncultured Alphaproteobacteria bacterium (assembly GCA_902590895.1). GTDB lineage: Bacteria > Pseudomonadota > Alphaproteobacteria > Methylaequorales > Methylaequoraceae > MED-G10. The sequence continues at coordinate 7,544 of CACIYM010000004.1, forward strand.
CACTATGATGCTTCCACTATAGCGGGAGGTTCGGCCTTCAATACCTTTAGTAATACTGTAGGCAGCGATACCGTGACGTTATCAGGCTCAGGTAGCTTTGCATCTGCCGGCGTTGGTTCAAAAGGTGTTACTATTGGAACTTTGCAGTCAGCTCACCCTAATTATACCTTGGGGAATGCAACATTAACTGTTACACAAAGACCAGTTAATTTATTTGGTAGTAGAGTTGCCGGAGGACCAGAGGGAACAGATGTTGAGGTATCTGAACTTCGTTTTACAAACTTGCCTGCTGGTGAAACGTTGAATTTATCAGGTATTGGAAGAATTCCAAGTATTGCCGTATCAACTCATCCACTAAGTTTACATACCCTAACAATGAGTAATGGAACAGGTTTGATTTCAAATTATACTTTTGTTGGTGGGTCTTTTGTTTTTGATATAACCTCGCCTCTAAGGTCCAGAGCTGGGGTTCTGCGGGCATTACAGACAATGAGTAATGGAAATAATAGAAAGTTATTGCCATCTAAAACATCTCATCGCTCAATGCCAGCTACTTCTGAAAGAATTACAGTATCAACACCAGATCAGTCAGTTCAAGTCAATCCTTGTGTACTACAAAATGGTTACTGTAATTAAAATATCGTATAATATAAAATACAATGATTTTTTTATAAAAAATTAATTTATTTATAATATTTACTAAAATATATATGTTTAGCGAATTTAAACACAAAAAGATAAGAGATTGGTGCTTTTTTGACTTTGGGATTTCTAGTTACCCAACACTTATCATTACTTTTATATATGGTGCTTTTTATGCTAAAGAAATTGCTATTACGCCTGAAATAGGAACGAGTAATTGGGGATATGCTATTTCAACTGGAAGTATATTAAGTTTTCTAATTTTTTTATTAGTAATATTTAAAGGAAACAAAAATAAAAATTTGGGAATTAGATTTTTTAAATTATCTTTTTACTCACTTATTTTGTCAGTTTCACTGTTATATTGTTTTGATAAAGAATCAAATGAATATCTCCCTTTAACTTTTATTGCTATTTCATTTGTAGCTTTTGAAATTATAAATCTTTTTTACAATTTATCTTTGCACAGTGTTTCAGTAAATGAAAAAAGAGGTTTAATTTCCAACTTAGGATGGGCAACAGGCTATCTAGGGGGATTGTTATCACTAATAAGTGTGCTAGCTATTTTAAACTTTACTGAGTTAAACGATTATAAAGTATTTGGGCAGTCAATTTTTCTTTTTATTGGGCCGTTCGTAGGAATTTGGACATTTGTATTTGGTTTAAAACATATAAACAATTATAAAAATAAAGTCTTCAAAATTGATAATTTTTCTTCCTTCTTTAAAAACATTAAGATTAATTCTATAAATAAATTTTTTGTAAGTTATTTTTTTTTTAACAATGCGGTTATATGTATTTTTGCTTTTGCAAGTATGATCGCATCTTTTTTGTTTGGATTTTCGGAAAAGGAAATACTAAAACTTGGGATCTTCATAAATTTATTCGGTATTATGGGTTGTTTGTCTCTTGGAAAAATTGAAGACAAAATTGGTTCAGAAAAAATAGTTTTAACGTGTATTGTTTTTTTACTATTTATAACTTTTACTCTTTACTATATAAATGATACAAAAATTTTTTGGCTTCTTTCCTTGATGATCGGTTTCTTTATTGGTCCAATTCAAGCTGCCAGTAGAAGCGTGATAGCGAAGAAACTTAAATCTGAAAATCAATTGTCAGCTTTTTGTGTCTACTCAATGTTTGGTAATATTTGTTCAATATTAGGTCCCTTACTAGTAAGCTTGGTTATTAATATTACTTCAGAAATAAGACAAGGGTTATTAGTAATTCCTTTATTTTTTATTATTTCTTTATTACCTTTTGTTAAAACTAATGCTTAAAGTGTCTTGTTCCAGTAAATACTAAATTAACTTTTTGCTTCTTAGCTTCCTGAATAACTAAGTCATCGTTCAAGGAACCGCCAGGCTGAATAATATTTAGAATGTTGTTTTTAGCACAAATTTTAATAATGTCAGGAAAAGGAAAAAATCCGTCAGAGGCAAGAACACCCTGTATTTTACCAAAATTATTATTCATTCTTTTGATAGCCTGCTCAGCAGAGTCAATCCTATTCGTTTGACCAACACCAATGCCAACTGTTGACAAATTTTTTGCAATAACAATAGCGTTAGAACTGATAAATTTTGCTACAGTAAAAGCAAAATTCATATCATCTATTACTTTTTTATGAGGTTTTTTGGTCATAAATTTTAATTTTTTTTGATCAATTTTTTTTAAATCTCTGTCTTGAATAAGTAAAAAGTTGTTCGTTGATTTTATAGATAATTTATTAGCTAGTTTATTATTGTTATATTTAATTAAAATAAGATTTTTTTTTTGAGATAACAATTTTCTTGCTTTTAGTGAAAAATCTGGTGCAACCACAACTTCTGTAAAAATTTTTAAAATTTCTATTGAAGTCTGCTCATCTAATTTTTTATTAAATGCTACAATACCACCGAAAGCACTAACGGTGTCACAGTTGAGTGCTTTTTTATATGCATTCACCTGCTTGTTGTCTAGAGCAACACCACACGGATTTCCGTGTTTAACAATCACACATGAATTTTTTTTAAAATTATTGGCGAGATCAAAGGCTATTTCTAAATCATTAATGTTGTTATATGACAAATCCTTACCTGAAATTTTTTTAATTTTATCATTTCCCAAAAAAAAAATTGCTGCTTTTTGGTGTGGATTTTCTCCATATCTCAAGTCACTAACTTTTTTTAGAGGTATTGCAGTTTTGGTTGATTGATAAAATTTGGCATTTTTATCAAACCAATTGGCAATCACAGAGTCATAATAAGCGGTATGTTTGAATGCCTCCGTTGCGAATTTCTTTCTAATTTCATAGTTTATGTAATTACCATTTTTGTTTGCCTCGTCAATAAATTCGTTATATTGACTCGGAGATGTTACAACCAGTACACTCTTAAAATTTTTTGCTGCACCTCTTATTAATGATGGGCCCCCAATATCAATATTTTCAATACATTTAGACTCTACTGACTTTTTATTCATAGTATTTTCAAATGGATAAAGATTTACAATGACCAAATCTATTGGATTAATATTTAATTTTTTGAGTTGATTCTTGTGACTAATTTTATTTTTATCAGCTAAAATCCCTGCGTGAATGAGTGGGTGTAATGTTTTGACTCTCCCATTTAAAATTTCTTGAAAATTAGTGTATGAGGAAACCTCAGTTAACTGTAATTTATAATTTGATTTTTTTAAATATTTAAAAGTGCCACCACTTGAAATAACATGTATTTTGTTTTTAAAAAAATAATCGGCTAATTTCTCTAATTTCTCTTTGTCAGATACAGATACTAGAGCAGTTTTAATTTTTATCTTCTTCATTGTTTTTAAATTCAGGTAGTATTTCTCTAAACTTTTTCATGGCCTCAATCATATTATTTTTCATAATTAATGAGGCCAGTTTTTCATAATCAGTGAAATCAACATTATAAAGTTTGTTTTTAGTAAACAAAATCCCATCTACTTCTGTTTTGCTCATTTCTTCGTTGCTAAAGTTAAGCTTTTCAGCAATTTTTTCTCCCTTTCTTAAGCCAGTAAATTCAATTTTTATTTCAGCTTCAGTCTTTCCAGATAAAGTTATCATTCTCTTTGCAAGGTCTTTGATTGAAACAGAATCCCCCATCTCTAAGATGAATATACCACCATTTTTTTTGGTAGTTAACTGTGAGGAGATTAAAACTAGCTCTACAGCTTCCCTGATAGTCATGAAAAATCTTGTTACCTTTGGGTGTGTAATGGTTATTGGTCCACCTTTTTTTATTTGATTTTCAAATAAAGGTATAACTGAGCCAGTTGAACCTAAAACATTCCCAAACCTGACTATTGAGAAGTTTGTATTACAATTTAAATTTGAAATTTGTTGAATATATTTTTCACACAACCTTTTTGATGCACCCATTATATTTGTCGGGTAAACAGCTTTATCGGTAGAAATAAAAATCATTTTTGGAATTTCGTAAAGATTACATAGCTCACAAATCTTTACGGTTGCCAAAAAGTTAGTTTTTAATGCCTCAATTGGGTCATCTTCAACAAATGTAATATGTTTTAATGCTGCTGCATGAAAAATTATGTCAGGTTTGTGGTTCTTAATTATTTCTTCCATTCGAGCATTATCTCTTATGTCAGCTAATTTACTAATAAAAGGTCCTTTTACCTCTGATGAAATTTTATATAAAGCATATTCATTAGATTCTAGTAGGATAATGAGTTTCGGATTTAGGGAGCATACCTGTCTTGCTAACTCCCCACCAATACTTCCACCAGCGCCTGTGATTAAAATGGTTTTGTTTGTTATTTGCGAAAGTAATGGCGTATCATGTACTTTTTGTTTACGCCCAAGAACATCTTCTATAGCAATTGGGTTTGCCGTGAATTGAGCTCCAGGATCCAATGAGAAGTTCGAAATTTTTGGGATTACGCCAATAGCTAGACCATTTTTTTTTGAAAAGATATACAGAGACTCAATTAGTTTTGAATCAATAGTATTATCTGAAATAATGACTCTTTGCAGTTCTAAACCCTTAATTTTTTTTTGAAGACTATCTAAATCATTAACAGAGGACAATATTGGGATATTATGGATTCTTCTTCCTACACCCGATTTTTTAGTTCCAACAATACCTACAACATTATACGGAGAATTTTTTGCTATTTTGGTTAATCTAATAAAGTTTTCAGAGGGATCGTTATCGCCAACTATTAATACAGGAATTTTTGATTTTTTTTTTATTAACTTATCCTTTAAAATCCTATAAAGAACTCTTGGTCCAGTTACTCCAAGTAATGAAACAATAAATAATAGTATTGGAAATGAACGCGGTATGTCTTGAAGTCGAAAAATTAAAAATAATAGTGCAATTGTAAAAAGAGTTGAAATAACAATGCTTTTGAAAATGGATATAATCTCATGCATTGAGGCATATCTCCATATTCCATGATACAGACCATAGTAGTTAAGGATGACGATATTGCTAAATGCAAATAATATAGAAAAAACCCAAAGTGACTGCATCAGAAGTATTGCATAATCAGATTCAAGTCTAAGCAAAAGTGCCATGAAAAATGAAAGGCAAAAAATAAAAAAATCATGTATTACAGTAATAAGTATTTTTTTATTCATCTTGATAGTGTTTATGAAGAAAAATTAAGAACCCTAGTGTAAAAAAAATTGCTGAGATCAATGATACAAAAGGATACTTAACAGAAATCATTGAAAAAATAAATAGAAAAAAAAGTAAAATAGTTATCTTATTTAACACTTGCCTATGTGTTTGACCAGTTCTAAGAATTTTTTGATAGAAATGATCGCTGTGAGCTTCAAAAATATTTTTTTTCTTAATTATTCTGATAATTAAAGTTAGAGTTGAATCAGACAAATAATACATAGAAATTATTAATAATGGTACAATTGGACCACCATTTAAAAAATTATAAATTAAAACTAATCCAGCAATGTATCCGACTGGTATTGATCCAACATCACCTAAAAAAATTTGAGCTGAAGGTTTGTTAAAACTATAAAATGCTAAAAATAAAGAGATTAATATAAGGCTAAGAAATTGAAAGTTTTCATTCATGTATCCCAAAAGATATAATATATTTGTTGTAAATGCTAAAAATAAAACCTGAGTACAAGTAAGCCCATCCATTCCATCCATAAAATTAAATAGATTTATTATCCATACCCAAATTAGTGTTAAAGCAAAAGAAAAAAAATAAAAAATAAAAAGTCGATTAAAATCAATAAATTCTAGAATATTGTTATCAATGAATTTATAGATATCTTCTTTTAAAACAAAAATAGATATCGCTACAGTTATTACGTGTACCAAAAGTCTTATCGGAGCTGATAGATTTTTAAAGTCATCAATTAAGGAAACTATGAATAAAATTACAGTAGAGATGAGAAAAATAAACCACTGTTTGTCAAAAAAATCTTGAGAAACAAAAATTCCTAATATAGAAAAAATGAATAAAGGTATAATGACTATACCGGCACCTTTTGGTACTAAAATTTGGTGATTACTTCTTTCAGAAGGGTAATCAACAAGTGACTTTTCTTTTAAAAATGGTATAAGTTTTCTTATTAAATAATTACTAATTACAAACAATATTAATGGTATAAAAAAAACTATCATATTTTCTAATTAAGAATTAATTTTATGAGCGAAAAAAAAATAGCTGTTCTTGGGCTAGGTTATGTAGGTCTCCCTTTAGCATTAGAGTTATCCTTGACATTTAGCGTTAAAGGTTTTGATATAAATAATAACAGAATTAATCAACTTATAAAAGGAATTGATTCAACACTGGAGGTCGATCCAAAGAAACTTATAAATCAGCAAAATAATAAAAAACTTTTAATAACAAAATCACAAAAAGATTTAAAAGACTGTAATATTTTTATTGCTACAGTTCCAACACCTATTGATTCAAAAAAAAAACCAGATTTCACGGCCTTATTAAATGTATGTAAAGTTATCGGACCTCTACTTAAGAAAAAAGATATAGTTGTTTTTGAAAGTACAGTTTTCCCTGGTGCGACCGAGGAGATTTGCGGACCCGAGCTTGAAAAATACTCAAACAAATTAAAATGTGGAGAGGATTTTTTTCTTGGTTATTCACCAGAGAGAGTTAATCCAGGCGATAAAATTCATACCATAGATAAAATTAATAAAGTAATATCAGGTCAAAATGCGAAAGTTGAAAAAGAGCTTTTTGAAATATATTCAAAGCTTACTGAGGGGAAAGTTTTTTTGGCAAAAAGCATTAAAGTAGCTGAAGCAGCAAAGGTGATTGAAAATTCTCAAAGAGATATAAATATAGCATTTATCAATGAGGTTTCAAAAATTTGTAATAAAATAAATATTAGTACATACGATGTTTTAGAGGCGTCTCTGACAAAATGGAATTTCCTTAATTTTGAGCCGGGCTTAGTCGGTGGACATTGTATTGGAGTAGACCCATATTATTTAGCAGAAAAAGCAAATAGCTTGAAGATAGCTCCTCAAGTTATATTGTCAGGAAGACAAACTAATGATCAAATGGTCGAGTTTATTGGAAAACAAATAAGTAAAAAAATCAAAAAGAAAGCTAACATTCTGTTTCTAGGCATTACTTTTAAAGAGGATGTTCCTGATCTTCGAAATTCTAAAAGTTTGGAGTTAATTAAATTTTTAAAAAAACAAAAACATAAAGTCATAATTTACGATCCTTTTATTGAAAAATTAAAAGATTTTCAAAGTTTGGATTTTTCAAAAAAAAAAAAAGCTATATACGATTCAGTGATTTTATCTGTTCCCCACAATTATTTTTTAAAGGAATTGAAAAAAGAATTTTTGCCGCTTTTAAAACCCAATGGAGTTTTTTTTGATATAAAGGGAAAATTTAGGAACGATTTTTCTGAAAACTATTGGTCACTTTAAATTACTTTATAACTCTGAATAACCATTTAATTCTTTTTTCAGGAATGATATTATCAGAAATCAAAATATGATTATTTTTTTTTCTCAATTTCCTTGCACCAAAATAAATACCTTCATTAATTTGAACTTTTGGCTCTGAGCATATAAACTCCCAACCGATGTTGTTTTGCAACTTTAGCACTACTTTTCTTTTACTAGCTGTCGCACTGAGTTTAACATCTGGATGAATATGAAATCGTAAAAAAAGCATTTTAGGTATATTGTTATTTTGTTTTAAAGGTCTTGAAAAATAATCTTGACCTCGAATAATAAGTTTTTCTGTGTCGACATGAATTTTTCGATTATGCACTAACCCAAACAAATCTTTGTAACCTGAGTGCGCAGAGTTTATCCAAAAGTTATTTCTGTCTTTTAATTTTTCTGACCAAACATTTGCTATCCTTGAACCTGTATTTTTTTCAAAGAAAATATCAGAAGAATTTATATTATCAATACTAATAGTACTGTGTGCAGCTGTAGATCTTAGCGCTTCACTGAGTTGCTTATTATTTATAAATGGGGACCCACAATTAACGACAATTTTTTCGGATCCATGTGAAAATTCAAATGAAAGTGAGCTCGCATGTGTTTTTTCTTGAGTTGGTTTTCCGCAATCCATTAAAAAACTTAATCTATTTTCGCTAATTCTCTGAAAACCAGACAATTTTAGAGAATCAGGAATCTTTAACTTTGAATTTGATCTTTTTAAAACCTCATTTATTTCATCCGGGTCAATGAATTTATATTTATTAAAAATTGATAGCTCGCCATTTCCGATCTTGAAAAATTTTAATACTGAGGACAATTTATAAATATTCTCATTTAAAAATTTTGGTATAACTATTTTTGAAAGCCCTAGAAAATTTTTAATGTCTATTAGAGATTGTAAAAAAATAAATTGTTCACTGGGAGACCTTAGGTAATGCAATCCATCATCAAGTATATCTTTATCAATAACTTGTTTGAGATAATTAATCCCTGAATTTAATTTTCCTGATAAATTCTTGAAACTCAGAGAACCTAAGATTATAGCTTTTACTATGAATATTTTTTCATCACCATAATCTTTTCTTTTATAAGTTTTTATTAGATGTATTGATTGTTTATTAAGTAATTTTGTAAATTTTTTTTGGAAATTTTCATCTGCAGTTTCATAGAAAAAAGACATGTTACTCATCAAATGAAAAATTCTTTTTGCTAGAATATCATTTCTCCAGCCAATCGGGTCCCAAGTGTGATTAAATCTTATCCATTCTCGTATATTATCTCTAAGAAAAAGTCTTGCTTTATTTGTTCCTAATGCCTTAACATTTTTAATCCATTCAAAAGTGTGAAGTTCCTCATTCCAACTAATACTTGCATTATTTTTTCTCCACACGTTTTTATTAAAAGCAATACTCTCACCACTGAAACTTAAAAAACCGTCAATAATTTTTTTTCCTTCATCTGGATTTCCTGTCCATAAATTCTCAGGAATAAATGTAATTTCTGAGGATGATTTTCTATCGAGTAAGAAATTGTAAATAAAATTATTGTAAAACATATAAAAAAATCAAACGAACTATAAACTATCTAAATTAAACTTTATTTTTTACCAAGCAGGCTATGAAGAATCCATCAACTCCTCCTTTCTTTCCAAAAGAATTAGGTGTAGCTAAAAATGTATTTGATTTTAAAACCATACCAAATTCTAGTATATCAGAAAAAAAATTCTCAGTTGAAAAACATTTTTGGTCATTAAGAAAATTTGTAATTTGTTTTTCACCCTCCTCTTTTAGAATCGAGCAAACACAGTAAATTATGTACCCTCCATCCTTTACTAAACTTGAAGCTTTCAAAAGCATTTTTTTCTGTTTATGCAATAAGGAAGAAATATTTTTTTTTACAACTAGCATTTCAGGTTTCTTTTGCATTAGACCTGAGCCAGAGCATGGTGCATCTATCAAAATGCAATCAAACTTTTCTTTGAGTTTAGCATTTAAAAAATCTTCGTTAATGATGTTAGAATTTATTTTAAGTCTATTTAAGTTAGCACTAAAAGTTAGAATTCTTTTTTTTGAGATTTCAATTGATTTTACTTTAAATCCTAAATCTATAAGTTGAAAGGATTTACCACCAGGAGCCGCTCCAACATCTAAAACCGTTCCTTTTTTTTTATTTTCTTTAAAGATTGTATTTATTATATTAACTGGTAGTGATGAGGAAAGGCCTTGTACCCACCAACTACCTTCTTTATAGAAGGGAAGATCAGCTATATTTGATTGACTTTTAATTCTGACGATGTTTTTAAAAACATTTTTACCTTTCAAAATTTTTTCCCATTCATAGTTCTCAAATACTTTACTCTTTATATTGATATCAATACAAGGTTCCTTACAAATTTGATTTGCTATTGATGCAAGTCTTTTTTCTCCAAGAAAATCTTTGAGACCATTTTTAATCCAATCAGGAATATTATTTGTTGTAGGAATATTCTTTATTAGATGTTTTTTATTTTTACAAATATTTCTTAATACTGCATTTGTAAATTTTTCAGACTTATACTTTTTTGATATTTCTACAGCACTATGTACTGTAGAATATTCTGGAAATTCTAAAAAGAGTATTTGCGCAACAGATATTTTAAGTAAATAATTGACTAAAAAATTCTTTTTAAGGGGCTTTTTTATATACTTAGATAAAACAATATTGATTTGACCGTTGCGTCTAAGCGTTGTTAAGACAAGTAAACTAACTAATGATTTATCTCGTTGATCAAGCTTTGCATACTCCTTGTTAGTCAAAAGGGCTTTTTCAAAGCTTTTTCCGTAAAAAATATCGGAGAGTATTTTCGAAGAAATTTCTCTTGAATCGACCAATTATTTGTGGCTTTCTTATTTATTAATATTAAATAAGTATAATGGTTAAGAAGTTAAAATCAAATAAGTCAAAATTAAAATCGAAAAAAAAATCTAAGGAAATTGGTGGGCCAGAAGGTCTTGAGCCAACCAGGTATGGCGATTGGGAAAAGAATGGCATTTGTCATGACTTCTAAAATCTAACGTCTGTTCTTGATCAATTCGTCAACAACACCTGGTTCATTAAGTGTTGATGTGTCACCAATTGACTCTTCTTCATTGCAAGCAACTTTTCTCAGGATTCTTCTCATTATTTTACCAGATCGTGTCTTTGGTAGATTTGGTGCCCATTGAATCACATCCGGGGTTGCTATTGGACCAATTACAGATCTAACCCAACTTACTAATTGTTTTTTTAAATCTTCAGTATAATTTTCTCCTGTCATTAGAGTTACATAAGCATATATTCCCTGCCCTTTAATATCGTGAGGATACCCTACAACAGCAGCCTCAGAAACTTTTTTGTGAAGAACTAAAGCACTCTCAACCTCTGCTGTTCCTAATCTGTGTCCAGAAACATTAATTACATCATCAACCCTTCCCGTTATCCAGTAGTATCCATCCTTATCTCTGCGGCATCCATCCCCAGTAAAGTATTTTCCTTTAAATGACGAAAAATAAGTTTCAACAAACCTTTTGTGATTTCTATATACAGTTCGCATCATTCCAGGCCATGATGTTGAAATACATAGATTTCCTTCGCATTCTCCTTGTAGCTCATTCCCTTCGTTATCAACAATTATTGGTTGCACTCCATAGAAAGGTAGAGTTGCTGAGCCGGGTTTAAGGGGAGTAGTTCCTGCAATTGGGGATATTAGAATTCCACCAGTTTCTGTTTGCCACCACGTATCAATTACAGGACACTTTTTTCCTCCAATTACTTCATGATACCATTTCCATGCTTCGGGATTTATAGGCTCTCCAACACTTCCAAGAACTTTAAGGGATGATAGATTAAATTTCTTAACGTAAGAATCACCCAAACCCATAAGGGCCCTTATAGCAGTAGGTGCGGTATAAAAAATATTTACCTTAAACTTATCAACAATCTGCCAAAATCTTGATGCATCAGGATAAGTTGGGATCCCTTCAAACATCAATGTTGTTGAACCGTTACACAATGGACCATAGACGATATATGAATGACCAGTAACCCAACCAACATCGGCAGTACACCAATAAATGTCGTCTTGTTTTAAATCAAAAATAGTTCTATGACTTATTGAGGCATGAAGCAAATATCCAGCTGAAGTATGCAAAACACCTTTTGGTTTACCGGTCGACCCAGAGGTATATAAAATAAAAAGTGGATCCTCAGAAAATTGTTCAGTTATTTCACATTTGTTACTTTGATTTGAAACCAAATCTTCATACGACACTTCTTTTTTATGGTAATTGATCTCTTTGTTCGTACGATTAACTATAACTATATTTTCAATAATATCTAAATCAGTTGTTGCACTTCTTACATTTGACAGCAGCGGAATAGCTTTTCCTCCCCTAAGACCTTCATTTGCTGTGATTACTGTGGACGATCCACAATCAACTATTCTATCTCTAAGAGAATCGGGAGCAAATCCACCAAAAACAACAGAGTGAATTGCACCAATTCTTGCACACGCAAGCATAGCATAAGCAGCCTCTGGAATCATAGGTAGATAAATTGTAACCCTGTCTCCCTTTTTTACTCCAAGGGACTTTAAACCATTGGCAAATTTGCAAACTTCATTGTGAAGGTCATTATAGGTGATTTTTTTGCTTTCATTTGGTGTGTCAGCCTCCCAAATAATCGCCACCTTTTTTCCTCTTTCTTTTAAATGTCGATCAATACAGTTGTATGAAACATTTAAAGAACCTCCTCTAAACCATTTAATACTTACTTCATTATTAAATGTACTCTCTTTTACAGTCGAGAACTCCTTAATCCAGGAAAGTGATGAAGCTTTATCACTCCAAAATTTTTCCGGATCATCAATAGATAGTCTGTATTCTTCAAAATACTTTTCTATTGACAAAGACGGCTTAGAAATTTTATTTTTTACAAAATTCATAATTTCCTCACCACATAGATATATTAACTCAAAAATAAAATAAACAGTTTTTTAAAACACTCTTTTAAATAGTTCAATCTCAACAGTCTCAAAAAGATTCACCTTTGCGTAGGGATCTTTTTTTAAAAATTCTTCAAGTTTTGTTTTATTTTCAAACTTTATTACTAACATGCTGCCTTTCGGATTTTCGCTATCATCTAAGATTGGTCCAGCCATAACTAGGTTTTCCTTTAAGGTTTGAAGATATTTCAAATGAAAATTTCTATTAGCAAGTCTTTTACCTAAAGAATTTTCTTTATCTTTGCATATAACTATAAATGTATTCATTTTTCATACTGAAGTGGCCTGGATAGTAAATCTGATATAATTTTATTGACTTTTTGTCCAGATAATATTTTTTTTACAGAATTACATATTGGTAATTCAACACCGTATTTTTTCCCTAATTTACAAATACTTTCACATGACTCCATGCCTTCCACAACTTCACCAGATACTATTTTTTTTTGCTGCGCTAATAAGTATCCTAGTTTTGTATTCCTAGATTTTAAAGACGAACACGTCAAACTTAAGTCTCCAATTCCAGAAAGACCATAAAAAGTATTTTTTTTTGCACCCATTTTTATGCCTAGTTCAATAATTTCTGATAAACCTCTCGTGATGATTGATGCGTTAGCATTTAAACCTAAACCTTTACCAATGATGAATCCTGATGCTATTGCAACCACATTCTTCATTGCTCCACCTATTTGAGTTCCGATTACATCAGTATTAAAATAGATTCTAAACTTTTCTTGAGCTATGATTTTAGATACGTTTTCAGCAAATTTTGAGTTTTTTGACGAAATAACTGAAGCAGTGGGTAACCCTTTAATTACTTCAAAAGAAAAGTTTGGTCCGGATAAAACCGCAAAATTGCTTTTTGGAAAGTATTCTTTTAATATCTCACTCATCAGGAGATTTGTTTTCTTTTCTATTCCTTTACTGCATATAACAAATTGCAAATTACGGTTTTTTGGAAGTTGTACAAAAACATTTCTCATACTCTGCGAAGTGTTGGCTAGAAAAATTACATCGCAATTTTTAAGTTTTTCAAAACAATCAACAATTAATAAACTTTCTTCTTTTGAAAATTTAGCTTTTGCTTTTCTTATATCCCTCGTTTTAATGGTAATTTCTGCATCAACTAAAATCTTAGATAATGCTCGTGACCAGTTACCAGACCCAATTATTCCAACTTTTCTCATAGATCTTCTAAACTCCACCTTGGTTTTGGGTGCATTGTAAGTGAGTCGCTTTTTTTTATTTTGTTTAATCTTTCAATGCCTGCCCATGCAATCATTGTTGCGTTATCAACGCATAATTTCTTTTCAGGCACTATGAATTCTATACAATGTTGCTTACATAAAAAATCAAATTTTTTTCTTATAAATTTGTTTGAAGCAACCCCTCCTGCTAGAATAAAAGATTGTAGGTTCATCTTTTTTTTAAATAGGTTTATGGCTTTTTCACATTTTGCTATTAGGATTTCTGTAATACATTCCTGAAATTCATTTGCTAAGTTATATTGCAAAGTCTTATTTAAGGGTTTTTCAGTTATCCTTCTTATAGATGTTTTTAGGCCAGAGAATGAAAAATTAAAATCGTCAGACTTTAGTAGTGGTTTAGGTAATTTAAAAAAATTTGTATTTATGCCTTTTAATGCCAATTTTTCAATTATTGGCCCACCAGGATAACCATATCCTAATAATCTCGATGTTTTATCAAACGCCTCACCTAAGGCATCATCTAAAGTTTCGCCTATAATTTCAAATTTATTATATTTTTTCGCAATAAGTAGTTGCGTGTGTCCTCCTGATAGTAGAAGAGATAAAAATGGAAAATTTATTTTTTTTTTCAATCGTGATACCAAAATGTGTCCCTGAAGATGATTGACTGAAATGAAGGGTTTATTATTAGCCAAAGATAAAGTTTTTGCATAATTTGAACCAATAAGTAAGCCACCAAGTAAACCAGGTCCGGTTGTTGCGGCAAAAGCATCAATTTTTTTTAAATTTATTTTCGCTTTATTAAGTGTTTTTTGTACTAAAATATTTAATGTATTTTCATGTTCTCTAGAAGCTAATTCTGGAACAATTCCACCAAATTTAGAGTGTTTTTTAAATTGCGACAAAGTATTTTCTGCAAGAATATTACCGAAATCATCATTTTCTTTTTGTTCTATTATTGCAACGGAAGTTTCATCACAACTAGTTTCTATACCTAAAACAATCATAATTTATACATTAGAGTATTTATCAAAAATATTCTATGCTACTAAAATAAATAGGTTATTAATTATGATTTATCCCTCTAAAAAAATTACTGTAGGGTCTAGAGAAAGTCCACTTGCTAAAGCGCAAGTTAAAATTTTTTTAAATGTTTTAAGTAATAAATTTGGTGTTTCATCTTTGAAATTTATAAAAAGTAAATTTCTTAAAACCTCAGGTGATATCTTTTTAAATAAAAATATTTCTGAGGTTGGTAATAAAGGTTTGTTTACCAAAGAAATTGATGAGGCACAATTGAGATCTGAAATAGATATTGCCGTTCATTCTTTAAAAGATTTACCAACAGTGTTGCCAAAAGGACTAGTTATTGGAGGAGTACTTAAAAGAGAGAGACCAAATGATGTAATTTTTTCTTTAAAAAAATATGATATTAAGAAAAGTTCTAAAAAGATTTTACTAGGAACTTCATCTATTAGAAGAAAAATTCAATTAATGCATCTCAACAAAAATCTAGATGTTTTAGAAATAAGAGGAAATGTTGGAACCAGAATTAAAAAAGTAATTGATGGTATTTTTGATGGTGTAATTCTAGCAGAGGCAGGTTTAAGAAGATTAAATATTACTGAAAATTATAAATCGATAGACATTAGAAATGTTATTCCAGCCGTTGGACAAGGTGTTATTGCTTTAGTAATAAAGAAAAATAAATATACTGAAACTTTAATTGATCAAATAAATCATCAAAGTACATTTATAGAGTCTGATTGCGAAAGACAATTTCTTCGTGCATTAGATGGATCCTGTAAAACGCCTATAGGTGCTTTAGCAAAAATAGTCAAAAGAAACAACAACAAGAAACAAATTTTTTTTCGTTATATGGCATCTTCACTTGATGGAAAAAAAATAATAAAAAGTAAAACTTTTTTTGATTTAAACAATTACAAAAAACAAAGTTTTAAGCTTGGCAGTAAAATAAAAAAATTGATCTAATGTCAAAAATTTTACTAACAAGACCAAAAAAGGATGGATTGAAAACTTCACTAACACTAAAAAGGTTTTTAATCCAAAGTTTGTGTTTGCCTTTGATTGAAATAAAAAAAGAAATACATCCAAAAATTTATTCCTCAGAATACGATATTTTTTTGTTTACAAGTAAGAATGGAGTAAGAAATTTTAAAATTGATGTTAAAGAATTGAATGAAGATAAAATTACTTTTGCAGTGGGTAGAGAAACCAAAAACTTACTTGTAGACTATGGTTTCAAAAATGTAATCAGTGTAAATGGTAATTTAGAAGATTTAAAAAAAGGCATGGTAAAATATCTTAAAAAGGGTCTAAGAATTTTACACCCCACTTCCTCAAAAAATAAGAGTTTGGAACAATTTTTTTTTAAGTATAAATGTAATTATTCTCATTTGAAGTGTTATAGTGTATTTAAAGTAAACAAAAATAAGAAATTATTTGAGAGATTTATGATCTCAGAAAATGACAAAATAATTGCAATTTTTTCAAGTTTCACTGCTAAATCCTTTGTCGAACAAGTTATAAAATTAAATCTATCTGAACATTGTAAAGATAAAATATTTATTGTTATAAGCGAAAATGTTAGAAATGAATTAGAATGTTTAGGTCGATGTAATATTGAAATTGCAAACCGACCTGATGAAAACGAAATGATAAGCTTAATTATTAAAAAATATTGGGGTTAAGTTTTGGTTGATGAAAAAAAAAAAAGTCCTACCAAGGGAGATTTTATTGATCTTGAAAAATCTGAGTTTAAGAAAAAAAGAAATATTTTAAGTTTTTTAGTTAAATATATATCGTTTGGGCTTGTTTTTTTTGGAATGGGACTGTTTGTAAGTAAAAAATATCAAATTCCTATAGATTTTGGTTTGGAAAATAATTTAAAACAAAAAACAAACGTTGATATTCTATCTGACTTACAAAGTGATGTAGTTATTCTTGAAGATGATATTGAGAATATATCAGAAAGAATAAAAAAATCAGATTTATTTTATGAAAACTTAGAAAATAAAAACAGTGAACTACTTTTGAAATTAGATGAAGTTACTGAAAGAGTTAAAAAAGTTGGTGAGTTTGACTATACTAGTAATTTTAAAAAAGAGCTAAATCAATACGAGCTTTTAAAAAATTTACTAATATTAAAAAATAAGTTTAGTAGAAGGATCTCGATTGAAAATGAAATGTCCATTATCTCAACTTTCTTTGAAAATGATTACGAGGTATTAACTTTGATGAATTTTTTTAGTGAAGTTGATCTATCAAGTGTTGTCAAAAAAAATTATTTATTGAATGAGGTTAATGAAAAAATAAGAAAGTATGACTTAAAACTTGATGACTTTTTTAGAAATACAAAAACTGAAAATGATTTAAAAGAAACTAAAATTTTTGAATCAAAGGATCAGTTTCTAACTTATTTGAATGAATTATTTAACTCAACATTTAAAATAACAAAATACAAAGATGCAAACTTTGATGAAAATATCACAGAAAATGGTAACTACAGAAATATTCTAGTATCTGCTAAAGAACATTTGTTGGCGGATAATTTAAACCAAGCCATAAGAATTATCGAACAATCTGGAATAGATTTAGATGAACATAGTGACTGGCTAGAGAAAAGCAAAAAATTAAACGAGGTAGAAAAAAATATTAAAAATTTAGAGGATATAATTTTACAAAATTTAGTTAGTCAAAATGATAAAAGTTTTTAAATATTTTATTATAACTTTTATACTATCTTACTTTGTAGTTTGGGTAAGTGATCATCCTGGAACCGTAAAAATATCTTGGTCAGAGTATTTAATTGAAACTAATATAGTTGGTTTATTTTTTATTTTTTTAATAAGTTTCTTAGTTATTTTTTTTATCCTCAAAACCTTTTCTAGCGTTAAAAGATTACCAAGTTTTATCTCTAACACAAGGCGTGAAAAAAATTTTTTACAAGGAAATCAAACCTTAGATGAAATTGCAATTGATTTATTCAAAGGTGACTTAGATAATCTTGAAAAAAATTCTAGAAAAATAAACAAATATTTTGGTAACAAACTATTTTCTACCTTTATGCTCATTAATGCATCATTACTAAAAAATGATTTTACTCAAGCTAAAAAATATTTACAGATATTGGCAACTCTTCCGAGGGCAGACTATATCTTTAAACGTGTAAAAGTTTTAATTGCTTTAAAAGAAAATGATTTAAAAAATGCAGAAAATTGTTTACTAGAATATTGCAATGAGTACAAAGGGGATGAGTGGTTTTCTGAAAAACTTGCGATAATTCATTCTTACAAGGGTGAATGGAAGTTAGCGTTTGACTCACTTAACAAGGCCAGCATAAAAAAAAATTCTAATTTGAAACATATGCTTGCAAATCTTAAGGTTCTATCTGGATCAAAAGCTGTAGATGCTATGAAGATTTCAGATGACTCAATTTTTGTTTTACAGGAATCGGTTAAAGAATTTATTGACGCCTCTGAAATAAAAAAAGCTGCTAATTTAATCCAAAAAAATTGGGAAAAAATTCAATACGTTGGGATTATTGAAATTTATATGGAGTTTAAAATCAAGAATAATTCAGATTCTTTGAATAGATATAAAATAATATCTCGATTACTTAGAAAGGAAAAGAAATTAACTGACGAAACAAAACTCGCCCTAGCCTATTCTGCATACCAGGCACAAGTTTGGGGGGAAAGTCAAGCCCACTTAGACTCTATTGAAACAAAAAATTGGGACGAAAGAGTAATAAAACTCTATAAAAAAGTTGAAGAAAAAAGTTCAAAAGTAACAATGCCTAATAATGAAAATAAAGTTTTATCAGAGCCTAGGTGGATTTGTTCGAATTGTAATTATAAATATGGAAAATGGCAATTCGTGTGTGATGAGTGCAGTGCAGTCAATCAAATAAATTGGTCAAAGAAGAATAGTGCAATAAAAATAAAATCTGCATTCATTTCACAAAATCCTTTTAGACATTTTCCACATATGAAGTGATAGTATTGAGAGATTTGGCGAAAATATTTTATTAAAATTAATTTCTTTATTTTCTATACAGCAAATCTTCTTTTTTACTTTTTTAATTATTAGATCACTTTCTGGCAAAATATTTGGTCTTATTAAAAAAAATATGAGAATCATATCGCATGTCCACAACCCAATTCCCTTCAATTTAGTCAATTTTTTTTTAATTTCATTTTCACTTTGATTTTTTAGCAAGTTAGAATCTAGTGACTTTGATAACAATGTTTGATAAAGAGTAAGAACATACTCTATTTTTCTATTTGAAATACCAATATTTTTTAACTGCAGTTCTAGAGAGCAAATATTTTTTATATTTTTAAATTTAGGTGTATTTTTGTCATAATATTTGCAAAATTTTTTCCATATAGAATTTGCTGCTTTATCAGAAATTTGTTGACAAATGATTGTTTTAACCATGAATGCAAAAAAATCAATTTTGGGTTTCGGTATTCTTATAACTCCATTCATAAAAATTTGATTCTTTAATTCCTTAAATTTCGAACTCTTTAAAATTAATGATTGATGAATATCATCATAATTAACTTTCATTAATTGACTTTCATAATCTTTGATGGATCATTTTTTTTGTTTTTACCTGCCTTTTTTATCAGATAAATATTTCTAGAATATATGAGAAAACCACAGGATTGACCTACAATAAAAACTGGGTCAACTTTATGAATGGCATAACTAAGTAAAACCATACTGCCAGCTAAACTAATCCACCAAAAAATATTTGGTATAATACTTTTAGAAGCTCTCTCGCTAACTACCCATTGTATTAAAAATCTTGAGGCAAAAATTGTTTGTCCAATAAAACCTACAATCAACCAAATCTGTTCTTCACTCATTTTTTCTCCTTTTGTTAATTAATACCCAGACTTTAAATAAATCGATTATTCCTATCCAAAATCTATTATTAAAATTAAATTTCGAAAATCCTGCAAATCTCTCCCTATCATCCACTAAAACATTAAAAATTCTTCCTTTTTTCATTTTAAAAAGAGCTGGCAAAAATCTATGCATATTTTTGAAATATTCTATCTTCAAATAATCCTTTTTATTGAATACTTTTAGTGCGCAAGCAGTATCATCACAGTCATCATTTAGAATAAACCTACGGACAGTATTAGCAACCTTTGAGCTGAATCTCTTTAAAAATGTATCTTTCCTTTTTTTTCTATTACCACAAATTAAAACAAAACTTTTCCAAGTTTTTGTAACTTGATACCAATAATCAATCATTTTTTTAATCTCATATGGTGGGTTTTGTCCATCTCCGTCAATAATGCAAATTACATTGTTATTCGCAGCTTTTACCCCTGTCATCATTGCCATACATTTCCCTAAATTATTTTTGTGAGATATAATTTTTATATTATTGGCTAGTTTTTTTTTCTCTGATAAGAAACTATCTGTGCTTCCATCGTCTACAATAATAATTTCTGGTAACTTTCCTCTAAATTCTTTTTTTATCTCTTTGACTAAAACAAAAATAGAATCTGACTCATTATAAATTGGAATTATTATTGTAAAATTGTTCATTTTAGGGTGTTATGTTACTTAATCTAAACTAGTGTGATGGAAAAACAATGAATTTTTTAAAAGACAATTTTTTTTTTCTAATTCTTGTTTTTTTTATTATTTTCTTTTTGCAAGGGATCTTTAATTTACCTGTACTTGACAGAGACGAAGCTAGATTTGCAACAGCATCAAAGACAATGCTGGAAACTGGTGAATTTATTGACATAAAAATGCAGGATGAAACAAGATATAAAAAGCCGATTGGTATTTATTGGACTCAAGTTTTTTCTAACTATATTTTTGGTAATGCACCTTTCGATAAAATATGGGTTTATAGACTTCCATCACTATTTGGTATCATTCTATCCTTCTTATTTATTTTTAAATTTGTACAATCTTTATATTCTAGAGAAGTTGGTCTATTGAGCGTTTTTTTTCTTGGGATTTCATTTTTAACAATCTCAGAAGTTCATCAAGCTAAAACAGATGGTATACTTTTCTTCTTTATAACTCTGTGTAATTTACTTCTCTTAAAAGGTATCATTAGAAATGATCTAACAAAAACCTTAAAGATCATTTATTGGATTTCAATGGCTTTCGGTGTTTTAGTAAAAGGCCCAATAATTTTTATTTTTACAATTCTTCCGCTCATAGTTTTTTCAATCATACAAAAAAAAAATTTTTGTTGTTTAATATGGACAAATATAGGTTTTTTAATTTTTTTGCTTATCTCAATACCATGGTTTGTTTTGATATCAATTAAGTCTAATGGTTTATTTTGGCATGAATCTGTAATAAATGATTTATTCAATAAAGTTAAGTCTGGTCAAGAATCTCATGGCTTTTTGCCAGGATATTATACTTTACTTGTTTTTTTGTTTTTTTGGCCCGGATCAATATTTTTGCCAAGTTTTTTTATAAATGTAAAAAAAAAATTTAAAGAATATTTTTTTCAAGATAATTTAAATTGTTTTTTACTAATATATTTTTTTATACCCTTTATTTTGTATGAACTGATACCTACAAAGTTACCACATTATGTTTTTCCTGCATATGCAGCACTCAGTATATTAATTTCAAAAGAGATCATTAATTATAAGTTTGATTCAAGTTTATTGAGTTACGCCTTCTTACCAGTGATCATTCTTCCTTTAACTATCTTATTTGTTATCACTTTTGCAATAAATGAATATTCTAGTTTTGATAATCTTTTCTTTTTTATAATATCAACACTTATAGTATTATTTTTAATTTTATTATATTTTCTAAAAAAAAAACAAATTAAACCTATTCTTTTTACAGCATTCATGCATCAAACTTTTGTATACTTAGTAGCTGTATATTATTTGGTTCCACAACTTAATTCTTTTTGGATTTCTCAAAATATTAACAAAGTAGTTGATCAATACGTGGGTGTTGTAGACGAGATATTTCATTTTGGTTTTAATGAACCCAGCTTAGTTTTTTTGACGTCTCATAAGGCAAAACAAAAGATGATAAGTAAAGAGGATAAAAATAAAAAAATTTTATTTTTCGTTGAAGGAAAATTTGAGAATTCAATTAAAGAGAATATTGAACTTACAAATTTTAAATTAGTTGATCAAATTAAGGGTTTTAATTATTCTCAAGGAAAGAATAAAATCATAAATATTTATGCTAACTTCTGATTACCTTTCACCTAAGAATTCTAAGAAATTTATTTCGTTAAATTTTTTCGTTCTTGTTGCTGTATTGACTTTTTTTATTTTTAATTTTTTAGATATTTTTATTTTTGAGATTTCAAGATCTTGCCCAAAATTTGTTTTTGATTTTTTCAAATATATTATTGATCCACTATCTGATATTTTTGATCCTCTTCATGTAATTTTAATTTGTCTAATAATTATTCTATTTAATAGTAATTTACAAAAATTACTTAAAAACCAGTCAAAACTTGACTTAATGCAAAAAAAAAGTGGTTTAAAATTTAAAAAAATCTCTGATTCTTTCAATTACTATTCAATAATTAGCTCACATTTTTTTTGGTCTTTAGTTGTTGCCGGTATTGGATGTAACTTAATAAAGTATGTTCTTGGTGTGGCCAGACCAAAATATTTTTTTTTTGAGGGTTTCGAGAGGTTAGACTTTTTTAATGTTTTACATAAATCAAATTCTTTTCCCTCTGGTCATACTCAAGCGGCGTTTACTTTAGCCGTTTTGATAATGATTTATTTCAAAAAATATCATTTCTACATTCTTTTTCTTGCAATACTGATGGGTATTTCTAGAATATTCATGACTATGCATTTTCCCAGTGATATTTTTTTTGGAGCATATTTTGGTGCAATTATTCCAATTTTATTGCATCAAAAAATTTTTTATAAAAAAATTAAAATTTATGAAAGATCTGGTGTAACTAGCTTTTATAGGTTTTCAAAACTAATGTATCTAAGAATATTTATATGAATTTTTTTTTTAAAATTGTCATTTTTAATATTTTTCTTTTATCAGCAGATATTTCATTTGCTGGAAACTGGTGCAAAGCAATTTATAATCAAGACATTTCTGAAGGTGATTTCCAAAAACAAATCAGCAAATGCAAAAATTCAGATAACTTTTTTTTAGCTATTCATACTTCCTACAATAATTCCGGCCACTTACTTAACTCGCTTATTTCAGAGCTATGCGATCTAAGAAGAAACATAGTTAGATCTGAACCGAGAGAGGGTGATCCTTACTATACTGTTGTTTGTGAGTTTAGAAGGCATTATTTAAGAAAAAATTAAACATTTATTTGTAAGGTCGTTTTTAAATACATGCTTAATTTAATTTCTAATATAAGATTCGATAGAATTAAAAGAAGTCATGATCATTCTTTCAAAAAAAATCTTGATAACTTTACAAATTCAGAACTAAGCATTCTTCCAGAAAATAATACCCTAGATACACAAATATCCTCTGCAGTTTGGATTGATCTTTATCGAAAACAATAAAACCCTGAATATATCAGGGTTTTATTGGAGGAAATTAAAATAGACTTGAGACTAGCAATAACAAAAATGTTGAGGAGAATGTTATTGCACAAATTTTTGTTATTACCATACTAGCCCTATTTATCAATATATAGTTAAAAAATAATAATGTCAAACAATATATTGATTTTTTCTATTTTATTTTAATTTCAATTTTTTAAACTTATTTCATGAAAAAAAAAAAAATAGCTATCATTGGTAGCGGCATTTCTGGACTATCTTGCGCTTGGAAGTTATCAGAAAAATTTGATGTCGAATTATTTGAATGCCAAAATAGATTTGGCGGTCATTCAAATACTGTTGAGATAAAAGAGGGAAAAAAAACTATCAATGTAGACACTGGCTTTATTGTTTTCAATGAACATAATTACCCGCTACTTTGCAAGTTTTTTGATAATTTAGGTGTCAATTCTTATGAGAGTGATATGTCATTTTCGGTTTCTATAACTCATAATAATTTGCAATATTCAGGTACGAATCTTTTTTCAATTTTTGCTCAACCGAAAAATATAATAAATTTAAATTTTTGGAGAATGTTATTTGAGATTGTCAGATTTAATAGGAATGTCGAAAAGGATGTCAAAAGTTTTTCAAATTTAACAATCGATCAATACTTGAAAAAAAAAAAATATAGTAATTACTATATGTATAATCATCTTTATCCAATGGCAGGGAGTATTTGGTCTTCAAAGGTAGGTGATATTAAAAATTATCCTTTTGATAAATTTGTTTCTTTCTTTGCAAACCATGGTCTGCTTAAAATTTTTAATAGACCAAAGTGGAGAACTGTAAAGGATGGAAGTCGTAGTTATGTCGAAAAAATATTAAAAAATAAAAAAATAAAATTTCATAAATGTACTTCAGTTAAAGTTAAAAAAAAAAAAGAAAAAAAAGTTTATCTAAATGTTAAGGGTTCAATTAAAAGTTATGATCATTTGGTTATTGCAACTCACTCTGACCAAGTGAAGTCAGTTTTAAATTTAGGTGTTGTAGAGAAAAAAATCTTTACTAATATGATTTATAAAAAAAATATTGTCTATCTTCATAATGATAAATCTTTGATGCCGAAAAATATGAAAGTTTGGTCAAGTTGGAATTACCTTCAAAGTTCTACAAATGCTGGTAAGTTAACAGTTACTTATTGGATGAATAAACTACAAAACCTTAAAACAGATACAGACTTTTTTGTTTCGTTAAATCCATTTAAAAAACCTATGAAAGAAAAAATATTTAAAATAATTGAATATGAGCATCCACATTATAATTTCGAAACATTTAGAAAACAAAAAGAAATTGATAATATTCAAGGGAGAGAAAATATTTGGTTTTGCGGTGCTTATTTGGGATATGGTTTTCACGAAGATGGTATCAGCTCATCTATGAATGTTGCAAGAAGGATACATGATTTTGAAAAAGAAAAATTCAATGAACTCTGATGAAAACTTGCTTTTTTCTGGAATTGTAAGTCATGAACGGATAAAACCTTTTAAACATTCTTTCAAGTATAACGTAACATATTTTTGGTTTGATATAAATATTTCAGAGAAATACAAATTACTTAAAAAAAATAAATTATCTCTTTTTTCCTTTTTTGATAGAGATCATGGCCCTGTTAAACCCAAAGTTGAATGCCTTAACAAATATTTAAAGAGTAAGTTAGATTTAAAAAAAAACGAAATTAAAACAATAAAAGTGTTGTGCTTACCAAGAACCATTGGATACGTTTTTAATCCAATCTCAGTTTTTTTAATTTATGATTATAAAAACATTCCCGTAAGGATAGTTTTTGAAGTAAGTAATACTTTTGGTGAAAGGCACGCTTATGTATGTAAGGTAAATACCAAAGGGGTTTACTATTTAAATAAGGTACTTTACGTTTCTCCTTTTTTTAAAACTGAAGGAAAATATAAAATCCAATTCAATATAAAAAAAAAAGTTATTAATTTACTTATCTTTTACAACGTAAATAATATTAGGGTATTCAAGGCATCATTCATTGGGAATTCAAAAAAAATGTCAGAATTTAATTTACTAACACTATTTTTTAGTAATATGTTTCAAAATTTTAAAGTAACCTTTGGAATTTACATTCAGGCCTTGAAACTTTGGTTAAAAGGTGCAAAATACATAAATAAACCAAACAAACCAAAGAACTTCATAACAAGAATATAATTTTAAATGGATAAAGAGTTTAAGGCAAAAGCCGATCTTTTTTTTAGCGTTTTGTCTCAAGGAAAATTTGGGTCAATAGAAGTTTATTACGAAAAAAAAAAAATCTTCTTTCATCGTGGTAATCTTCCTGGACCTAATGCTCGAATAAAACTTTTAGATAAAAAATGTCTAGATGATTTTTTCCTCAAAGGAGATCTTGGTTGGGCAGAAAGTTATATTGAAAGTAATTGGGAGTCGACAAACCTCTCAGATTTTCTAGAGTGGGGAGCAAAGAACTTTCACGAGTTTTCAAAGTATATAAGAGGTAAATGGTTTGTCATCCTCTACTTAAGACTAAAGCATTATCTTAACAGAAATTCTAAAACAGGATCAAAAAAAAATATCTCCTTTCATTATGATTTGGGTAATTCTTTTTATGAAAAGTGGCTTGATAAATCAATGACATATTCATCAGGTATGTTTAAAAAAAATTCTGATGATTTATATGATGCACAACTAAATAAGTATAGAAATTTGGCGAAAATAACTAAAATTAAAAACAAAGATAAGGTCCTAGAAATTGGATGTGGATGGGGAGGATTTTCGTGTTTCCTAGCTAAAAATTTTTCAGCTGATGTTACAGCAATTACTATATCAAAAAAACAATATGAAAAAGTAAAAGAAAAAGTTTACAAAGAAAAATTAACCGAAAAAGTTAACGTTAAATTAACTGATTATAGAGAGATAAAAGGACTTTATGATAAAATAGTTTCGATTGAAATGTTTGAGGCTGTCGGGGAAAAATACTGGTCAAAATACTTTGATATCTTGAGGAGTAATTTAAAACATAATGGAGCTATTGGGCTACAAACCATAACTATAGAGGACAAATTTTTCAAAAAATATAGGAAATTTCCTGACTTTATTCAAACTTACATTTTTCCTGGAGGAATGTTACCTTCAATCGAGGAAATGAGTAAGGTTTTAAAATCAAAAGGTCTAACAATTGAAAAAAAACAAATGTTTGGAAATGATTATGCAAAAACCTTAAGAATGTGGTCAAAGTCTTTTGAGAGTTCTTGGGATAATATTAAAAAAGAGGGTTTTAATGATACATTTAGAAGAATGTGGAGATATTATCTTGGTTATTGTGAGGGAGGGTTTAAATCAGGAAATATTAATGTTGGACAATTTTTGATTAAAAAGAACTAGTGAAAAAAATTTCTTCAAGAAATATCTTTTATTCTTTACCAGCCTTCTCTTTTGCAATACCAACTTTCCCAGTGATGATAATGCTCCCAGCATTTTTCGCTGAGGTTCATAACTTTGATATTGCAATTATTGGAACATATATATTTCTTGCAAAGCTAATTGATATTGCCTCTGATCCCATTGTTGGCTGGATTAATGATAAAAAAAATTTAAACAGGAAGTTTTTAATAATTTTGGGTTCAATTCTTTGTTCAATAGGGCTTTATAAACTTTTTATACAAAAACAAATTGATTATGACGCTTACTTACTTGTGTGGATAAGCGTTTTATATTTAGGTTGGACGTTCTTCCAAATACCTTATTTGTCTATTGGTTATGATTTAGAAAAGGACTACTTTTTGAGAACAAAACTTAGTGCGAATAGAGAACTTTTCATTTTATTTGGTCTTTTCTTTTCTTTAGGTTTCCCAATGTTTTTTAATTTTAGTAATGCTGAGCTTCTTAGTTTAATTGTTTATATAGCAATTTTTTCAGGTTTTATTGGAGTTTCAGTTATGCTTTACAAAATTCCTGATAATCGAACAACAAATAAAGATGTTGAATTAAAAAGCGTTTTTAAAAATTTAAAAAACAATTACTTGTTAGTAAGATTAATGTTTGCATGGTTTGTAAATAGTCTTGCAAACGTTTTTCCCATGATATTATTTTCATTTTATGTATCTTACGTTCTCGGAGGTAGTGACGGTGATAGACAAGTTGTTCTTTTCTATTATTTTTTATTTGCTATCCTGGGTGTACCCTTTTGGACATATGTAAGCAAAAGGTTTGGGAAAAAAAAAACTTGGGTTAGTTCTTTAATACTATCAGCATTTTTCTTTATATTTGTTTTGTTTCTATCTAAAGGAGACTTACAATACTTTATTATTATCTCGTGTATTACAGGTTTTTGTCTAGGTGCTGACTTGATAATTCCTCCTTCTATTCAAGCGGACTTAAGTGATGTTCATCTTAATAAATTTAAGGAGGATATTTCTGGTATTTTATTTTCTTTAATAACTTTTTTTAATAAATTATCTTTTGCTGTAGCTAGTTTATTTGTATTTTCCATTTTGAGTTATCTTAATTTTGAAGCTAACAAAGAAATTAATCCAGAAACTAAAATTTTCATAATATTTAGTTATGCATTAACCCCAATCTTATTAAAATGTTTGTCATCATTCATTTTGATGAGTTTTAGAATAACAGAAATGGATCTTAAAAAAATTCAGAAAAAAATTTATGGTTGAAATTTTTTTTTTTATGAAGATTAATATAATATGCGATTTTTAATAGTAATTTTTCTTTTTATAACTTCTTGTTCAACAGATATGAATATAAACGATTTCAGTGATAAAAAACCTAATTTTAAACTTGAAGAATACTTCAATGGCAAAACAGAGGCATGGGGAATGTTTCATGATAGATTTGGAAACCTAAAAAGATCTTTTAAGGTTGATATTGTAGGAACGTTGAATTCAAATACTCTTACTTTAGATGAAAAGTTTCTTTATGATGATGGAGAAAAAGATACTAGAATTTGGACCATAAAAATTCTAGGTGATAACAGATATTCAGGCGAGGCTTCAGATGTTGTCGGCAAAGCTACAGGAATATCAAGTGGTAATGCATTAAATTGGAAGTACAAGTTAAATCTTAAAGTTAAAGACAGCACAATTATGGTTGACTTTGATGATTGGATGTTTCTTCAGGACAAAGGTATACTAATTAATCGAGCTGAAGTTAAAAAATGGGGACTTAATATCGGTGTGGTAACAATTACTTTTTTAAAGCTTGATTAGTCGTTGTGAATTTTTTTAAAAATTGAACCAATTATTGGCAGATTAGAATACACATTTACCCCACTGTCCCAATAATCAATGTGCTTATAAATTAGATTTTTTTTAATAATTATCTCACTTATTCCATCAAAGTTTAACTTCTTCTTGGAACCTTCATATTCAAAATTCCATTTAATAAGAGTAAGATTTTTTTCTTCTAAAACATTCAAAATTTTAAATTTCGGATTTTTAATTTTGACAAACATTTTATTTAAAAATTTTCTAAAACACTCTTTACCTTTTATTTTATTAAACGGATCGATAAAAACAAAATCTTCATGTAAACAGTCTACAAGGTTGTTAATTGTGGATTGTTTTAATTGCTCAAAAGATTTAGTGTATTCTTTTGTAATATTCTTCATTCTGGCAGTTTTACAAATTTTTTGATTAAATAGAAGTAAATCCTATATGGAAGAAAGCTTAGTATTTTCATTGGTATCAAAAGCATTTTTGGAAAATAGATTTCGAAAATATTTGAATTTATTTTTGAGAAAATTATTTTTGCTGCTTTTTCAGAACTCATTAAAAATGGCATTGGAAAAGTATTTTTATCAGTCATCGGAGTTTTAATAAAACCTGGATGAACTACTTGTACTTTGATATTAAATTGTTCTAGTTCTATCTTTAAAGTTTCTGCTAAAAAAGTTAAGCCTGATTTTGTTACTCCGTATAAGCCAGCTCCTGGCATTCCTCTATATCCTGCTGGTGATGACACAAAAATAACATGCCCCTTTTGTTTCTTCTTCATCGTATTAACAATTATTGGAAGGCAATTTATGATACCCGTTAAATTAGTATCAATAACTTTTTTAGCGTTTATAGGGGAAATTTCTTTTAAGGAACCAGGGCTATAAATTGCAGCATTAAGAACTAATAGATCAATAAATTTGAATTTCTTAATTATTTTTTTTGCAACAATGTCAGTCTCTTTTAAATTACTAACATCAAGTTTGTATGGGAAAATTTTCTTTTTGTTGTACTTTGCAACCTCGATTAATTTATCTTTTCGTCTTCCGCTTATTACTACGTCAAATCCATTATCACACAAAAGTTTGGTTAAATCTTTTCCTATTCCTGTGCCTCCCCCAGTAAGCCAAACTGTTTTTTTATTCATTGTTATCGAAGTCCTTTAAAAAGTATTCAATTTCACTTCCATCCTTATAAAATATCATTTTAACCCATTGAGAATCTTTATACCAAATATCGATATCTACATCATCGCCGGTAATTTCTTTACCAGTTAATTTAAAGTGCTCGGCTAACATTTCGTTGTTGTAGATGTTATCTTCTCCAAGGTAATTAATCTTAAAGTCGATAAAGCTACAATCTTGAGTGTTTAAAACTGTCTTATCTTTTTTATCTTTAACCAAATCGTAGTTCCAATAACTTGAAGGTATAATTATGTCATTAATCTTTTCTTTATTATTTGTTCCATCTAAAGAAATGCTATTGTTAATTTTATTTACATTGCAAAATAAATTTTCACCATCTTTGTCAGTCTTGGATTTTAATTGAACCAAAGAATTGTTAAACCAGTTTTCATTGTTTTGGTGAAAATAATTGTAAACAGTGAAGCCAAGGAAGGTTACTTCAAATTTTATTTCAACAAATGGGTTAACTGAATTGTTGTTTTTATTAAAATTAATTTTGTGGTATCCAATTTTTGAACCATTTCTGTATACATTGAAATGTATGTCTTTCAATTCTGTACTTTTGACTTCTAGAAAATTACCAAGAAGAATAACTATTATTAGTAAAGATTTCAAAATATTGGGTTTGAGTGGTTACAATACAGTAACCACTCATCTGAAATTGTTAACGACGTTGTCCAAATAATTGGATTAGCATTATAAATAGATTGATAAAATCTAAGTACAGGGTTAGAGCACCCATTATTGCTTTTTTACCTTCGTTACCAGTACCGTCGAAATACATAGCCTTGATTCTTTGCGTATCATATGCTGTTAGTCCAGCGAATACTAAAACACCAATTACAGATATTGCAAACTGCAAACCAGTGCTACCAAGAAATATATTAACAATCGATGCGAGTAAGATCCCAATAAGTCCAATAAATAGGAATGATCCCCATCCAGAAAGATCTTTCTTAGTGGTGTAGCCATAAAGACTTAAACCTCCGAAAGCACCTGCTGAGATGAAAAACACTCTAGCAACAGATTCACCGGTATATTGGATAAAAATTGAAGATAAAGATAGACCCATAACACCTGCAAAAGCCCAAAATAGGATTTGAACTGTGCTCTCTTTCATTTTTGCAATACCAAAGTTTAAAGCTAAGATGAAAGCCAATGGTGATAACATTATAATGAAAGCAAGAGGTGAAGCATAAATTGCTGCACCAAATGATGTCATAGAATTTGTTGAGAAATCGAAAGCCAATTTTGATGTAAGATGCGCTATTACCCCTGTTAAAGCCAGACCTACCGCCATAAACGAATAAACTTTGTTCATGTAAGCTTTCAAGCCTAAATCTATTTCAGTGGATGTTGCTCTTGATCTGACATTTCTATCATAGTCGTAAGCCATTTTTTCTCCTATTTGTAAAAGGTTTATTTCTCTTAATAATATACTATTATTATTTAATAGTAAAAATATGTTACAATTTTTTAAAATCAAGAAAATTATTTATAATTATGGAATATAGAAAGTTAGGAAATACTGACATTGACGTAAGTGTGATTTGTTTAGGTACGATGACTTGGGGCGAGCAAAACAATCAAGAGGAGGCATTCGCTCAAATGGATTGTGCAATGGACTATGGAGTAAATTTTTTTGATACTGCAGAATTGTATTCTGTTCCACCGCGGAAAGAAACATGGGGCTCTACTGAAAAAATTATAGGAGATTGGTTAATGGACCGTAAGTGTAGGGATAAAGTTATATTAGCTACAAAAGTTACAGGTAGATCCGGAATGAAATGGTTTAGAAATAAAGAAACCAGACTTAACAGGGAACAAATAAATTTAGCAGTTGAGGGAAGCCTGAAGCGATTAAAAACGGATTATATTGACCTTTATCAACTGCATTGGCCAGATAGAAAATCGAATTTTTTTGGACAACTTTCATACAAACACCAAAATGATGACGAATATGTCGAAATAGAAGATCAACTTGAAATTTTATCAGATTTGGTAAGATCTGGAAAAGTTAGATATGTTGGTTTATCAAACGAAACACCTTGGGGTGTTATGAAATTTATTTCGTGTGCTGAGCGCCTAAACTTTCCAAAAGTTGTTTCAATTCAAAACCCTTATTCTCTTTTGAATAGAAGCTACGAAGTGGGTTTGGCAGAAATTTCAATGAGAGAAAAGTGTGGTTTGCTAGCTTATTCACCATTAGCATTTGGAATGTTAACGGGAAAATATGATAATGGCTCAAAACCTGACGGAGCAAGACTCACTTTGTTTGGAGAAATGTTTACAAGATATACAAAACCAAAGGGTTTAAAATATTCTGAAAAATTTAATGATCTAGCAAAAAAATTTGATATGAGCCCCACCCAAATGGCTTTAGCTTTTGTAAATTCCAGAGATTTTTTAACAAGCAATATAATTGGAGCAACTAATATAGATCAGCTCAAAGAAAATATTGAGAGTTTTAGTATTAGATTGTCAAGTGAGATACTTGAAGAAATTGAAAAAATTAGCAACGAAAACCCATTTCCTTGCCCTTAAAAAAGTTAATCCTTTTTTACAAAATAAGTTGTCAAAGCAACAACTAAGATACCAAAAAAGGTAATTAAGCTAATTTTTTCTTCCAGAAAAAAAAAACCTAATAATGTCGAAAAAACTATTCTGCTATAACCTAGTATAATTACACTATTGGTTTTTCCGTATCTGTATGATTCTGAATTAAAGTATTGGCCAGCTAGTGCTGTAATTGTCAATAAAATTATACTTAGAAAATTATGGTATAAATTAAATTCAATTTTGTTTAAAAAAAAAATCAGAAAAACAATTGTTGAAAAAAAAGAATGATAAATCATTACAGTTAGTGTGTTTTCAAGTTTTGCTAAAAATGAAATAGATATTATTCCTCCCGCAACACACAGAGCAGAAAAAATACTCATGTATAAACCGATTAGATTAGAAGTTTGTGTTGGTAATGCAATTAAATAAACTCCAAAAAAACCTGTAAAAACTAAAATTAAGGAAAATAAATTTAATTTTTCTTTAAGAAAAAAAAAAGCAAGGATGCTTGTAAAAAAAACTTTGGTAAACCCAATTGAAGTTGCTTCAGATAAAGAAATATAACTCAAGGAACGATATCCAAAATACATTGCCATTGTTCCAAAAATGGATCTTAAAATATGTATTTTAATATTGGATGTTTTGACAATTTTAATACCTTTTTTTAGGGTTGTAGAAATTATTAAAATTAAAACTAATCCAATAAAAGATCTAAAAAAAACTATACTTTCTATATTAGTTATATCCAATAGCAATTTTACTTGAAGGCCTAGGAGTGAAAAAAACGCACAACTTATTACTTGATTATAAATACTAAGCTTTTTCATTTTTAATTTTTCCAGCAATAAAAGAATTACAAACTATTAATCCAATTCCACAAATTGAAGTAATTAAATCAATTTTTTCTTGGAAAAAAAAAAACCCAAGAATAGTGGAAAAAATAAGTTTTGTGAAATCAAATGGCATTAAATTCGTTAGTTTAGATAGACTTATAGCTTTTGTCCAAAAGTAATTCCCTAAGGTTGCTATTACAGCAAGTGAGAACAATAGTGCTAGAATAAAAAAAGAATCTACCTCGTCCCATACATACACTGACGGAATAAAGGTGATAGGAGCCATTAAAACCACCATACTAAACATTAGAGTAAGAACATTTTCATCATTTGATAATCTTTTAACAAGGAGACCAGCAACTGCATGAGTGATCGCTGAAACAACAGCTAAAATACTACCTAATTCAACTTTCAGATCTGGTCTTATTATCAAAATTGTAAATAAAAATCCAACTATCAGAAAAAAAGTTTTAAACAAGTCAATCTTTTCTTTAAAAAAAAGAATGCTACCAAAATACATGAACAATGGTGTACTAAAACTAATTGCCATGGCCTGAGATAATGGAATTAGGGTATAAGCTGTAAATAATAAGATCATTGTCATTCCGCCAAAAATTCCTCTGAGGACTAAAAGACCTATGTTTGATTTATATTTTACAAAAGTTTTCTGACTTAAAAAAAAAGGTGCTAAAATTAAAATACCTAAAAAATTTCTAAAAAAAGACTGTTGAATTGGGTTGATATATTCTGCAACAAATTTGATGAGTGCTGCTAAAATCGAAAATAAAAAACATGAGGATACTAGTAGCGCAACAGGGTACATATTTTTTTTCAATTTCCTCTTTAGTTTCTTGCAATTTAGTTTCAATTATGTCAATAAAAATAATGATTTTTTTACGATCAAATTCTTTTTATAAAATTGTAATTTTATCAATTTTATTATTTTTTTTTAACTTAGAGTCAAAAGAGCTGGCAAAATTTAATGATTGGACAGCGTTTGCAGAAGGAGAAGGTAAAAACCTTGCTTGCATGGCTGTATCAAAACCAAAGAAAGCTGAAGGAAATTATTCACGTCGAGGAGATATTTTTGCAATTGTAACTCATCTTCCTGGTCAGAATAAATGGAACGAATTTAGTATAGTGGCTGGATATAATTTTCAGCCGAATAGTAATCCGGATGTGACCATAGGAGATATGAAATTTCAGTTATTCACTTCTGGTTCACGAGCATGGAGTTTTAGTCCTAGCGAAGATGATAAAATTGTAAAATTCTTAAAAAATTCAATGAAGATGAAAGTAGTTGGAACATCATCAAGGGGTACAATTACAAATGATACGTATTCCCTGGTTGGATTTAGCAAGGCTTATCAAAAAATTAATGAAGCATGTAATAAAAAAAAATAAATAATGACCAAAAAAGAAAAAATAGTCTTAGCCTTTTCAGGTGGTCTAGATACATCTATAATTCTTAAATGGCTTCAAAATGAAAAGAACTTTGAAGTAGTTACATTTACAGCAGATATAGGTCAAGGTATTGAAATTCAAGAGGCGAGAGACAAAGCTAAAAGTTTTGGTATTAAAGAAATTTTTATTGAAGATTTAACCAATGAATTTATTGAAGAATATGTATTTCCAATGTTTAGGGCAAACACTCTTTATGAAGGTCAGTATCTTTTAGGAACATCTATAGCGCGACCACTGATAGCAAAAAAACAAATTCAAATTGCGGAAAAAGTTGGAGCAAATTTTGTATCTCATGGTGCAACTGGAAAAGGTAATGACCAAATTAGATTTGAATTGGCTTATTATGCGCTCAATCCTAAAATAAAAGTTATAGCCCCCTGGAGAGAGTGGAGCTTGAAATCTAGACAAGATTTAATTGAGTATGCAAACAACAATGATATTTCATTTTCAAAAGATAAGGAAAATGAACCACCCTATTCAATGGATGCAAATATACTTCATACTTCATATGAGGGAAAATTTTTGGAGGATCCTTGGATACCACCTGACGAGTCTATGTTTTCAAGATCCGTATCACCAGAGGTAGCACCAAATGAGCCAGTCGAAATTCAAATAGAGTTTTTGAATGGTGATCCAATAAAAATAGATAATGAAAAGAAGTCACCCACAGAAATATTTCAATATTTAAATGATATTGGGGGAAAAAATGGCATCGGGAGGTTGGATTTAGTGGAAAATAGATTTGTAGGAATGAAATCTAGAGGTGTGTATGAAACTCCTGGAGGCTCGATTCTTTTAGCGGCAAGAAGAGCTGTTGAAAGTATAACGCTTGATAAAGCTGCTGCCCATTTAAAAGATGAAATTATGCCCAGATATGCAGAACTGATATATAACGGTTTTTGGTTCTCTCCAGAAAGAGAAATGCTTCAAGCCATGATAGATAAAAGTCAAAAAAATGTTAACGGCGTTGTAAGGCTAAAAATTTACAAAGGAAATGTTACCATCTTAGGACGAAAATCAGATTCAAGTTTGTATTCAACTGAAATGGCAACTTTTGAGGAGGACAGCGTTTATGATCAAAAAGATGCAGAAGGTTTTATAAAGCTCAATGCACTTAGATTGAAGTTACTCAAAAATATCACTTAACTTGATAGGTGCCACTCCAAACTGTTCATAAGAGGTGAATAAAGTATTTAACAACAGACAAGCAATTGTCATTGGCCCGACGCCACCAGGCACAGGTGTTATTTTTGACGAATTTTCAATGCACTCATCATAATCAACATCTCCAACTAAAATTTTTTTCCCATCTCTGTCTATTCTGTTAATACCAACATCAATAACAACAGCTCCTTTTTTTACCCAGTTTCCTTTAACCATTTCTGGAATACCTACAGCAGCAACAAGAATATCGGCAGATTTTACTAGTTCTTCTATATTTTTTGTTCTTGAGTGAGCTATTGTCACTGTGGCATTCATTCCTAATAGCAAAGCTGCCATCGGTTTTCCAACTATGTTTGATCTGCCAATAATTACAGCATTCTTACCAGAAAGATCAGGGTTTAATTTTTTTAATAATATACTACAACCCAAAGGTGTGCACGGGACAAGAGAGTTAAGACCAGACCACAGCTTACCTACATTTTCTGCGTGAAAGCCATCAACGTCTTTTACTGGCTTTATTGTGTCCAAAACTAGGTCGGCATTGATATGTTTTGGAAGGGGGAGTTGAACTAAAATTCCTTGAACTTCATCGTCGTCATTCAACTTGTTTACAACAGATAAGAGTTCTTCTTCGGATACATTTTCATCAAGTCTATGTTCAATAGAGTTAAAACCTACCTCTTTGGTTTTTTCAATTTTATTTTTTACATATACTCTACTTGCAGGGTTCTCCCCAACTAGCACAACCGCAAGTCCTGGTGTTCTATTTGATTCCTTTATTAAAATATCACCAAATTTTTTTATTTTTTCTCTGATTTCAGCGGAAACTTTTTTTCCATCAATTATTTTTTCGTTCATTCTATAAACCATACTTTGTCATAACAAATTGTAAAGCTTCAATAAGTATTATTAGTAAGACTGGAGATAAATCAATTGCTCCAAAATTTGGTAAGAACTTCCTTATCCTTTTTAGTAAGGGTTCGGTAAGTTTGTATAGACAATCCATTATTATTGATACAAGTTTGTTATTGTAATTGATAACATTAAATGAGACTAGCATACTTAAAATAACATATATGATTACCGCATACTTATAAAGTTGAAGTATTTGATATATGATGTAAGCAAAAAAGTCAAAAAAGTACATAGTTAAAGACCAATTTTATAATATGAAAAAAACAGATGATCAAATAGATTTTAATTTTTCTAGGCCAATAGATGTTCAAATAAATTTAGAAGTAGAATTTATTAATTTTGTTTTAAAAGAAATAAATTATGAAAAAGAAAAAAATTTAATTTTTGATAAACATCTAAAATTCTTAATTTTAGAGCTTTTTTATTGTTGGCTTGAATCTAATAACCAAATGCTTTCAGTTTCTATGTCAAAAAGAGGCTACTTATCTAACTCAAGATATAATCCAAACAAGATATCTTCATACACAATAAGAGTTATAAATTTTCTAAAAAAAGAAAATTATATCCAGTTTTATCCTGGCTTTTTTGATTCAATAAGAAAAAAAAGCAGGTTATCAAGAATTAAAGCTTCGGATAAATTAATCAATCTATTTAAAAATATCAAATTACCTCCAAAAATAAAAATCAATCACCCTTTAAGGGAGTTTTTAATTAAAACCGATGGAAAAAAAAAGATCGAATACTCTGATGATTTTGAAACACAAGACGTTAAAGAAATAATCTACAATTATAATGAATTAATTTCTAAGACAATTATCGACATCCCACTACTGGAGGAACCATATGTAAATAGACATGATAATAAAAAAATAATTATTTCAAGAACTGCGTCAAACGCTAATTATATATTTCAAGGAAGCCCATTTAAAAAATTTAAAATTGAGGGATGCTGGTGGAATAGAATTGATCTAGAATTTTTAGCAATATATGCAAAATTTTTTATTGTAAATGATAGTCCTACAGTTTTTTTTGATCTAAGTGAAAAATTTAATATTTTTTTAAAAAAAAAAATTGGGATTGAAAATATTTTTAAAAAAAAAGACTTAGAAAATTTTGGGAGATCTCAAATATGTTATCTTATAATAAAAGGAGTAAACTCAAAAAATTTTGAAAGTTTTTTTAGGTCTGTTTTAACAGAAAAAAAAAAATATTTTAAAAACGAAGGTTTACCTGCTAAGGAAATAAAAAACAGGCTTCATGTTTTTATAGAAAATAACCAGTTTATTTCAAATTATTTTTTTAGAAGTTATAGATTAAATTGGGATGAATATTTGATGGATGTATTTTATAATTTATTAAAGAAATGCGTCCCAGCAAATATTCCTGTCTACTTAATAAAAGATAAAATTTATTCGCCTAAAACTTTTTCTGAAATAGTTAAATCAAATCTTGATCAAATTTTAAAACTAACATTGAGTGAAAAAAAAAATGAAATTGGTTTCACAGATTGCGCATCATATAACTTTAAATCAAAAGGTTTTTTTAGTAGAATGTTCAAATCAAGTAATTCTAGTTCAAGACGATATATTGAAAGAGTAAAAACTTATAAATAGATTAAATTATGGTGACTACAAAATTTGGACTTAATCAATTGAAATTTAATAAGGGTAGTAAGATTTATGCAAAAGGAGATAAAGCTGATTTTGCATATTATGTGCATGTAGGTAAAGTAAATATATACTCCCCAGGCGGTTTATTACTTGGTCAAATTGGTGAAGGTGAAATTTTTGGCGAAAGAGGTCCCTCACTTGACGAGTCAAGATCAATAACAGCTGAAGCCGCAACAAGTTGTGTTTTATACCCTATCAGCGAAAAAACTTTAAAGGAGAAGATTAAGACTGCGGATCCGGTCTTAAGGGCTATCCTGAGAAGTCTACTTATTAGATTGAATGACATAAATGTTAAGAGTGAGGACTTTTGGAGAAATCTTAACGTTATGACATCCCTTACCAAAGGTGATGAAGGTTAAAGTGTATTTTTACCTTGACGGTGAAGTGTGTTTTCTTCACCGTTAACTAGATTCCAAAACTTTTGCATGTAATCTTCGCCAAACCTATCGATATTAAATTTTGAATAATCAAACATTTTGCTAATTTTCTTTTCGCCAATTATCTCCTCGGCAACAGATTCACCTAAAACTGGAGAATACTTCATGGCTTGACCGGAGCCTAGATTATGAAATAGGTTATTTATTTTGGAATCTTTGCCAAGTATAAATCTTAAATCAGGCGTTATATCAAAAAATGATCTATATCCTGAAGCATAAACAGTTTTATCTATGTTAGAAAATCTTTTTTTTGAAATGTCTTCGTAATTTTTAATTTGATTATAGGCCAGTGACTGGTTCATTGGCTCGTTAAGATACTCTCCGCCATTAACGGCGCATAGATCATTTAAAAAATTTTTCGCTATCTCATAGACAGACCTTTTTCGTGGTTGATGAGCGTGCATTTTATTTCCTCGCCAAGACCTGAAATAACAAAGGTTTGTATAATCAGCGATAATTGGATATTCATATTTAATTTGTCTAGGACTTTCCATCCAGTTAACTACTGAAACTGGTTCGATGGTAACTGGTATCTTTAACCCGATTTTTGAAAACAATTGCGCGCTCCATGCTCCTGTTGCATTGACAAAGTTCTTTGCGTCAAATTTTCCATTGTTTGTTGTACATGAAATAATTTTATTCCCATCGGTAATTATAGCATCAACTTCAGTCTTTTCAAAAAGTTCCACACCATTTTCATCTATAGCGTCGTATAAAACTGAACGAAGAATACTTGGGTCTAGTTGAAACGCATCTGGTTCGTAGTAATATGATTCATCTTTATCGATAATTAAAGTATCTCCACATTTTTCTACTGCTGATTCGGGGGAAATTTCCTCAAAGATCAAGTCGATTTTTTTCATTCTTTCAGACAGATCATTCCACGCGGGGTTTTCGCCGTCGGAATTTTTTTTAGCTATCCATATAGCTCCAAAGGGGTCGATTTCCATATTTTTGCCCCAATGTTTCTCTAAATTTTTCCACATGTTGGAGCTTATTGAAGCCATTACTGATGCATCAGGGTCAGCATTTGCTGATCTTACTATACCTGAGTGTCGAGATGATTCGGCCGCGCACAATACGGCCTTGTCTAAAAGACATACCTTTTCTC
The DNA here is from genome assembly GCA_902590895.1 of uncultured Alphaproteobacteria bacterium. GTDB lineage: Bacteria > Pseudomonadota > Alphaproteobacteria > Methylaequorales > Methylaequoraceae > MED-G10. Next base: position 47,474 of record CACIYM010000004.1, read on the forward strand.
CTCTACCAATCTCATTCAACTTTCGTTGAAGTGAAATTGCTGTGGCTGCACCTAAGCAACCACCTCCAATAACAACTGTATGATACATATTTCCCTCTTTAGTAATTATTGTTATAAATAAAAAAAAAACAAGTAATTTTAAGGAACATCGTGAATAATATTTTTTTTGGTAAAGGTTGGGCGTTTAAAATTTATAAAAGCGAATTTTATAAATCTTTTGATTTATTAAGTCTGCAATACTTAGATATAAAAAAATATCCTTATCTTCTTGAAAGCTCCTCACGAGGTAATTTAAAAAATAGGTATTCAATATTGTTTTATAAACCGGAGTTTTCTATTGAAAAAAATACAAATAATTTTTTAGTTGAACTTGATAAGCATTGGTTGAGAAATAAGATTGATCAAGACAAATTAGTTTGGAAAGATAAAAAATTACCGTTTGTGGGGGGATGGTTTGTTTATTTTGGGTATGAGCTATCTAAAGAAATTGAACCTACATTAAATATCCCTGACTCTCCTTTTGAATTACCAACTGCTTTTGCAAGTAGAGTTAAAACAGCATTAATATTTGACCACGTTGACAACGAAATTTTTTTAGTCTCAGAGGATACAGAAAAATTTAAAACAATTTGTAAAGATATTGAAACGGATTTTGACAAAATGCTTAAAGTCAAAGATAATTTTATTGGAAATATAGAATTACTAAATAAAGGATCGGAAGAAGAGCACCAATCTCAGGTTAGGAAGTGTATCGAGTACATATTTCAAGGAGAGATATTTCAAGCAAATTTGTCAAGACTTTGGAATTATAAAGTCGATAATGGAATTAAAGCCTTTGATATTTACAAACAACTAAGAATTAAAAATCCTTCACCTTTTTCTGGTTTAGTAAACTATAATGACAGCTTCATTATAAGTTCTTCCCCCGAAAGACTGGTATCTGTTAATGACAACTTTTTAGAAACTAGACCTATTGCAGGTACTAGGCCTAGAGGAAGTTCAGGTTTACATGATATAGAACTTTCTAATGAACTAATAAATTCTGATAAGGAAAAAGCTGAGCACCTTATGTTAGTTGATTTAGAAAGGAATGATATATCGAAGGTTTGTGAGCCGGGGTCTGTGAAAGTAAATGAAATGATGACTATTGAATCTTATGCTCATGTTCACCATATCGTGTCAAATGTTTGTGGTCAAAAAATTAAAAACGTAAGTCCTGGTAAAGTAATTTCATCAGTTTTTCCTGGTGGAACAATTACTGGTTGTCCAAAGGTTAGATGTATGGAAATCCTTGGTGAACTTGAGAAAATAGGAAGAGGACCATATACTGGCTCTTTTGGTTACATAACACATTCAGGAAACATGGATGTAAATATTTTAATTAGATCTATGTTGTTGGAAAATAATAACTTATATTTTAGGGCAGGTGGAGGGATCGTAGCAGATTCAGCACCAGAAGCCGAAACACTTGAAACTGAGGCTAAAGCTAACGGAATGCTAAATGCCCTAAAAGCCTTTGATGATGTCTGATTTTATCTCTTTAGTAAATAATGAATTTACACATAATATTTCTATATTAGATAGAGGCTTTGCCTATGGCGATGGTTTTTTCGAAACTATGTTATGGAAACACTTAGGAGGTGTTGTGAAACCAAATTTAAAAGTTGAATTCTGGGAAAAACATTATGACAGAATTAAAAAAGGATGTGATTTAATGGAAATAAAACTTCCAAATTTAATCGATTTGTTGAAGCAAAGAGAAAAAATCTTACAAAGATCATTCCTTAATGCGTCTTTACAAGAAGGTATTTTAAAACTAATTATCACCAGAGGAATTGGTGGAAGAGGATATAAATTTGATAATAATATGAAACCTACGATTGCTTTTTTATCATTTCCAAAACCAAAAATTAATCCATTAGTTTATGAAGATGGCGTAAAAGTTAGATTTTGTAAAAATAAACTCTACTCACACAATAGGCTGTCTGGTTTAAAACACATGAACAGGCTTGACTCTGTATTAGCACGATCAGAATGGGAGGATGAATTTTTTGAGGGAATTATTCTAGACGAAGATACTAATTTAGTAGAGGGAACTATGACAAATATTTTTTTTGTTAAGGGAGATATTCTGATAACACCCCCCATTGAAAAAACAGGTATCAACGGAATTTTAAGACAAGTGGTGATTGAAAAAGCAAAAAACTACTTTAAAAGAATCGAAATTTCTAAAGTCAACAAGAAAATCCTAGGTAGTTTTGACCAAATGTTTTTAACAAATTCCGTTATGAAAATAGTACCAGTAAAAAAGTTAGGGAGAAAAAAATTTTCCATTGGAGAGAATTTAAAAAAACTAGTTAATTTTTTTAATTTAAACAACAGACTTGAATTAAAAAAAAATTTAGAACTTTCATAGGTTCAATTTTTTTAAAATTGAATTTATCTCCTCTTTTTTTAGAAAATTCTCTTTTTTTAATCTCTCAATTTTAGCATTCAAGAGTTTTTTGTTATTAATAGTTTTAAGAATTTCAAGATTTAATTCTATTGAATTAAAATTCTTAGGATTAATTTTGTATATTTTTTCAAGTATCGAAATGGCACTCATTAGTTGATTTGTATTTTTTTTAAGCATTGCTAATTCGTATAAAATAACTTCATTATTTGGAAAATATTTTAAAGAATTGTTATAGTGTAAATCTGCTTTTTGAAAATGACCAGATATAAAGCAGGTTCTTGCTAATAACATCCATCCTTCAAAATCATTGGGTTTTTTTTTAAGTTTATTTTCTAAAAAAAAAACAATTTCTTTAGGTTTTAGGTCAGCAAACTTCTCAGGATCCTTAGATAATACTCTTATTTGTTTTTCTAGTTTTTTGCTGTAGGAAAATGAATTCTTGTTACCTTTGAAATTGTAAATAATTAGACTTGCAAAAAAAATAAAACAAAAAGAAAACAAAAAAAACTTTTTATTTTTTGAAAATCTTAGTAAATAAAAAATTGAAAAAAAAATTGTTAAAATTGCCAGAAATATAAAAATTCCCATTAATTCTTTCTCCTGAAAAAAAGATATGAAAGAAATATAAAAAATATCAAAGGAAAAATCCATAACCCTAATGTGTCATATCTAAAGGGTGGGGAAAATAAAACAAAATCTCCATAGCGAGAATGGACAAAAGAGATAATTTCTTTTTTACTTTCTCCCTCAGTAAGTTTTTTCCTTACTAGAAGCCTCAAATCCTTTGCAATATCAGCATTTGAATTTTCAATATCTTCATTCTGACAAACGAGACATCTTAAATTTCTTCCTATTTCTCTTGCTATTTCTTCTAGTTCTGTATTTTCTAAGATTTCATCAGGTTCGACAGATTTTGAAAGGTCAGCATTAAAAATTAAAAAAAAAATTGTAATAAAAAGCTTCATTCTCTTGCTAGAATTTTAAAAATTTTACTTAAATCTTTTTTAGTTATTGGTCCAACGTGTTTGTATAAAATCTTTCCATCACCGTTAATAAGAAATGTTTCGGGTAGGCCATAAACTCCCCAATTTATACTGGCAGAACCATCATTGTCCAAACCTATTGCTTTAAAAGGGTTTCCTGACTTCTTTAACCAGTTATAAATTTTATTATCACTATCTTTTTTGGCAATACCATAAATTGGAAATTTTTCTGATAATTTAATTAAATTTGGATGCTCTACTTTACAAGGAGGACACCAAGAAGCAAAAAAATTGACTATCTTTAAATCCTTGCTTTCTAATAAATCTAATTTTTTAAAAAATGGAAAAAGTTTAGTTTTATTTAATTTAAAATCTGGAATTTCCTTTTCAATTAAATTAGATGGAATTATTGATGGGTCTTTCTCCAATCCCTTATAAAAAAAAAATGATATTATTACTAGAGAGATAACTAGGAAAAAGTACTTCAATTTTTAATCCTTAAGGTTTTGATAAGAGATATAGCACCACCCAAACTTAAAAGAAAAACACCAATCCAAATCCATAGTGTAAATGGATTATACCAAATTCTTGTAGTCCAAGATTGATTATCATTTAGTGAATTTTTATCTCCTATTGCAATATAAAGATCACCAAATATGGTAGAGTATATTGCCGCCTCTGTAGTAATCTGGTCAGAGGAATTGTAAAACCTTCTTTCAGGATAAAGAGATTTAAGATATTCTCCCTTTTTATAAATTTTAAACTCCCCCATTTCACTAATGTAGTTTGGGCCCTCAACGTTATTGACTCCCATGAACTTAACATCAAATTTGGATATTGAGATAATTTGATTAGGATCCTGAAATTGGATTTTTTCTTTTTTTAGAATTGATGTTCCTGTCGCACCAATAATTAACAGTCCAATACCTATGTGCGCTGTAAGTTGTGAAAGATTTTTTAACGGCACCTTTTTGAAGGTTAATTTAGGTTTTAGTGAAATAAATTTTGTAAATTCAAATAAAGAACTGGTTATAATCCATGATGAAAAAATGAAAAAGATTATAGACAAGATTGGGCCACCAAAATTCAAGTACCACACAAACAGAGCAACAATGAAAAAGATAAACAGCAAAATTTTCAATCTGTTAATTAGATTAAAAAAGTCATCATTGCCCCATTTAAGAAAAGGACCGAAAATCATCCCTATGACTAGTGGGAAAATTATTGGGGCTAGTATAGAATTAAAAAATGGAGCACCTACCGAAATCTTAGTATTAAAAATTACTCCAGAAAATAGTGGATATACTGTGCCTAGCAAGATGGTAAAACTTAGTGTGAGCATAAATATATTATTTAACGATATTGCTCCTTCTTTTGAGATTAGATTGATGTTATTTTTTTTGGGAAAAAAACTCCCGCTTTTAATGTAAAAAAATAATCCCGCACCTGTAACCAAAATCAATAAAAGTAAAATGAATAACCCTCTGGAAGGATCGTTTGCAAATGCATGAACTGAGATCAAAACTCCTGATCTCACTAAGAAAGTTCCAAGAAGGCTTAAAGTAAAAGTTATTATTGAAAGTAAAAGAGTCCATTTTAAAAGTAATTTTCTTTTGCTAGAAATAAGAATTGTGTGAAGAAGAGCTGATGCTGTGAGCCATGGAAGTAGAGAAGCATTTTCTACTGGATCCCAAAACCAAAAACCTCCCCAGCCCAATTCATAATAAGCCCACCAGCTTCCAAGCCCAATACCTAAAGTTAAAAAAGTCCAAGAGGCAAAAACCCATGGTCTTAACACATTTACAAAATCATCTTTTTTGATTTTAAAAAGGAGTACAGCCAAGGAAATCGAGTAAACTATCGAAAATCCAACATATCCAAGATACAAAAGCGGTGGATGAATTATTAAACCAGGATCTTGAAGTAGTGGATTTAAGTCTGATCCTTCAATTTCTGGAGGAAAACTTCTTTCAAAAGGGTTTGATGTTAGAACTATAAATAAACCTATTAGAAAAATTAAGGTATTTTGGACGTAAAGTGTTTTAGTTTTTATGTCCTTGTTTTTTATGTTTTGAATTGAGAATAAAAAACCGAAAAAAGTCATTACAAGAAGCCACAAAAGTATAGAGCCTTCATGATTTCCCCAAACACCAGTTATTTTATAAATAATTGGAAGTTGAGTATTTGAATTGTTCACTACAACATTTAAAGAAAAGTCTGATACTAGAAAAGAGTAAGCCAAACAAAAGAATGACAAAAGTGTAAAAGTAAAAATTAAAACACTAAGTTTTTCTTGTGAAAATAAAAGAACATTTTTACTGATGTTAGAAAGTATTGGTTGTAAGAAGCCAAAGCTCGAGAAAACCAGAGTTAGAATTAAAAAAAAAATACCTAATTCAGCTATCATGTTACTAGTTACTCGCTTCAAGATTGAGGTCTTTTAACTCTGGCGGCATATAATTCTCATCGTGTTTAGCTAATACATTTATAGCATTGAATGAACTGTCTTCATAGTTACCTTCAACAACAACGCCCTGACCTTCCTTAAAAAGATCGGGTAAAATTCCTTTGTAATTAACCTGAATCTCATTTTCAAAATCAGTAATAACAAAAGAAATTTTTTGAATCTTGAAATTATCCTCCAAAACCATCTCTTTAAATATACTCTCCTTTTTTACCATCCCACCAAGTCGAACTTTTTGTGAATTAATGTCACTTTTCCCTAAAAGCTCTGTCGGTGAGTAGAAAAAGACTAGATTTCCCCTCAGGTTGTAGAAAAGTATTATACATCCAACTATAAATAAAAAAAGGGATGTACTTAAGGTTATT
>CACIYM010000005.1 GCA_902590895.1 uncultured Alphaproteobacteria bacterium
AGTAAAAAGTTTTGAAGATAAATTGCTTAAAGAGATAAGTCTTGACAAATCAATCTTTGGGTTGGAGCCAAAAGACACAATAATACATAGAATGATTCGCTATCAACTATCAAAAAAACGGTCGGGAAATCATAAAACAAAAGGCATCTCTGAAATTTCAGGGACTACAAAAAAACCTTTTAAACAAAAAGGAACAGGTAATGCTAGACAAGGAAGTAGGCGTTCTCCTCAAATGAGAGGTGGGGCAGTTATTTTTGGGCCACAGGTAAGATCACATTCTCACAAATTGCCAAAAAAAATCAGATCTCTAGCTTTAAAAATGGTTTTATCTAGTAAATTAAGAGACGGAAAATTGAAAATTATAGAAGATTTTAAACTGAGCAAACCAAAAACATCTTTACTTAAGAGTAAACTAGATAAGCTAAAAATACACTCTGCTCTTTTTATTGGAGGAAACACATTAGAAAAAAACTTTTCTTTTGCAGTTAGAAACGTACCAAAAATAGATTTTTTACCAGCAGTAGGAATTAATGTTTATGATATTGTAAAAAGGGATCAATTGGTTTTATCTGTTGACGCCATAAATAGTTTAAACGAAAGGTTCGCTAAATGAAAAAAATTTCAAAGGAACGAACATTTGAAGTGATAAGGTCACCGTTGATATCAGAAAAATCAACTTTTGTATCTCAATTTAATTACTATGTGTTTAAAGTTTGTAATGATTCAAATAAATCAGAGATTAAACAAGCCATTCAAAGTCTATTTAGTGTTGATGTTAAATCAGTAAATACTTTAATTCAAAAAGGTAAGCAAAAAAGATTTAGAGGAAAGCTTGGCAGAAGAGTATCTTTAAAAAAAGCTTTTGTAAAACTTGCAGATGGTCAAACCATCGACACTTCAGTGGAGATTAAATAGATATGGCTCTAAAGACATTCAAACCAATTACATCTGCTCAAAGAGGATTAGTTTTAGTTGACAACTCTTCTCTTCACAAAGGTAAGCCTCTAAAAAAGTTAACCAAAGGTCTTAACAAAAGCGGCGGCAGAAATAATTATGGCCATTTAACAGCAAGAAGAAAAGGTGGCGGACATAAAAGAAAGTATAGAATCATAGATTTTAAAAGGTCAATAATTGATGTACCAGCTGTAGTTGAAAGGATCGAATATGACCCAAACAGGTCCGCCCATATCGCACTTATTAAGTACAAAGACGGAGATCATTCCTACATCATTTGTCCTCAAAAACTAAAAAAGGGTGACGAGGTAATCTCTTCAAAAAAAACAGAACTTAACGTTGGTAATTGTTTAGAGCTTCGAAATATGCCAACCGATACTTTGATCCACAACATTGAACTAAAACCTGGTAAAGGAGCTCAATTATGTAGATCAGCAGGAACCTATGGACAACTAATTGGCAAAGACTCTGAATATGCTCAAATAAAATTATCATCTGGCGAAATTAGGCTTGTAAGAGTTGAATGTAGAGCAACAATAGGCATGGTTTCTAATCCTGACAAAAAAAATATTAAACTTGGTAAAGCTGGTAGGAAAAGATGGCTAGGTATAAGACCTGTTGTGAGAGGGGTGGCTATGAACCCCGTTGATCACCCTCATGGTGGGGGAGAAGGTAGAACTTCTGGAGGCAGAAATCCTGTTTCAAGGAAAGGTATTTCAGCTAAAGGTAAAAAAACACGAAACAACAAAAGAACCGATAAACTTATATTAAAAAGAAGGAAGAGGTAAGTTAATGTCTAGATCAGTATGGAAAGGACCGTTTGTCGATATGTATTTGATGAAAAAAGCTGAGACTGTTAAATCATCTGGAAGAAATGATGTAATAAAAACTTGGTCGAGAAGATCAACCATCCTTCCAGAGTTCGTTGGTCTAACATTTGGTGTTCATAACGGAAAAAAGCATATTCCTGTTACAGTAAACGAAAATATGGTAGGACATAAATTTGGTGAGTTCTCTCCCACAAGAACGTACAAAGGACATAACGCGGATAAGAAGGCTAAGTAAAAAATGACACAAGAAATAAATAAAAATACTGCTCAAGCTATTGGAAAGTCACTGAAGACCAGTCCTCAAAAAGCAAATCTTGTTCTTAGTTTGATTAGAGGAAAAAAAGCTGAGGAAGCCCTAAATCTTTTAACTTTTTCTAGAAAAAGGATATCTGAACAAGTGTCAAAAATACTTAAATCAGCCATATCAAATGCCGAAAATAATCATCAACTTGATATTGATAAGTTATATGTTAAAGAGGCTTCTGTTGGAAAGTCCATGGTATTAAAAAGATTTAGACCGAGAGCAAGAGGAAGATCAGGAAAGATTTTAAAACCATTCTCAAGAGTAAGAATTTTAGTTGCTGAAAGACAAGAGGAAAAAGTAAAAGAAAATGTTGAAAAAAAAAATATTGATAAACAACCAAATGAGGACAAAAAGTAATGGGACAAAAAACTAACCCAATCGGCTTAAGGCTTGGTATAATAAAACCGTGGGAATCCAGATGGTTTTCTGAAAAAGATTATTCAAAGCTTTTACAAGAAGATATAGATTTAAGAAAATTCTTATTCAAAAAATTATCCTCTGCAGGCATTTCAAAAATAGTAATCGAAAGACCCGCAAAACTAGCAAACGTTACACTTTACTCATCAAGACCAGGAGTGATTATTGGAAAAAAAGGGTCAGACATTGAAAAATTGAAAAAGTCAGTTAGCAAAATTGTTTCTGGAGATGTAAACATTAATATTGTTGAAATTAAAAAGCCTGAACTGGATTCACAGCTTGTTGCCGATAATATTGCTCAGCAACTTGAGAGAAGAGTTGCATTTAGAAGAGCGATGAAAAGAGCAGTACAATCAGCTATGAGGCTTGGAGCATTAGGAATCAGGGTTAATTGTAGTGGAAGACTTGGTGGAGCGGAGATAGCAAGAACAGAATGGTATAGGGAGGGAAGAGTTCCTTTGCATACATTAAGAGCAGAAATTGATTATGGGGTTTCTCGAGCTAATACAACATATGGCATATGTGGAGTTAAAGTCTGGATTTTCAAAGGTGAAAAATTTGATAAAGATCTGACAGATAATTCTGATAACCTAAAATCAACTGATGAACTGAATAAAACAAAGGATTAAATAAAATGTTGCAACCAAAAAAACCAAAATTTAGAAAACAATTCAAAGGCAGGATGCATGGTAACTCAAAGGGAGGAAATCTCCTTAACTTTGGAGCTTTTGGGCTTAAAGCTTTAACACCGGCTAGAATTACTTCTAGACAGATTGAATCTGCAAGAAGATGTATTTCAAGGCATTTAAAAAGATCTGGTCGTGTTTGGATCAGAATCTTTCCAGATGTACCTGTAACTAAGAAACCTGCAGAGGTTAGACAAGGTAAAGGAAAAGGAGCGGTTGAGTTCTGGGCAGCAAGAGTGAAGCCTGGAAAAATACTATTTGAAATAGACGGTGTTCCAAAAGATTTAGCTGAAGAAGCTTTTTCCTTAGCATCAGCAAAGCTTCCTAACAAGAATAAATTTGTTAAAAGGTTAGGTGCGTAATGGAAAAATTTTCAGAATTGAAGAAATTAGAAAAAAAAGAGCTTTTGGAAAAAGTTTCTGTTCTCAGAAAAGAATCATTGAATCTTAGATTTCAAAAAAGCTCTGGGCAACTTGAAAAAACCGCAAGAGTAAGACAGGTAAAGAAACAAATTGCTAGATTAAAGACCGCAATTGCCGTGAAAGGTAAAAACAATGCCTAAAAGAATTTTAAGAGGAGTTGTTGTCTCCGATAAATCGGATAAAACCATTACTGTTCTTGTGAGTAGAAAAGTTATGCATCCTGTTTATAAAAAATACATAAAAAGGTCAAAAAAATATTCTGCACACGATGAAAGTAATAAATTCAAGGTTGGTGAATCAGTTACTATACAAGAAAACAAACCAATATCCAGAACAAAAAAATGGATAGTTGTTAATTAGGAAAAAAATATGATACAGATGCAATCAACATTACTAGTAGCAGATAACTCAGGTGCCAAAAAAATTCAGTGTATAAAGGTACTTGGAGGTTCAAAACGAAGGTTTGCCTCAATTGGCGATGTAATTGTCATAACTGTAAAGGATGCTATCCCAAGGGGAAAAGTAAAAAAAGGGGAGGTTCATAAAGCTGTTATTGTAAGAACTGCGAAAGAGGTATTTAGACAAGATGGGTCGTCAATAAGATTCGATAGAAATGCAGCAGTGCTTATAAATAATAACGGTGAACCCATCGGTACAAGAATATTTGGTCCTGTGACAAGAGAGTTAAGAGCAAAAAAATACATGAAAATAATTTCTTTAGCACCGGAGGTTTTGTAGATGACCGCAAAAATTAAAAAAGGTGATAATGTAGTAGTTTTGTCAGGAAAAGACAAAGGTAAAAATGGTAAAGTTTTGAAAATAATAAAATCAAAAACTGATTTTAGAATCAAAGCAATTGTTGAGGGAGTTAATGTGGTAAAAAAGCATACTAAACAATCAGCAACCTCCAAAGGAGGTATTGAGAGTAAAGAATTACCAGTTTATTTATGCAAATTATCAATTGTAGACCCCAAAACATCAAAACCAACAAGAGTTGGTATAAAAACATTGGAAGATGGAAAAAAGGTTAGATATGCAAAAAAATCTGGAGAAACTTTAAATTAGGTTAGTTATGGCAAGACTGAAAAATTTTTATTTTAAAGAATTAAGGGAAAAACTTAAGGGTAAATTTGAGTTAAAAAATATTTTTGAGGTACCTAAATTAGAAAAAATTGTTGTAAATATTGGAGTTGGTGAGGCAACTGTCGATTCTAAAAAAATAAACTCAGCAATTGAAGATTTAGCTCTAATAACTGGACAAAAACCTCAAAAAACCCAAGCTAAAAAGTCAATCGCTGGTTTTAAACTAAGGAAAGGTTTAACTATTGGGTGCAAGGTTACGCTGCGAAAAAATAGAATGTACGAGTTTCTGGATAGATTAATTTACATAGCTTTACCAAGAGTACGAGATTTCAAAGGTCTTTCTAAAAAGTCTTTTGATGGTAATGGTAATTACTCTATCGGTATTAAAGAACAGATAATCTTTCCCGAAATTAACTATGATAAAATCGATAAAATTAGAGGCATGGATATTTGTATCGTAACGAGTACTTGTAATGAAGATCAAGCATATGAACTATTAAAAGGATTTAATTTACCATTTAAAAATTAAAAAGGAGGGTTAATGTCTAAATTGAGTCTAGTAGAAAGAAATAAAAAAAGAATAAAGCTTTATAATAAGTATAAAGCAAAACATGACAAACTTTTGAAGCAGGCTAATAATAAAAAGCTTAGTCCCGAAGAGCAATTTCAAGCAAGGTTAAAGTTATCAAAAATACCAAGAAATGCCTCTAAAGGTAGAATTAGAAATAGATGTGCTGTGACTGGAAGAGCCAGAGGTGTTTATAGAAAATTTAAACTGTCAAGAATAGCATTTCGTGAATTGGCGTCGATTGGACATGTGCCAGGTATTACGAAATCGAGTTGGTAAGGAAGGATTACGTTATGAGTTTATCAGACCCACTTGGAGATATGTTAGCTAGAATTAAAAATGGACAACTTAGAAAAAAAGTGTCTGTTGTTATGCCAGCATCAAGATTTAGAGGTAATGTTCTTGATGTATTGCATAGAGAGGGGTATATAAGAGGTTTTAAAAAAGTTGAAATTGAAAATAACAAAAATGAATTTGAAATTGAGCTTAAATATGTTGATGGAGAACCGGTTATCAAAAATATTTCGAGAGTTTCAACTCCTGGTCGAAGAGTTTACTCAAAAATTAAAGATTTACAAAGAAACTTTGATGGATTGGGTATATCAATATTATCAACCTCTAAAGGTGTTTTGTCAGATAATGAAGCGAGAACTGAAAAGGTTGGTGGTGAAATTTTGTGTAAGGTTTTTTAATTATAGGTAACTTATGTCAAGAAACGGTCGAATACCAATAAGCATCCCAGAGAACACACAAGTCAGAATAGACAACGGGATCATTTTTGCCAAAGGAAAACTTGGAGAGTTGTCATTTAATTTTAAAAATGATGCTAAAGTAGAGTTAAGCGACAACAGCGTGATTGTTCAAAAAGGTGGGGACTCTCGTTATTTTGCCCAAATGTGGGGAACAGTTAGATCTAGAATTAATAATATAATTGAAGGTGTTTCTGTTGGATATGTTAAAGAACTAGTTTTGAATGGTGTTGGATATAAAGCTGCTCAAAAAGGAAAAATTTTGGAATTGTTGTTAGGTTATTCTCATCCAATTAATTTTGAAATTCCTGAGGGTCTTAAAGTTGAAGTTCCTAAACCAACAGAAATAAAAATTTCTGGAATTGACAAGCAAAAAGTCGGGCAGATTGCTGCTAACATTAGATCCTACAGAAAACCAGAACCTTACAAAGGCAAGGGGATAAAATATAAAGATGAAATAATCAGAAGAAAAGAAGGAAAGAAAAAGTAATGATGAATAAAAGTAAAAAGATAAGAAGAACTAATAGAATTCGTTACAAGTTAAAACGTAAGAATAATCTACGGTTGTCATTATTTAGATCAAATAATCATATTTATGTCCAACTGATTGATGATGAAAAAAAAATTACAGTTATATCTGCATCCTCAGCTGAAAAAAAAATGCGTGATATTAAATCCTCTCCCAAAGAAATAGCATTCAAAGTAGGTGAAATTATAGGAGATAGGATTTCAGAAAAGAAGATTAAACAAAAAATAAGTTTTGACAGAGGTCCATATCTTTATCACGGTAGGGTTGAGGAGCTTGCTAAAGGTGTTAGATCAAAAGGTATAAAGTTTTAGGGAAAATAATATGACTGAAGAGAAAAAAGAAGTTATTAAAAATCAATCAAAAACTGAAGTATCTAAAAAAGTTGAAGATGCCAAGTCAAGTGCAGAATCTAGCTCATCAAATGAAAAGATTTTAACAACTAAAAACACTGAAGAAAAAAAATCTAAAAAAACAAATGACACCTCAAATTTATCCAACAATAAGGTTGATAGAAAGGGTTCAGAAAAATTAACATCCTCAAAACCTATTGCAAGTTCCGATAAAAAAAAAGATAAATTATCAGTAAAACTCAATAAACCCACTGATACAAAAGATAAAAATACGAGTCGAAAAGAAAATGAAAGTAGTGAGTTAATTGAACAAAATGAGCTTCTGGAAAAGTTGGTAAGTATTAACAGGGTAGCTAAAGTAGTAAAAGGTGGAAGAAGATTTAGTTTTGCTGCATTAGTTGTTGTAGGTGATGGTAATGGAATGGTTGGTCATGGTAAAGGTAAAGCTAAAGAGGTTCCTGAAGCTATAAAAAAAGCAACCGACGAAGCAAAAAATAACATGATAAGAGTTCCCTTGAGACAAGGTAGAACTTTACATCACGATATAAAAGGAAGATATGATGCTGGTAAAGTTTATTTAAGATCTGCTCCTTCAGGAACTGGAGTAATTGCGGGTGGACCTATGAGAGCCGTCTTTGAAGCTTTAGGAATACAAGATATTGTTGCAAAATCTGTTGGGACATCAAACCCTCACAATATGGTAAGGGCAACGTTTGAGGCTTTGAAATCAGCTTCATCTCCAAAGATAATCGCAATGCGACGCGGTTTAAAAATTAACGATATTACAAAACGAAGAAAAATTAATCAATCGGGTTTAGATAATGGCAAAAATTAGAGTTAAACAAGTAAAAAGTCCAATTGGAAGAAAAGGTGTTCAAAGAAAAATATTAATATCTCTCGGGTTAAATAAAATGAATAGAGAAAATATTTTAGATGAGAACCCTGCCGTTATTGGCATGATAAATAAAGTCAAACATTTAGTTAAATTTGAGAAGGTGCAAAAATGAAATTAAATAATTTCAATCTAAGCGAACAAGTCAATAAAAAAAGAAAAAGAATATGCAGAGGTATTGGATCTGGCAAAGGTAAGACTGGGGGTAGAGGCTTGAAAGGTCAAAAATCTAGAAGTGGCGTTTCTATAAACGGTTTTGAAGGTGGACAAATGCCTCTTCACATGAGAATGCCTAAACATGGTTTTAAGTCGAGATCAAAAATGAAAAAAACTATATTGAAAACTGATTTTCTAAATTTTTGTTTTGAAAGAAATTTGATTGGTAAAAAAAATACACTTAAAATTGAAGACATAGAATCTCTATCTAATACAAAAAAAAATACACATATTAAATTTCTCATGGGAAATAAATTGTCTAATGCCATAAATGTTGAAGCCCATTCGGCCTCTGAAAGTGTAGTTAAGGAGTTCAAAAGGTTAGGTGCCGAAATAAAAATTGTTAAGTTTTCAAAAAAATCTGCTAAAGTAAACAATGAAAAATCATCTTCTAAAGTAAAATCTGAAAAGACACCTATATCTAAAAAGAATAAAGTCGAGTCAAAAATAGTGGATAACAAAAAGAAAACTTTACAATCAACAACCGATAAAAAAAACAAAAATAATAAAAACAAAGAAAAAAATAAGTAATGGCCTCTGTCTCTGAACAAATTGCATCCAGAATTAATCTAGGTTCTATAGCAAAAGCTGAAGATCTGAAGAAAAGAATAATTTTTACTCTCCTCGGCCTTATAGTCTATAGAATTGGATCATATATCCCTTTACCGGGGATCGATCCAGTTGCGTTGGAAAAAGTTTTTAGTGCCAATGTTGGAGGTATTTTAGGAATGTTTGACATGTTTGCAGGGGGTGCGTTAGGTCGGATGACAGTCTTTGCGCTAAACATCATGCCTTATATTTCAGCAAGCATAATCATGCAACTCTTAACAGTTATATCTCCCCAACTCGAGCAACTTAAAAAAGAAGGTGAAATAGGTAGAAAAAAAATAAATCAATACGCTCGTTATGGTACAGTTTTTCTTGCGACAGTTCAAGGTTATGGTGTAGCTGTAGGTATAGAAAATATGTCAAATAGTCAGGGTGTTCAAGCTGTAATGGACCCTGGTATGTTCTTTAGATTTACTACAGTTATAACTTTAGTTTCAGGAACCATCTTTCTTGTTTGGCTTGGAGAACAAATTACCCAAAGGGGAATTGGAAACGGAATTTCACTGATAATTTTTACAGGAATTGTTGCGCAATTACCTGTTGCACTAAGCACAACATTTGAACTTGGAAGAACTGGAGCATTATCAACACTTTTTATTGTTTTTTTGATAGTCATGTCAATTGCAGTGATAGCTTTTATGGTATTTATTGAAAGAGCTCAAAGAAGAATAACAATACAATATCCAAAGAGGCAACAACAAGGAGCTGGAAGTAGTGTTGCTAGTTCTTCACATTTACCATTAAAGATTAATACAGCTGGTGTGATCCCTCCAATATTTGCAAGTTCACTTTTGCTGTTGCCGATCACTTTTGTAAGTTTTAATGCCGGTGGTGGTCCGGAATGGCTTAATACAATTAGTCAATTTTTAAGTAGAGGTCATCCAGTTTATCTCTCACTATATACTGCAATGATAGTTTTTTTCGCATTTTTTTACACAGCAATAGTTTTTAACCCCAAAGATACTGCTGATAATCTCAAAAAATATGGTGGTTTTGTCCCAGGTATAAGACCAGGAGAAAATACTGCGAATTATTTAGATTATATTCTAACTCGTTTGACGGTACTTGGTGCTATTTATTTGTCTTTCATTTGCCTACTACCTGAGTTGTTAATTTCAAAGTATCAGGTTCCTTTCTACTTTGGTGGTACTAGCCTTTTGATTGTTGTTAGTGTGACAATGGATACAGTTACTCAAATACAGTCTTACTTGCTAGCACATCAGTATGAGGGTCTAATTAAAAAATCTAATCTTAGAAGAGGTAGGTGATGAAGGTTGTATTGCTTGGTCCACCTGGAAGTGGAAAAGGAACACAATCGAAATTTTTAGTAGATAAGCATCAGTTTGTACAACTTTCTACTGGAGATTTGTTGAGGGAAAAGGTGGCAAGTAAAGATTCCTCTTTAGGTCAAGAAATCAGTAAAATAATGAATAATGGTGATTTAGTACCAGACGATATTGTGATTCAGTTAATTGTAGAAAAAATATCAGAACTAAAAAATAGAAATATTATATTTGACGGATTTCCAAGAAATTTAAATCAAGCAACTGTACTTGATCACTCATTAAAAGAAATTTTAGTATCTCTTGATAAAGCGATTTTTATTGATGTAAATCATGAAATTTTAAAGGATAGAATCTTAACAAGAATTAATGAAACGAATATTGAGGATAGAAGGCCTGATGATAATATTGATACCCTATTGAAGAGAATTGAAGTTTATAAATCTAACACTTTTCCAATTGTTGAGTATTATAAAAAAAAAGGAATTCTTAAAGAGGTTAATGGTATGTCTTCAATTGAAAATGTGAGTCAACAAATATTAAAGATAATTAGCTAGATAGTGTTGACTTAAAAAAAAAAGAAAATATAATCCAAATCTGTATTTACTGAGGTTTTTAAAGTGGCAAGATTAGCAGGAGTTAACGTTCCAAGTAACAAAAGATTAGTAATAGCTCTAAGCTATATCTTCGGTATCGGCAAAAAATTTTCTAATGACATATGTGAGTCTGTTAACATTGATAAAAACAAAAGGGTAAACTCCCTAACGGAAGATGAAATAATTAAAATCAGAGAATGCATAGATAAAAATTATGTTGTCGAGGGTGATCTAAGAAGGTCTGTTTCGTCAAACATAAAAAGACTAACTGACCTGGGCTGCTACAGGGGTCTAAGGCATAGAAATAAGCTTCCAGTTAGAGGCCAGCGTACCCATACAAATGCCAGAACAAGAAAAGGTAAAGCAATTCCCATAGCTGGTAAAAAGAAGGCAGTGTAGAGTAAATGGTTTCTAAGAGCTCAAAAACAAAAAAGAAAGTAAAAAAAAATATACCGTTCGGAGTAGCTCACATAAACTCAACTTTTAACAACACCATAATTACAATTACTGATACAACTGGTAACACTGTTTCCTGGTCATCATCTGGTAACAAAGGATTTAAAGGTTCTAGAAAATCCACTCCTTTTGCTGCTCAGCTTGCAGCAGAAGAAGCTGGAAAAAAAGCTATTGAGCATGGAATGAAAAATATTGAAATTATAATAAAAGGCCCTGGTAATGGACGAGAGTCTGCGATTAGAGCTTTAGGCTCCACTGGATTAAATATAACCGTTATTAAGGATGTAACTCCTATCCCTCATAACGGATGCAGACCTTCAAAAAAAAGAAGAGTTTAATAAAAATTAATGAGGTAATTATAGTGATTAATAAAAACTGGAAAGAACTTATTAAACCAAGAAAAATTGAATTTGTTAAAGATAAAGATAATTTTACAAATGCAGAGTTAGTTGCTGAGCCACTTGAAAGTGGATATGGCCAAACTCTAGGTAATATGCTAAGAAGAGTTTTGTTATCTTCAATTAGAGGAGCAGCTGTTACATCTATAAAGATAGAAGGTATTACTCATGAGTTTTCATCAATACCCGGTGTTATTGAAGATGTTACTGAAATTATTTTGAACATTAAGCAGTTAGCCCTAAAATTAAGTGATGTTGAAAGCACAAAAATACTAATTAATGCTAAAGGACCAAAAGAAATAAAAGCAGCTGATATCGATTGTGGCGCGCACGTTGAAGTTTTGAATAAAGATTTACATATTTGTACATTAGACTCTAAAGCTAATGTTAACATATCATTAACTGTTGAAGAGGGTAAAGGTTACGTGCCTGCAGTCAAACACAACAACAGCGGAGACGCACCGCTTGGAACGATTTTTATCGATTCATTTTTCTCTCCTGTTAGACGTGTGTCATTCAGGGTTGAGAATTCAAGAGTAGGCCAGGTTACAGATTACGACAAGTTGATAATGAATATAGAAACTAATGGATCGGTTGTGCCTGAAGATTCTGTAGCTTTTGCAGCAAGAATTATTGATGAACAACTTAAAATGTTTATAAATTTTGAAGAGCCAGTAGATGAAGTTTCAGCACCTGCTGTTGAAGAACCAACATTAAATGTTAATTTGTTGAGAAAAGTAGAAGAATTAGAATTATCAGTGAGATCAGCAAATTGTCTAAAAAATGATGAAATAATATATATAGGTGATTTAGTCCAAAAAACTGAATCTGAAATGTTAAGGACACCAAACTTCGGTAGGAAATCTTTAAATGAAATCAAAGAGATCCTTACAACTATGAATCTTGAACTAGGTATGAAGATTGAGGGCTGGCCTCCAGAAAATATAGACGAAATTAGAAGAAAGTTAGATGACCCTTACTAAAGGTTAAAGGAAGATAAATGAGACATAAAATTTCAGGAAGAAAACTCAATAGAAAATCGAGCCACAGAATTTCTTTACTTAAAAACTTATCGAAATCTTTGATAAGAAATGAACAAATCGAAACAACCTTACCAAAGGCTAAAGATTTGAGACCATTTGTTGAAAAGCTTCTTCACAAAGGCAAAACTAATAATCTTCATTCTAGAAGAAAAGTATATGACTATTTAAGAGACATGACATTAGTAAGCAAAGTTTTTGATACATTGGCAAAAAGATACAGTAAGAGAAATGGAGGATATGTTAGAATCTTAAAGTCTGGTTATCGGTATGGCGATTCTGCACCTAAAGCTATAATAGAGCTTGTTGATAGAGATGAAAATGCTAAGGGACTTCAAGACAAACTTAGACTAAAAAATAAAGAAAAATCCGAGGTTAATTCTAAAGACCTTCCTGAAAATACCGAAAAATCTGTTAAACCAGAAAAGGTTGAGAAGAAAAACCCAAAGCCTGAACTGCCCGAAAATAACCAAAAAACTGAAACAAAAAAATAATTTTTTTTTTATTCATTTTTATGATAAAAAATTCTGAAAATGAGTGGATCATAGATAAGGATTTCGATGGTCATAGAATTGATTATTGGTTAAAAAAAATAAAACCTAACCTGAGTTATCCTATTATTTGTAAAATAATTAGAAAAGGGCTAATAAAGGTTAATAAAAGAAAAGTAAAAAATTCTTTTGTTGTTCATGCTGGAGATAGAGTTAATTTATATATACTAATAAATAATGAAAAAGAAAAAAACCTAAATATTAGATTAAAACTTAAGTTATCTGAGGAAATAAAAAAATGGATTATTTTCAAAAATGATGAATTTATCGCATTAAATAAACCTAGTGGAATAGCAGTTCAAGGGGGTACAAATATTAAACTAAACATTGACATGCTTCTTGACTCTCTAAAGTATGAATTAGAGGAAAGACCAAAGCTTATTCACAGAATTGATAAAAACACCTCTGGTTTGTTATTGATTGCAAGAAGCCTAAAATCTGCAAAATTTTTTGGAGAAATCTTTAGAGAAAGAAAAATTAAAAAAAAATATTTATTATTAGTTAAAGGCTTAGTAAAAAATAAAACCGGAGAGATTAAGATACCCATTATCACAAATAAAAAAGAAAGCTCTGCAACTACTAAGTATACTTTAATAACTTATTTAAATAAAATTTCTCTCATTTTGGCATCTCCATTGACTGGACGAAAACATCAAATTAGAAAACATTTCAGTACGATTGGCCATCCAATATTAGGAGATGAGAGATTCGGACTTAAAGACAACAGTAATTTTTTTTTGCATTCCTATTATACTGAATTCCAAAATGAGAAAAAAAGATTAGTGAAATTAATAGCTCCAATACCTGATTATTTTAAAGAAGAAATTTCGAGAATGAATTTAAATTTTGAAAAAATTGAAGACAAAATAAAAGTATTATTATGAGAACTTTTTTAAAAAAAAATGATAAGTATTTATTTTATATTAAAGAAAAACAAATATTTGTTGGAAAAAATAAACCCTTATTTGTTTATAATAAAAAACATGCAAACTCTTTGATTAAAAATGTTGTTATAACTCAAGACAAAAACGAATATTCCCTTGTTAATTTGACATTTTTTTCCTGTGCTTTGGATGAAAATGATAAAAAACAAATGGTGAATATATTATTAGATTATTTGAAAAATGATTTAATACTCTACAGATATTTTGAAGATGAAAAACTTCGAATATTAATAAATAACAAACTTAATTTATATGTAGAAGAATTTTCAAAAAAATTTCGAATTAAGCTTTACCTAGTAAATAATCTTAGCTTAAATACTAAAAAATTGAATGATGTTTGTTTTAAAGAATATTTATTAAATTTAAATGTTTTTTTGCTTTCTTGTATTTATAAACTCACATGTTTAACCAAATCTGTTATACTAAGTTATTTTTTTATTGTAAGACGTTTTAATTATAATAAGCTTTTCGAATTGACAAATATTGAAAATAATTTTCAACAAAAAATTTGGGGGTATGTGGATGAACAAAAAAAAATTGATGTGCAGAGTGTTAAAATCTTAAAAAATATTTCAATTTTTTTTAAAAATATAAATTAATTCGTATATATTAGTTTGATATAGTTTTATTGATATGAAGGAAATTTTAAAAAAGTTAAATCAAAAAAGAGACCTCGCAATAGTTGGTGGAGGTAAAAAAAGGCAGGAGAGTCAACATAAAAAGGGTAAATTAACTGCTAGAGAAAGAATTGAAATTCTGCTTGACGAAGGTACATTTGAGGAATGGGATATGTTTGTTGAGCATAGATGCTCGGAGTTTGATATGGACAAACAAAAAATTCCTGGCGATGGTGTTGTTACTGGTTACGGTACAATAAACGGTAGATTGACTTTTGTTTTCAGTCAAGATTTTACAGTTTTTGGTGGATCGTTATCAGAGTCTCATGCCGAAAAAATTTGTAAAATAATGGACAAGGCATTGCAGGTAGGTGCACCTGTGATAGGTTTGAACGATTCTGGTGGAGCAAGAATACAAGAGGGTGTGGCATCATTGGCAGGTTATGCTGAGGTTTTTCAAAGAAATGTATTGTCGTCTGGCGTCATCCCTCAAATTTCTGTAATTATGGGTCCATGCGCGGGTGGGGCCGTTTATAGTCCTGCCATGACGGATTTTATTTTTATGGTTCGTGATACATCATATATGTTTGTAACAGGCCCTGATGTCCTAAAAACAGTGACTCACGAGGAAGTGAGTCATGAAGAACTAGGAGGTGCATCTACTCATACAAAAAAATCTGGTGTGTCTGATTTGGCTTTTGAAAATGATGTTGAGGCTTTATTCCAGTTAAGGAGGTTTATGGGCTTTCTTCCATCCTCAAATAAAGAATTACCCCCCTTAAGGAAATCTGAAGATCCTGCAGATAGAATAGAATTTTCACTGGATACATTAATTCCAGATAACCCAAATAAACCCTATGATATGAAGGAATTAATAACAAAAGTTGTAGATGATAGGGACTTTTTTGAGACTCAACCAGATTATGCAGCTAACATAATCACTGGTTTTGCAAGAATGACTGGATCGCCTATTGGTATTGTAGCTAATCAACCAATGGTACTTGCAGGTTGCTTAGATAACAATTCAGCAAGAAAAGCTGCAAGATTTGTGCGTTTTTGTGACTGTTTCAACATACCGATAATTACTTTTGTTGATGTTCCGGGATTTTTGCCAGGAACATCTCAAGAATACAACGGTATTATAAAACACGGAGCTAAACTTTTGTTTGCTTTTGCAGAAGCTACTGTTCCAAAGATTACCGTAATAACAAGGAAAGCTTATGGGGGAGCTTATGATGTTATGAGTTCAAAGCACCTAAGAGGAGATGTAAATTATGCTTGGCCACAAGCAGAGATTGCTGTTATGGGACCGAAGGGTGCAGTTGAAATTATTTTCAGAGGAGAGATTGGTAATAAAGATAAAATTGAACAAAAAACGAATGAGTATAGAGAAAAGTTAGCTAACCCGTTTGTTGCAGGTAGTAGAGGCTTTATAGATGATGTAATTATGCCCAATACCACAAGAAAGAGGATATGTAGATCATTGGAAATGTTAAAAAATAAAAAATTAACTAACCCTTGGAAAAAACATGACAATATTCCTTTGTAAATTTTAAAGATGTTTAAAAAAATTTTAATAGCTAATAGAGGGGAGATTGCTTGTAGAGTAATCAAAACCGCAAAAAAAATGGGTATTAAAACAGTAGCAATCTGTTCAGACCCAGATCTTAACTCACCACATGTAAACTTGGCTGATGAATTTGTAAATATTGGTGGAAACACATCAGCTGAAAGCTATCTTGTTGTTGAAAAGATTATTAAAGCAATTGAAAATTCAAATGCAGATGCTGTTCATCCTGGTTATGGTTTTTTATCTGAAAATGTTATGTTTCGAGATGAAATCAACAAAATTGGAAAAATTTTTATTGGTCCGCCTAGTCAAGCAATTTCCTTGATGGGTGATAAAATTGAATCAAAAAAAATTGCTAAAGAGGCGGGTGTTTCAATTGTGCCTGGAGGATTAGATGTTATAGAAGATATAAAAAAAGCAATGTCTGAAGCAGAAAAAATTGGCTACCCACTGATGGTTAAAGCTTCAGCTGGAGGGGGCGGGAAAGGGATGCGAATTGCATTTAACGAAAAAGAATTAAAAGAAAACTTTAATTCTGCCGTTAACGAAGCAAAATCTAGCTTTGGTGATGATAGAGTTTTTATGGAAAAGTTTATTGAATTTCCCAAACATATTGAAATTCAAGTTTTAGGCGATCAATTTGGAAATTTTATTCATTTAGGTGAAAGGGAATGTTCGATTCAAAGAAGACACCAAAAGGTTATAGAAGAGGCACCAAGTTCATTTGTTGATGAAGCTTTAAGAGACGAAATGGTTAATCAAGCCATTAAACTTGCTAAAGCAGTTGGTTACTATTCTGCTGGTACGGTTGAGTTCGTTGTTGATAAAAATAAAAACTTTTATTTTTTAGAGATGAACACCCGACTTCAAGTTGAGCATCCTGTTACGGAGCTTATAACAGGAATAGATTTAGTTGAGCAAATGATCAAAGTTGCATATGGAGAAAAGTTAGAAATTCAGCAAAATGAAATTAAATTTAATGGAAGTGCTATAGAGTGCAGAATTTATGCAGAGGACTCCTCAAAAAACTTTTTACCATCAATAGGAAGGTTAACTAGATATATTGAACCAAAAGGTAAGAATGTAAGGATTGACTCTGGTGTAGTTGAAGGTTCTGAGATAAGTATGTTTTATGATCCAATGATTTCAAAATTATGCACTTATTCCGAAACAAGAGACTCTTCAATTAACGAAATGATAAATGCTCTTGATAGATATTATATTGAGGGTGTAAAAACAAACAGGGACTTTCTTTCAAATATTCTGCAAAAGAAAAACTTTCATTCAGGTCTTTACTCAACATCGTTTATATCAGAAGAATATCCTGATGGGTATAATTCTTATAACATTGAGATTAAAAATAAAGAGATACTTTACTGTGTAGCAACATTTGTTAATTTTCAATACTTGCTTAGGGCAGCTTCAATTTCAAATCAATTAAAAGGTTTTAATAAGACTGTTGGAAACCTCTGGAGAGTTGTTGATAGAGAACAAAATATAGATGTTAAAATAAATTTTAATAATTTTAACAATAATTACGATGTTTATTTACTTAACAAACATTTTAGTATTAAAAGTAATTGGAAAATTGGTTATCCTTTGTTTTCTGCGATAATTGATAATAAACTGCACTACTTTGCAATTAATAGAGATGGTCCTAAATTTAAGATAAATCATAAAGGTGCCATTATGGATTTAATTGTTCTCTCTAACAGACACTCAGAATTGAATAAAATAATGATACCTAGAAAGGAAGAGGACAAGTCAAGATTATTGCTAGCCCCGATGCCAGGATTGTTAGTTTCACTTTTAGTTAAAGAGGGTCAAGTTGTTGATGAAAATGAACCTTTAGCAATTATTGAGGCAATGAAAATGGAAAATATAATTAAATCAGAGAAAAAAGTTACCATAAAAAAAATAAATTGTAAGGAGGGTGATAGTCTTGAGGTTGATCAAGTTATACTTGAATTTGATTAAAGCTTTGAGCGGCCGTGGCGGAACTGGTAGACGCGCAACGTTGAGGTCGTTGTAGGAGTTATTCCTGTGGAAGTTCGAGTCTTCTCGGCCGCACCAACTACAAATAAAGTTGATAATTTGTGGTAGAAATGTAGTATTTAAATGTGAAATACATTTATAAACATGGGAATCAATTTTGGTATCAGAGAGCAGTTCCGTTAAAAATACAAAAAATAATTGGAAAGACTAATATTAAGGTTTGTTTGAAAACCAATAAAATTTCCACTGCTGTTCAAAGATCGAAGTTGCAAGCCCTTGAACACAAAAAGTTGTTTCAATATGTAATTAAACAAAACTATTTGTCCAAGGTCTTCTATAAAAAAGCTATTAATATAAAAAAATATCAATTAACATTTTTTGACGACTATGAGGATTATGTAACAAATATTTTTTTTTCAAAAACGAAGATTTATGAGAATATAAAAAATAGGATCAACTTAAACATTAATTCAAGTCAAAAAAAGAAAAATAATAAAACAATTGAGAGTTTTCTTTTCAATATTCAAAGTAAATATTCATTATTTTCAGTTATTTTAAAAAACATTTCTCAAGATAAAAAAAAACTTGGTTCGTTAGTTGAGAAAAAAAATTTAAAATTGTTCGTTGATATTTGTGGTGATAAACCTGTATACGAATACAACTCAGACGATTACGATAAGTTTCAACTTTTTTTATTCAAAAATAACCTTAATGCTAAACTTATTTTGAAAGCTGTAGTTGATGTTATTATCATAGGTTATGCAAACCTAAATATTAAAGAAAAAATAAATTTTAAAAAAAAAATAAAAATTCGAAACACTGGTTCTACTATAGAATTTAATGATGATGAGTTATCTTTAATAGAGAGTAAATGTAAAGAATCTTTAGATCTTGAGTCCTTAGTAATTTTATTATTGATGGATACTGGTTGCACTATTAAAGAAGTTGTTGGGATTACTGCTGATGACATTTATTTAGATAGCTATTTACCTTTTGTAATCATTAGGTCAAATAGATTTAGAAAAATCCATAACGTAAATAAATTAAGAACGGTCCCTTTAGTAGGGTTGGCTTTATGGGCCTTGGAAAAAATAAAAAGTAATGCAAAATATAATGATTTTTTTACATCTAAAAAAAAGAAAACTCTTTTAATTAACAAATTAAATTTTAAATTTAAAAAGATTATTTCCAATAAAAATCTGACATCTTTTAGAAAATCATTTATAAAAAGATTAATCAGTATAAATTGTCCTGAAAGAGTTATATTAGATATAATCGGACAATCAAAGAAAAATAGATTCTACAGTGATGAAATTAGTCTCGAAATCAAAGCGAGTTGGTTAAAACAGATTACTAAATATTGAGGTTTAATTGGCCTCTACTTCAGAAACGGTTATCGAAACATTAGTACCAAAGAAAGTGTTATCAGAAATTTGGATTGAAGCAATTCTGCTTTGATTTTGATAATTTAAAAGACTGGTATCTGATGAAACCTCCGATAACTTTTCCCAACCAAACTTAGGTAATTCATTCCTAAAGAAATCGAACACTTTAATTTGAGACTCAGATGTGTCGAAAGTTAATCTTCCAAGCCAACCTTTACTTTTTGAAATGATAATTGATCTTTCTTTATCCAACTTTGAATTAAGTGGTATAGGGATGTCTTCAAATTCGGCTAAATTAAGTTCAGAACCTGGGTCTCCTACAGGACCTTTAACTGGTAATAAAGATTCTCCTGCACATGAATATAAAAAAATTAATAATAAAAAATATTTTATTGACTTCATAAATGTATAATTAAAAATAAATCCTTTTAATTTAAATGTAAATGATTAAATTAGTATTAATGCGTATATTTATTACTTTACTTGCTTTAATGTTCTTTTCTTCAAGTTCCAATTCGTCCGAAGGTAGTTTCTACGACTTTAACATAAAATCTATAACTGGTGAAGAGATTAAATTGTCTGACTACAAAGATAAGGTAGTTTTACTTGTAAACACAGCGTCTCAATGTGGTTTTACCCCACAATATTCTGGCCTTCAAAAGATTTATGATAGGTATAAAAACGACGACTTCATTGTTTTGGGTGTACCATCAGATGATTTTAATCAAGAGCTATCCAATGATTCTGATGTTAAGAAATTTTGCGAAATAAGATACGGGGTAAATTTTCCAATGACATCTATACAAAAGATAAAAGGAGACAATGCTCATCCATTATACAAATGGATTGCGAGCAACGTTTCGGTAATAGCACAGCCAAGGTGGAATTTCCATAAATACTTAATCAGTAAGGATGGTCAAATTTTGAATTGGTATTCATCTATGACAAGCCCTACATCGGATGGATTAACCAAACAGATAGAAGAAGCACTTTACAATTAATGAGAATCAAAACCGAAGAGTGTTGCCTTCTTCTCATTGATATTCAAGAAAAATTAATACCTCTTATCAATAATAATGATGATATAGTTAGTAATTCTTTGAACTTAATTGACATAGCTAGCAGCCTAAAGATTCCAATAATTTTAACGGAGCAGTATCCGAAAGGATTAGGTAATACAAAAAAAATCATTAAGGATAGTTTAATTGGCAAAGATTTTTTTATGATTCAAAAAACCAGTTTTTCTTGTTTCGATTCTACAGATTTTAAAAAACAATTAAGTTCTTTAGGAAAAAAACAAATAATTATCGCTGGTATTGAATCTCATATTTGTGTTATGCAGACTGTGTTAGATCTCCAAGCTAATGGTTATGAAATCTTCCTAGTTGAAAAAGCGATAGGCTCGAGAAAAAATTCTGATCATATACTTGGGCTTAACAGGATGATGAATTTAAAAGTATGTCTGACTAACATAGAAATGTTAATTTTTGAGTTAGTCAGAGATTCAAAGCATACTTTGTTTAAATATTTTTCAAAAAAATATATT
Source organism: uncultured Alphaproteobacteria bacterium (assembly GCA_902590895.1). Classification (GTDB taxonomy): domain Bacteria; phylum Pseudomonadota; class Alphaproteobacteria; order Methylaequorales; family Methylaequoraceae; genus MED-G10. The sequence continues at coordinate 20,991 of CACIYM010000005.1, forward strand.
AAATAATTCTTAAACTGAATAATACATCTTAAATTCAACAGGATGCGGAGTATGTTCAAATTGAAGAACCTCGTCCATTTTAAGTGATATGTAAGCATCAATTAGATTATCTGTAAAAACCCCTCCTGTTTTGAGAAATTCCCTGTCTTTATCTAATGAATTTAAAGATTCTCTTAGACTTGCTGAAACAGTGGGTATACCCTTTAATTTGCTTTCTGGAAGATCATATAAATCTTTGTCCATAGCCTCACCAGGATGTATTTTGTTTTTTATTCCATCGATACCAGCCATCAACATTGCAGCAAAAGTAAAATAAGGGTTACCAGATGCATCCCCAAATCTAACTTCAACTCTTTTACCATTTGCACTATTTGCATACGGTATTCTGCAAGAGGCAGATCTATTCCTTGCTGAGTATGCCAGTATAACAGGAGCTTCGAACCCTGGCACTAATCTTTTATAACTATTTGTAGTTGCGTTAGAAAAAGCATTAATAGCTTTAGCATGCTTTATTATCCCACCAATATAGTGTAGACACATATCCGATAAACCTGCGTATCCTTCTCCAGCAAATAGAGAACTGCTCTTAGACCAAATTGATTGATGAACATGCATGCCTGAGCCATTATCATTATAAACTGGTTTTGGCATAAATGTAGCTGTTTTTCCATAAGCCTGTGCAACCATGTGAACACAATACTTGTATTTTTGAAGGTTATCTGCACTATCAATTAATGAACCAAACTTGAAGCCAAGTTCGTGTTGAGATGGTGCAACCTCGTGGTGATGTTTTTCCATTTCAATACCCATTTCTGTCATTGTTGATACCATTTCAGCTCTTATGTCTGTGGCAGAATCAACAGGTGGGACAGGAAAATATCCGCCTTTATCTTTTGGCCTGTGTCCCATATTTCCACCTTCCATTTCAGTTCCAGTGTTGTATGCACCTTCTTCTGAATCGATGCTAAAGAATGTATATTCTTGATCAGTAGCCCATTTAACATCATCAAAAATGAAAAACTCAGCTTCTGGTCCGAAGAAACATTTTTCTCCAATTCCAGATGATTTTAGATAAGCTTCTGCTTTTTTACCAGTACTACGAGGATCTAACTCGTATGGCTTGCCATCAGCAGGCTCAATTACGTCACAAAACAGTATAAGGGAGGGTTGAGCGGTAAAGGGATCTAAGACGGCAGTAGATGGATCAGGCATTAAAATCATGTCGGACTCATTAATATTTTTCCACCCAGCAATTGATGAGCCGTCAAACATTATTCCATCTTTGAAAGTTTTTTCATCAATTGTTGATGATGTTTGTGCTGTATGTTGCCACTTTCCTTTCGTATCTGTGAATCTCAAATCAACAAACTTGATTTCTTTATCTTTTATTGTTTTTAAGACTTTAGCTATGTTACTCATATTTCCTCCTTTAAAGTTTTATTGTTATATAGCTTCTTTACCTTTTTCTCCGGTTCTAATTCTAATTACTTCATCAACAGAAGTAACAAAAATTTTACCGTCACCAATTCTCCCTGTATGCGCTTTTGATTTTATCGCTTCTACAGATTCATCAACAAGACTGTCATCGATGACTAATTCAATTTTAATCTTAGGTAGAAAATCTACAGCGTATTCCGCGCCACGATAAAGTTCGGTGTGACCCTTTTGTCTTCCATATCCTTTTACCTCTGTAACTGTCATGCCTAAGACTCCAATATTATTTAGTTCATCTTTAACCTCGTCGAGTTTAAAAGGTTTAATGATGGCTTCTATCTTTTTCATAATCCAACCATTTTTTAGATTCTGTATACCTAGAAAGCAAGAACTATGCCAAAAACCCCTAGATATTGCTTTTGGTGGGATTTAAAAATATTTTAATTGTAAGTGTTTAAATATTAGACAAAAATCAGACTAATTTCTACTCATTAATAAATTCTTTAATATAAAGAACCGACTTTTTTAGGTTTGTAATATTACTTGCGTATGAAATCCTTAAAAAACCCTCTCCATTTTTGCCAAAGGATGATCCCGGAACAGTTGCAACGTATTTATTTTCTAACAAATAATTTGATATGCTTTTTGAGGATAGTCCACTTTTTTTGATTTTAGGAAATACATAAAATGCTCCTCCAGGCAAAACACAATTAATTTCTTCGATTAGATTTAATTCACTAACCAAGAATTTTCTTCTCTTATCAAATTCTTTAATCATATTGTCAACCTCTATTTGGCTTCCATTAAGCGCTTCAATCCCAGCGTATTGAGAGGCAACATTTACACAAGAATGACAGTTAATAGCCAATTTTTCAGCATAGTTAAATATTCTGTTAGGGAAAATGCCATAACCTAATCGCCAACCAGTCATTGCATAAGTTTTTGACCATCCATCTAAAACTATAACTCTATCGCTAATTGCAGGAAAAGACTTTAAACTTATGTGTTTGTGTTTATCGAATAGGATTCTGCTATATATTTCGTCTGAAAGTATAAACAGATTAGGATATTTCTCTAAGCCATTAGCAAGTTTTTCAAGTTCTTTAAATGGAACTACCCCACCAGTTGGGTTGGCTGGCGAATTGAGAATTATGAGTTTTGTTTTATCTGTAATAAGAGAAAGAAGTTCATCTGCATCAAATGAAAAGTTGTTTTCCATTCTATGAGGTAATGGAACTATTTTTGCTCCCATATAATCTATCATTGACTTGTACGCAATGAAACCAGGGTCTGGAGTAATTATTTCTGCTTCAGGTTGACCGAACATTAGTAGTGTATAAAAAATTACCGCTTTACCTCCAGGTGTAACCAAAATTTCGTTTGGATCAATATTAACCTTATTTCTTTTGTAAAAGTCTGATGCTATTGCTTCTCTCAGTTCTAGAATACCGTTAGAAGAGGTATAACCGTGGTGTCCATCTTTAAGTGCTTTAATTGCTGCTTCGACTATATTTTTAGGAGTAGGAAAATCGGGTTGGCCAATTCCTAAATTTATGACTTCTTTACCTTCTTTAATTAATTGGTTACTTCTAGCCATAATTGAGAAGGCACTGTCACTTCCAATTTCGTAAATTGATTTATTTAAACCATCCATAGCAAGAATATATATTATTAAAGCAGATAATCAATTAGCATTAAAATACAATGACTAAAGACTGACATTGGGTTTTGAAGTTTTTTTAAATTTCATACTTGATGAAAAACCTGTAACTTTTAAGAAAAATATTATATAAATTAATTTTAATTATATGGTGGCTGTAGCTCAGTTGGTTAGAGCGTCGGTTTGTGGTACCGAAGGCCGGGGGTTCAAATCCCCTCAGCCACCCCATTTTATTTCTTGTAATCTTACAACTTTTTGTTTTCGTCTTCTTACAGTTCTTTTTTCTTTATTTCTAATAAAACCTATTTCCTGATTGATTATATCAAGAGCTAAGTTGTCATATCCATAAGAATAACCATAAAGCAGATTAATAATCATATTAGAAACTGAATTAAATTCTTCTTCATTTAATTTTTTGGCTAGTATTTTAATACAATATTCAAAGTCTTGATCTATACGACCATCTAAAATCTTATATTTCTTATTAATTAAAATTTTAGGTTTTTTTGATGGCGGTTTTTTGAATTTATTAAAAAGTAAGCCAAGAATAGAGAATATTTTATTTTTAATTTTTGATACAAAAAACATAAAAATATTAATTATCTAAGCTGGAATAAACTTGATTTAAGTTTTCCCAGTCTAAAAAATTATTTGAGCCACCATATAAGATAGAGTCAAGACTATCTGATCTATCATTGTGTATTTTAAATATTTTCCTAACACCATCAATTAAGAATCTAGTTATTTTTTTATTTTCTTTTTCTAAAACAACATTATTTTCAACTTGATGATTAATAAGATATAATATTACTCCGATATATTTGAATGCATTATATAAATTAATCTCAAAGAAAAATTTCTTAAGATCAGTTTTCAAAACCTGATTTTGTAACAAAATAGCTTCATTTTTCGAAATTAATTTATCTCGACCAAGATAACAGATTTTATCATCCGTTATAAATTGACTGTTGAAATGTAATTTTTCTTCTATAAGTTTCTTATAAATCAATACAAAAAACGCATTTGTAAGACCCTCACAGCAACAAGTTCCATGACATAAATGATTGCGCCAGTTATTAATATCTGCAATTTTGCAAACTTCAAAAAATGACAAGTTTTTTATCATGTAAGGTGTGGCAATATAATACATTATATTATTAAGATTAGAATTTTGAGTAATTTCAAAACCTTGAGATTGTAATAATAATTTTTTTACTTCTTGTAATTTGTTAGATTCGACCATTAAAATAATAACTCCAAAGCTTTAACTATACCTAGTAAAATTAAAACGTTTTTTAAAACCCAACACATTACTTAAAATCAAACAAATTATTACTTTTTAATCAGACTAAATATCTTTTTATTATTCTTAATTAGATTTTGTCGTTCTTCTTTAGATTCATCTTTTGCTACTGTGTAGGCCTTACGAGCATCTGCTAATATTCCATTAATATCACCCTCATCGTAACCAACATCACATCCCATATAGAGTTTATAAATAAAATCTTCAACTTCCTTAAACTCTTTATGAGATAAGTGCTTTGCAATGATCTTAAGTTTTCCAAATGCATAATCATTTATAGCCATAGTTATCCTTTTAAAAATTAATAGGAAAGGGATATGTACCGAGAAAGGTCGCCTTACTGTGTTAACGTTGAAACTAATACAATCCCTTACCTATAAACATCATAATAAAAAAAAAAATTGTGTCAACCAAAAATATAACATAAATAAATAATTGTATGTTGACATATAAATATGACAATATATGATATATATATGAATGAAAAAAAATATGATTTTAAAATTGGAAAAAACTTATTTGAAATTAAAAGCTTTAATCTTGAAACTGAAAAAGAAATTTTAATTTCACTTAAGAAAATAGAAAAGAATAATAGGACTAAGGAAGAAACTAAAAAAATTAAAGCAAGTAATTTTAAAGTTATTATTCATAGACGTATGCAAAAGTTGATTGACCTATTAAATGGTCTTTCAAAACTTTCTAACAAATCTCATTACAAAGTTGATCATGAGATACTTTTGGAGTGTGAAAATAAGTTAAACGAAGAAATCAGAAAAGTTTTTTCTAAATTTAGATCTTATCAAAAAGAAAAAAAAATTAGATCTGAATCACAAACAAAAGCTTTGAGAAAGCAATTTGAAGAATTACGCTTATTGATCGATGAGCAAGAAAGCAAAATTAACAATGAAAAAAATTGAAAAGATGAAGAATCTTATAAGAAAAATTTTAAGAATAAAAAAAAATAAAAAAAGTATAAGTCCTAATATTTTTCTTAAACTACATAATTATATTTTATCTAAGATGCAAATGTCACATATTTATCAACCTTTAATGTTAATTGAGTTGATAAAAGGAGATGGAAAAGCGAATAGAAGAGATATAGCGAAATCTATTTTAAGCTTTGACGAAGCACAAATTGATTATTACAAAAAAATTATTCAGTCAATGCCATTCAAATATTTGTCTAAACATCTAGATGAAATAAAAAAAAAAAAGGACGAGTATTACATTAAAGATTTTAATTTAAATGGAAATCAAAAAGAAGAATTGATTAGACTATGTAAAAAAAAATTAAATGAATTCATAAAAGAAAGAGGTATTAAAAATATTTTTCATCATAGAATATTAGCAACTGGTATTGTTTCCGGCAGTATGAGATATAAGGTTTTATTAAGAGCAAAAAATAGATGTGAGAGTTGTGGGATATCTAATGAAAAAAAACAATTAGAAGTAGATCATATCATTCCTAAAAGTAAAGGTGGAAAAGATGAGTTTAGTAACTTCCAGGCGTTGTGCTATACTTGTAACTCTCAAAAAAGTAATAAAGATAATACAAATTTTAAAAAAGTGCTAGAAAGTTATGAACTCAGAAAAAAAGGTTGTATTTTTTGTGATTTATCAAAAGATAGAATAATAAATTCAAACGAGCTTGCTGTAGTTATTGAAGATAACTATCCTGTTACCAAATATCATTGTTTAATTATTCCTAAAAGACATTGTGAGGATTACTTCGATTTATATCAACCAGAAATAAATGCTGTTTCACAATTGATTAATGAAACAAAAAAAGTCTTAATGAAAAAGGATAAATCAATAAAAGGATTTAACATCGGAAGTAATTGTGGTGAGGTTGCAGGTCAGACTATTAATCATTGTCATATACATTTAATTCCAAGAAGAAAAGGTGACTCAAAAGCCCCGGAAGGTGGTGTGAGAGGAGTGATTCCAGATAAACAAAAATATTAAATATTCTTGCATCGGTTTGTGGTACCGAAGGCCGGGGGTTCAAATCCCCTCAGCCACCCCATATAAAAAAGTTTAACTCAAAAAAATTTTATGATATTAATTACATTATGTTAAATATTTTTTTAGCGATTGTATCATTAATTTTTTTTACGACAAGTTGCCAAACAATGAGAGGAGACAAACCTCTTGCAGAAAAAGTAATTAAGTCTGATCCAAGCACAAATTTAACTTTGGGTTTGGTTCAGATGACCGTAAGAGAAGGTGCAAGTAAAAATGATATTATTTCATCACTGGGTTCACCTAATATGGTAACAAGTTCAGGTTCTAAAAATGAAACCTGGATTTATGATAGAGTCTCTACTGACATTCAAAGAGAAAATGAGTCTGGTTCAGCAGGCTTGGAGGTTGGTTTTGGAGGTTCAGGTGATGTGGTGGGAGGTAATATAGGGGCTGGAGCCTCGTCTAAATCTTCTGGAGAAGTAGTTGTTCGAACACAAAGGACTTTAACAGTAATAATAAAATTTGTTGATGGAATAGTTTCCTCTTATCAGACTAGAGCCACAAGTTTTTAATGTTTTTTTTTTTTCTTATTATATTTACTTTGTTTTTTATTGATTTGGGGAATACACAAGTTATAAACCAATCAAATCAACAAAGTACAAAAGTTGAACAAAAGGTTCCAAAAAAAACTTCAGTAGAGATACAAGCAATTCAAACTCGTACATTTGAAACAACAGAGAAGAAATTATTTAGAGCAACTCTTAAAGTACTTCAAAACAATAGTTACAAAGATATTATTTCCGATTTTAATGGAGGACTTATAACAGCAAAGTTACCATCTGTTGATGCTAGTGACTCAGCCGGAACACAAGTTGGCAAGGCTCTTGGTGGATTAATTGTTGGTGCAGTAATTCCTTTTGGAGGGTTATTAGTACCTGGCAAAAAAGTTGGTCAATTAGATAGAAGTGTGAATATTACTCTTGATCCAATCAAAGATAATTTAATTGAGATAAGAGTTGCATTCCAAATCACTGAAATGACAACCCAGAGCAATTCTTTTGTATCAACCAACGAAACAATTGAAGATGACCTTACAGATCAACCAGAAATTTACCAAGCATTTTTTGAACAAATTGATAAAGAACTTTTTGTAAGGGAGAATAAGTATTAGGTAAGATAATCTTATAAAGTAAGTTTGTGGTACCGAAGGCCGGGGGTTCAAATCCCCTCAGCCACCCCATAATTTAAATTTCAAAAAAAGTGTAATCACTTTCTCGATTAGCCAATTCATTTAGATTCTTATCAAAGAGATAGAAATTTTCATGAAGATTAATATACAAACCTATACCTTTTTTATTATAGTTTTTTGGAGGGTTGAATATTAGTCCAACTTTTTCATTTCCATTTTCATCTAAAGAAAAGTCATCAATATGAACTTTGAAAACTTTACAATTATTTAAATATAGACTTGATGGTCTTACTTCAAAACCTGCTGTCAGTTCAATAGGTGAACGTTCTCGGTGTTTATCAGTCCATTTATATCCTGTATCATTTCTTTCCCTTATTAAAAAGTTTTTTGATTTTTTTACTATAAAGGAATTTTCAATCCCACCAAGTGACATCATCTTTCCTTTTTTACAATCAAAGCCAGCATAAATTAAAAGTTGAAGAAAAACTGGAAGAATAGTGGTTGAAATATGTCCCTCCAAAAATCTCTCAGCTGGATGTTTAGGGCCTGAAATAACTAAATCTCCATCCTCATTTAGTAAGTCATAAATTTTATCTAGAAAAAAACCTTGATTTCTCTGATGCTCTATTACGTGCGAACAATAAATCATATCATACTGTGTTTTAAAGTTATATTTATTGAAATCACCGATAAACTCAGCTTTCTTTTCATATTTGTCAATTGAATCAACTAAAAGACCAAAACTTCTCATTATTTTGCAATGTGCACCTAAAGCACCACCAATATCCAAAACTTTAAATCCTTTTTTAAATTTATTTTTAGATAGTAAGTATTCTATTAATGAGAATCCTCCATAATCTAATTTAGGTATCTGATCTAACATATAAATATTGAGCAATTTAAATGCCAAATTTTTTAATCAGAAAAATTAATTTATAAATTCAAAAAAATATTTCTAAAGGTTGGTATTTCATAATTTGGGAGCAATTAAATATGTATGTTTAAAAACATTTTCAGTGATTTTACACGGTGATTAGTATCCATATCCCATTAAGAATTTTAATCTTTCTGCCTCATCTGCAAGTTTGGTCAATGATCTGGCTGCATCTGAGTTACTCAATGAAATATTATCTTCTTTTGAAACATTTCCGAGGAATGTAATTAATTCTGGAAGCATTGTTATAGCTCTTTGGTTCTTATTTGCGTCTTTATATTTAGGATCAATTTTCATAAATTCATATTATCATAATATGCTTTAAATCTAAAAATTTTTGTTTTGTGAAATTTTTATTTCTTGAACAGATTGTAGGAGATTAAATCCACCAAACAAACTCGATAAAATTTAAAAGTATTTAAATTTTGATGTTATGATTTATAAGGAGACCCATCTTCTGATATTTTGATTTGCGGGAAAGATATCGGGGTGTATAATCTCCGCTAATATTCTTGTGCTTTCAAGAATATCAGGACCTGGTCTATTAAAGTATTTATTACCATCAACTAGAAATTTTTTTTTATCTTTTAAAACATTAAAATAATCAATATTTGATTTAAATATTTCTTTTTTTGATCTATTAATATCGAAGCCACAAGGCATAAAAATTACAATATCAACTTCTTGGAAGTTTATATCTTCGAGTTTTATAAAATTAGAATTTTTTCCAGACTTGGCCAAAACACTTTTACCTCCAGCAAATTTTACGAGTTGAGGAATCCAATTTCCCGCAGTCATTATTGGTTCAATCCATTCAATGCAAAGAACATTTTTAATTTTAGAGTTTAAAGTTTTTGCCTTAATTTTATTTATTTCTTTTTTAATGTTTTTAACTAAAAAATTTGATTCCTCTTCTTTATCTAATTTTTTACCAACTAGCTTTATATCCTTGAGTACATCTTCAAATGTATTGGGTTTTAAATCAATTAGAACAGGCTTTTTATCTATAAAATCTCCTAAACACTTCTCTACATCTTTTAAAGAAACCGCACAAACTGAGCATTGTGATTGTGTTATTATTACATCTGGATCTAATTTTTTGAGCAAATTAGATTTTACTTCGTATACAGACAAACTTTGTTCTAAAATTTCTCTGATATCATAATCGATTTTTAATGAAACTTGTTTCGTTTTTATTCTGCTAGTTGTAAGTTTTGGAAGTTTTAAAGCTTTTTTTGGATAATCACATTCGTGAGAAACTCCAACTAAATTATCGTATAAATTTAATGCAGAAATAATTTCTGTAGCGCTTGGTATGAGACTTACAATTTTCACAGTAATTTTTTATGATTTAAAATCTAAACAATTTATAATTTTTTATACACCCGTTCCTTCAAAACACTTTCCTTCAAAATAAAAAATCTCCCATGGTTCTAAAGAAAAACTTTTAATGGTCTTTAGGGATAATTTTCCTTTTTTGTTAAACAACGGACGGTCGGTAGAAGCATTTTCTTGTAGTTTTCTTAAATTAAAAAAAAAATCAGGATCGTCAAATCTGTAGATTGTTCTTTGTGTTTTTCCGGTAACTCTATCAATATCGTATGAATCTAAAAAATACGCCTGCGAAACAAATGTATTGATGGTGATTTTATTTTCTGTCATCAAAAAATCATCAAGAAGTATTCCTTGATGATCAAACCAAGAGTTTCTTAAACGATATTCAGTTTCGCCATTGTTATTATCATGCATATTAACCTCAACTATGTCATTGCAACCAAAAGATTTGCAAATTATAGAACTATTTATTTTTTGATCATCATTTGTGCTTGGGACATTAGACTCTTTTTTTATTAATTTGGGATCATATTCACAGGATAACTTTAATATGTTAGAAGTTTTACCATCTACATTAAAAGACCATAAGAGCAGAAGTATAAAGTAAAACTTTTTGAACGGCATGTAATTTATCTAATCGATTTTATTTAACTTACAAATAAAAAATTTAGTTTTTAATAGAAAAAAATGAAGAAGCATAAGTTAAATAAATAATCTTTTTTTTTTTATTTTTTTATACATAATGTATATTTAGAAATATGCACAAATTTTTTAACTACTTGTTATGTATAATGGTTACTATGTAAGTTGTAAGTTGTAATACTACAAAACAAATGGTTATACCAGAATTGAATCAAACTGAGGGATTTAAGAATATTCCTGAATCAAAAAGATCTTCAACTTTTGCTTTAGCTAAACTAATAAACGACATTCCTAGAGGAGAACCACTTTTTGCATTTCCTCCAAAGGTTGAAACTGATGGCTGGTATTGTAATTATTCATATAGCGGTGATAACACCGTTACATCAGAGGGTAGTAGACAATACCTTGGAGATTGGTCAAGTGAAATTGGTGTTGGTTTTTATGAAACTCTTTCAAAGAAGGGTTATTCAGTGGTTGGGGATCCCAGTGATTTATTTAATCAAAAAAAATTTGCAAATTCCGCAGAATTTTTGATAGGTGGTAGGATTGTGAAAATGAGCGGAAATTTCTGTGAGGAACACCATTGGTGGGATGGACGCCCTTTAAACAGGTTCAGTGGAGAAATTTATACTGAGATCGAATGGTCAGTGCTTAATTCTTTAACTAAAAATATCGTAATTAAAAAAACAGTTCAAGGTTATTATAAACAAAAAAAGCCTGTTAAAGATGGGGTAATACTTACATTCAAGAATGCAATTCTAAATTCTGCCGATAATTTTGCATCAGCAAAAAATCTTAGAAAAATTGCTTTAGGAGAAAAAATAGACAATCTCCAGTCGGTAAAAAATACTAACAAAAATTTTATTGAAAATGGAAATTCATCTAGGTTTAATTTTGATAATCTAAAATCTAAAATTGTTACGATTAGAGTTGGAACAGGCCATGGATCTGGTTTTTTTATAGGTTCAAAAGGACTTATTTTGACAAATGCTCATGTGATTGGTTCTGCAAAAAAAGTACAGATTATTTCTAACTCTGGTATTGAATTCCAAGCGGAAACTTTTTTTATTAATGAGACAAGAGATATAGCTTTATTGAAATCTAACGTTAATTTTTCTGATCCTATCGATATTAGTTTAGAAAAGCCTAAAGTTACCACAGACGTTTATGCGGTTGGGACGCCAATTTCTGAAAGTTTAAAAACAACAGTCACAAAGGGAATAATTAGCGCGATAAGAACTGATAAGACCAGTGAGCTAGAATTTATTCAAGCTGATGTTTCAATTTCACCAGGAAACAGTGGTGGTCCTTTATTTAATGCAAAAGGAGAAGTTATTGGTATTTCCGCAGCTAAATATTTAGGAGATGGTGTTGAAGGCTTAGGGCTATTTATACCAATAAAAGAAGCATTGGAGATTTTAAATATTGAAATACTTTAGTATTTTTTGATTTATCTATAACCATTTTGGATAATTTTGAGCCATAGGCAAAAAAAGTTTCAACAGTTAAATAATGGAGAATCAATATAGGTGATTAATTATTAAAATATGGTTTTTTTTCTAGAAATTATTATGTGTTATCAATGGTGAGACGCACTTATGAAAGAGATGCAGTTTTTATTGAAAAAGCCTGCGATTTAGAAGATCTTGTAAAAGACAAAAGAGTTGATTGGAGGTCCAATCCCTCAAAAGCCACCAGAAGACAAAGAAGATACAAGAAAAGACTAATTAATGAGTTGTTCAAGTACAATGAGTGAGAACAAAACATGAAAAATTCATTGATGTGGTTTAGATATGACCTGAGAATAGAGGATAATGAAGCTTTTTTTGCTGCATGCAGTAAAAAAATCTGTTTACCAGTTTTTATACTAGATGAAGGTTACTTAAAACTTAAAACTACAAGTGATTTTCATTTAAACTTTTTGAAGAACTCTTTAATTGATTTAGACAATAGATTGAATGAAAGGTTTAATACAAGACTCAGCTTCTACAGCGGCAATACAATTCAGATTTTGCAATATTTAATAAATAAGCATAACATTGAAGAGATTTACTCAAATAGAATATTTAAAGGAAATTATTTTAAGATTCTTGACAGAAACATAAATGTATTTCTCAAAGAAAAAGGGGTGGAATGGAATCAAAAGAATCAATTTGGAATACAACTTGATAAAAGAATAAGAGGAAAATGGTCATCGGATTGGAATAAGTTTGTAACTAGTCCATTGTCCAAAAAAATTGTAGATAAAAACTTTATAAAAGATGATGTTGGAGAGTTAGTTTTCAAAACAACTAACTCAAATGGTCAGATAGGAGGGGAAAGTAATGCCTGTATTAATTTTAATTCTTTTTTAAAAGAAAGACACAAAGGATATTCAAAGAAAATGTCCAGCCCACTGACTGCAGAAAACTCTTGTTCTAGACTTAGCCCACACATAAGCTTTGGTACAATTTCCATAAGATCTATAGTTCATAGAGTTGAAAAATATATTGATAAAAAAAAAATTGAAAAAACTTCCATTAATTCATTCAAAAAAAGATTAGCTTGGCATTGTCATTTTATTCAAAAATTATACGATGAACCCAGAATTGAATACGAGAATCTTCATCCATTATATGATGGATTAAGAGAAAAAAGTTTTAATTTAAACTATTATACAAGATGGAAAAATGGGATAACAGGTTTTCCATTTCTTGATGCATGTATGAGATTTTTAAACACAAAAGGGTGGTTGAATTTTAGGATGAGAGCAATGGTAGTTTCATTTGCCTCATACCAGCTTTGGTTAGACTGGAAAAAAACATCAAAGTATCTTGCAAATTGTTTTACAGATTATGAACCGGGTATCCATTACCCACAAATACAAATGCAATCTGGTACAACTGGAATAAATACCATTCGGATATATAATGTTATTAAACAATCATATGATCAAGATCCTGATGGTGTTTTTGTTCGAAAATGGGTTCCAGAATTAAAAAATCTTCCTAACTATCTTATTCACGAACCGTGGAAAATTAATTTTTTAGAGGAAAAAGAGTTTAATTTTAAATTAGAAAAAAATTACTTTAAACCTGTTGTTGACAATGCGACTAGAACTAAATTTGCAAAAGACATGATTTGGTCAGTTAGAAAAAAACCAGAGGCTAAAGAAATTTCTGAGACCATAGTTTTAAAACATGCCAGCATGAAAAGGTAAAAAAAATTAATGTTTTTTTACCACAATTAACTGAATAAATTTTTAAATTAATTCTATTGTGATTTACATTTTACTGACAGTTTTCAATAGATACCATTGATTCTAACAATTCATCTCCGTCGTAATTGGTTTTTACTCCTTTTATGGTTGAAGCATCAATGAAGTCATATCCAGTACTTACTCTAACATATTTTTCATCAATACACTTTTTATGAGACGGATCAAAAGCTACCCAACCTAAATCGTTAATAAAAATTTCTACCCATGCATGAGTGGTATTTTCACCAGAACTGGTTTCCTCTAATAAAAAACCATTTATATATCTAGCTGGAAGGTTGTTAAATCTGGCAGCACTTATTAATATGTGAGCAAAATCTTGGCATACTCCTTTTTTTTGTTTTAAAGCATCTCTAGAACTTGTAGATGTTGTTGTCGAACCAGTAACGTAATTAATAGAGTTTGAGACTGTTAAATTCAATTTGTGAGCAAATTCGATTAAGTTTTTATTATTTTTTTTTGCTTGGTCTGAAATCTTTTCTATTCTTTTACAAGGTTTTGTTAAATGTGTTTCTCTTAAAAAACAAAGTGGGTTAACTTTCTCTTTTAACCCCTTTACGACTCCAGATAGATCCTTTGTTTTTAATATCCCCTTAGAAGTTATTTTGAGTTGTCCACTAAAATTTTTAATAAAAATATTCTGTACTCTGTGTCCTAACCCATCAAAGTGAGATTCAATTATTTTTCCGTTGCTGGTAGATGTTTCCCAATTTAATATTTCTTGATTATCACAGATTGATGGATAGAGTTTTAGACATTGTATAAGCCTTGGGACTGTTGAACTGTATTTATAAGTTGTTGAGTGTGTTATTTTAATTTTCATGTTTCTACACCGAAAAAGTATTTCTGTTCAAATTTTTTATAAACATAATTAATTTCCTCAATAAAGGATTTTAAAAACTCATGTAAACCAATTTCAGTAATTTTATTGGCATTTAAATTTTTTATTTTTTTATACATTAGGCCTATTTTTTTATTTGAAGTAGAGGTTTGTTTATAAAATTTTGATAACCTTCCTAAGTGATGATTAATTTTTTCTATTGAAAAAATTAAGGACCTTGGGCAGGTCATATTCAAAATTAAAAAATCTATAATTTTTGTGTAAGTAATTTCTTGTCCTCCATAAGCCCACTTAAAAGCTCTGAATGATGAAATTGATCGTAACATTAAACTCCATTGAAAATTATCAATATCACTTCCAACATAATTTATACTCGGAAGTAAAATAAAATACTTAACATTAATAATTCTTGCCGTAAAATCTGCCCTTTCAAAATAAGTTCCTAATATTAAAAAATCGTATCCATCATTTATTAGTTGTGTGTTGAGTATTGTACCTCGAATTAAATTTACTTGCTTTTTTATCCATTCAATAATTTCAGGTAATTCTTTTAAGATGTTTTTAGTCTCTTTCAAATTTTTGTCTAACTCGTGATAAGAAGAGTTTACGGCATTCCAAACTTCTAATGTTACCGCAGTTCTTACCATTCTTATATTTTCTCTTGCTGTTTTTATACAGTTTTTTACTGAAGAAGAATTTTCTGGATCAAAAAGTAGATAGAAAATAATTTTTTCTTTAGATATTGTTTTATACTTTTTTAAATATTCATTTTTAATTCCTGAGGTTTCTAGTATGGACTCCCACTCGTTTGTATATCCTTTTTCAGTGTTAGGAATCAATGATATTCTATATCCAACTTCCAAAAGTCTAGCTAATGAATCGGCTCGCTCAATATATCTAGCTGACCAAAATAAATTTTCTGCGGTTCTACTCAACATACTTATTATTCATTTAGTACCCATGTATCTTTTACTCCTCCACCTTGAGAAGAATTAACTACCAATGAACCTTGATTTAAAGCCACCCTTGTTAGTCCGCCGTCAACTAATTTTGTTTTTTTTGCTCCAACTAAGCAAAATGGTCTAAGATCAACGTGTCTTGGAGATAGTTTTTTTTTGTCAAAGATCGGTACTGAGGATAACTCAAGTATTGGTTGGGCTATATAATTTGCAGGATTTAGAAGAATTTTTTTTCTAAAAATTTCAATTTCTTTTTTTGACGATTTGCTTCCAATTAATAAACCATAACCTCCAGAGCCGTGAACCTCTTTGACAACTAATTTATTTAAATTGTTAAGAACATATTTTTTTGCATCCTCTTCGCAACATCTCCATGTTTTAACATTATCTAATATAGGTTCTTCACCTAAGTAAAATTTAATGATTTCAGGTATGTAAGAATAAATAGCTTTATCGTCAGCAATACCTGATCCAGGCGCAGAGCAAATATTTACATTTCCGGATTTATATGAATCAAATAAACCAGGAATTCCAATTAGTGAAGAACTATCAAAAGTGATTGGATCAAGAAATTTATCATCAATTCTTCTATAAATAATATCTACTTTCTCTGGGCCTCTAGTCGTTTTCATATATGTTATTGATTCATCAACAAAAAGATCTGTTCCTTGAACTAGCTCAACTCCCATAAGATCAGCAAGAAAACTATGCTCGTAATACGCGCTATTTAAAGAGCCAGGTGTCAGAATCACAACTTTTGGTTCTTTATTACATTTTTTTGGAGCTAGACTTTTTAGAGCATCTAACAAATAACTTGGATAGTTTTCTACTGTTTCAATTTTCAATTTTTCAAATAACTCTGGAAACATTCTCATCATTATTTCTCTATTTTCAATCATGTATGAAACTCCAGACGGAGTTCGACAATTATCTTCTAGAACTTTAAAAATATTTTCATTTATTCTTACAATATCAGATCCAATTATTGGACTATAAATTCTTTTGGGAACCTTAAAGCCAATCATTTTTATTTCATAAGCAGGGTTTTTATAAATTAAATTTTCCGGTATTAATTTTGCTTTTATAATTTCACCAGAATTATATATATCGTTAAGAAATGCATTAATAGCTAAAGCCCTTTGAATAACTCCCTTTTTAATTTTTTTCCATTCAATGGAAGAGATTATTCTTGGAAACATGTCAAATGGAATTAAGCGTTCTGTAGAATCAAAGTTATTGTACACAGAAAATGTAATACCTATTTTTTTAAAAAGATTTTCAGCTTCATTTTTTTTTTTAACAATTACATTTTCGGGTAAAGACTTAGCCCAATCATATATTTGATTGTAAAATTTTCTTACTTTTGAATTTTTATAAACTTCGTTATACATCTTTCATTATTACCGAAGCAGAAAGAGACAGAGGGATGCGTTCCTTCGGTTTCAAACCTACTTCCGACCAAAAAAGGTTGAACGTTTGTTTAAGGTTATATCTTATATTTTTTTAAATCAAGAATTAAATTGATTGTAGTAATGAATTTAAAAGTAAAAGTTCCTTTAAAGTATTTATTAATAAATTTTTCTTTTAATAATTCATTTGAAGATTAAATAGTAATAATGGCAAATATAAAAGGTTTAAGCTCTGTTTTTCCAAAAAATAAGGTCTTTCAAGAAGAGATCAAAGAAATAGGCAGAAAATTATTTTCTTCAAAAATTCAATTTAAAAAAATGGAAAAAGTTTATGATAATTCGGGAGTTAAAACTAGGTATCTTACTGAAAAACTAGATTGGTATTTAGACGAACATAATTGGTCTGAAAGAAATTTTCTTTTTAAAAAAAATGCACTCAATCTTTTAAAAGAATCAATTAATGAGACCATTGAAAAAACAAATACCAAACCAGAGAAAATAGGTGCAATTGTGTTGGTCAATAGTACAGGTATTTCTACCCCGACTATTGATGCTGAAATTTTTAACCTATTTAATTTTAATAACGAAATTGTCAGGTTGCCAATTTTTGGATATGGGTGTGCAGGAGGAGTTTTAGGGCTTAATAGAGCTATTGAGATTTTTAAAAGTTTGAACAAAACTATTCTTGTCTGTAATGTTGAGCTTTGTAGTCTGACATTTAGACCTCAAATTTTTAGTAAAGAAAATGTAGTTAGTACGGCTTTATTTGGAGATGGATGCGCGTCATATTTAATTGAGGAAGAGGGACATTGTCAAATATTAAAATCAACTGAGCACACTTGGAAAAACTCTCTGTCACTAATGGGGTGGGGTGTAGAAGATGATGGGTTGTCCGTAATTTTTGATAAAGTTATCCCAGATTTTATTACAAAAAAATTACCAGATGTTTTAAATAAATTTTCTTTTAACAATTTAGACGGTTATGTACTTCACTCAGGTGGAATGAAAATTATTCAAGCTTACAGACAAATATTGAATAATGATAAAACCATTTCAGAATCTGAGGCAATACTATCAAAGTTTGGAAACGTTTCCTCTGTATCTGTATTACTAACATTAAAGGAGATGATAAAAAAAAATTACAACGGAGTATATTTGATGAGTGCTTTAGGACCAGGTTTTACTGCAGGTTTATCAGCAATAAAAATGAGTAAAAATGGTTGATACCTACTTAATGATTTATCTTGTTTTAAGTAGATTGTTTGAACTTTTCTTAAGTAAAAAAAACACGAATAGATTATTGAAAGAAGGTGCCGTTGAGCATTATAGTTTTCATTATAAATTTATCGTTTTATTTCACATCATTTTTATTACTTTTTTTTTCATAAAATCCTTTTCAAACACTTTTTATAACCTTCAATATCTTTATGTTTTTTCTATAGTTCAAATTTTAAGATACAAAATAATTTATGATCTTGGTAAGTTTTGGACAACAAGAATTCTGGTTGTAAAAAAACCATTAGTTAAAACATGGTTTTTTCGCCATTTTAGGCATCCAAATTATATGATTGTTTTTTTGGAAGTAATATTAGTTTGCTTATTTTTTAACGATATCAATTCTTTGATTTTCTTTACCGTTATCAATTCAATTTTACTTGGCATAAGAATCTTCTATGAAGAGAAAGCGAACAAATTCAGACGTAAATTATAAGATTATTTTTATGATTAATTATAGAAAACCTACCTCTGAAATTTATTTTGAAATTTTCTTTAGAACATCGAGGTAACTGTTAATTAAGATTTTGCCTTTTGTGTTGGACTCTCTCCATGTAGGCAATGTTTCTTTTAACTTTTTGTATCCTTTTTCAGTCAATTTTAGAAGGTTTCCATTAATGTCTCTTTTAACAATCCTGATCAATTTCTTTTTTATTAAAAGAGATGAGTTTCTTCTAATTGTTGAAGATTCTAAATTTAATAGGTTAGCAATTTTTGTGGTTTCTATTTGATCATAAATATTAATTAGTGCCAAAATTGGAATCTGTGTTGAATTTATGCCGCTGATTTTTAGAGCACCATTGTAATCGTTAGTAAGTCGCCTTGCCATTGTCCTAAGATTGAAACAAGGACATTGTTGTAACTCATTAACTTTAATAAGCTTCTTCATGGTAATTAATTTTATACTTTACAAATTTAAAAAAAAAAGTAAACATAAAAGTGTATATACTCGTGTATATACATTATATAAAAATTTTATATTTTTTGAGGAATTTTATGAAAATAGAAAAATTTAACTTAGACGATGGAACTTACATTAGGTATAAAAAGATAGGTAAGGGGGCACCTATATTGTTACTTCACACTTTTAGAAATAGATTGGAATACTCTGATAAACTAGGCAAATTACTAGAAAATAAGTTTACCGTATATTCAATTGACCTACCTGGCTTCGGTGATTCCCCTATTAATTTGAATACCAATTACAATCTTGATTTTTTTACTAAATCTATAGTTAGTTTTATAAAAAAATTACGAATCAAAAATTTAACTATTGCTGGAGAATCCATTGGTGCAACTTTAGCAGCAAGTGTATCAGTTGAACTTCCTAAAATTGTTAAAAAAATTCTAATGTTTAATACGTATGATTACGATTCATATTTTGGTGAAGGTATTCAGAGAGGAAACTTCTTTGCAAAATTTATATTGTTTCATGTAAGTCTTCCTTTCGTTGGGGCATTATTCTCTAGTTTGGAAAATAAATTTATACTCAAGAATATTATGAGTGGTGGTTTTTTTGATAAAACGAAGTTACCTGACAGTTATTTAAACTTATTATGCACTTCTTTAAAAAAGAAAGGATATGTTTATCATTTTAGAAATGTGCTTTCACAGTTTAATAAAAATAATGGAATTAAAGAGTTGTATAAAAAGGTTGGTGTGCCGGTTAAACTTTTCTATGGAAGTCATGATTGGGCTAAAGAATCTGATAAATTGGAAACGCAAAAGTTATTAAATTTAGATAAGTTTCATACTATAGAAAAATCGAATCACTTTTCTTTTTTAGAAAATACCGATGAGGTATCGAAGCTCATCAAACTTTAACTAACAAATTATTTTAAAAAAGGAGATAGCAATGGACAAAGTAGCGTTTATTTCAGGAGCAAACAGAGGGATAGGATTCGAAACCTCTAAACAATTAGCTCAAACTGGGGTGAAAGTAATTTTAGGTTCTAGAGATTTAGATAAAGGAAAAGATGCTCTAGAAAAATTAAAATCGAATGGAATTGAAGCTGATTTAGCAAAGTATGACGCATTCGATCCTGATGCTCCTCAAAAAGTTTTTGATCATGTTTCTAATAAATATGGAAAGTTGGATATATTAATTAATAATGCAGGAGTTCTTCTTACGGGTAATTTATTTGTTACAAACAGCTCTACAGTGAGTGACAAAGATATTAAAGATACATTTCAAACTAATCTATTTTCTGTTATTTCTTTAACTCAAAAATTACTTCCATTGATTAAGAAATCTGATGCTGGACGAATTGTCAATGTTTCCACTATCCTAAGTTCCTTAACACTTCATTCAGCAAAGGACTCTCCGATTTCGCCTGCGAAAGAATTTGCATATAATGCCTCAAAAACTGCACTTAATGCTTTTACAATTCATCTAGCAAACGAATTAAAAGATACAAATATTAAAGTTAACTCAGGTCATCCAGGTTGGGTAAAAACCGAATTAGGAGGTCCAAACGCGCCGATTGAGGTTGAAGATAGTTATAAAACTTCATTACGTTTAGCCACATTGGATGATGATGGTCCAAGTGGGGGATTATTTCACGAAGAAGAAATATTACCTTGGTAAACCGTAGAATTTTTTTATAAGATACCAAAAATGGAATTTTCTGGTACAAAAGAATACATTTCTACCTCGGACTTAACTGTTGCTGTGAACGCATCAATTGCTCTTGAAAAACCGTTGTTAGTTAAAGGTGAACCTGGAACTGGAAAAACTGAATTAGCTAAGCAAATTGCAACTAGCTTAGATTTGGAGATCATTGAATGGAGTATTAAGTCAACAACTAAAGCTCAGCAGGGGTTATATGAATACGATGCTGTGAGTAGATTAAGGGATAGTCAGCTGGGAAATACAGTAAAAAAAGTAGAAAAGTATATTAAAAAGGGCAAGTTGTGGACATCGTTTGAAACCAAAAATAAATCTGTACTTTTAATAGACGAAATAGATAAAGCTGACATTGAATTCCCAAATGATCTTTTACAGGAGTTAGATAAAATGGAGTTTCATGTTTATGAAACAGGTCAATTAGTAAAAGCAAAAAACCGACCAATCGTAATAATTACTTCTAATAATGAAAAGGAATTACCGGAAGCATTTCTAAGAAGATGTTTTTTTCATTACATCCAATTCCCAGAGCTAGAAACATTAAAGAAAATTGTGAAAGTACATTTCCCTGAAATTAAAAAATCTTTATTAAACTCTGCTCTTCAAACTTTTTTTGAAATAAGAGAGACTCCTGGTTTAAAAAAAAAACCTTCAACCTCTGAGGCTTTAGATTGGATTAAGCTTCTTTTAATCGAGGATTTAGATCCTTCGGATTTAAAAAGTAATAATAAAGATTTACTACCCAAACTGCATGGAGCATTAATAAAAAATGAGCAAGACATTCAACTTTTTGAGCAATTGGCCTTTATGTCCAGGAATGCAAGATAGGAATGTTTCTAGATTTTTTTTTAAAACTTAAAGACTCAAAAATTCCGGTTTCTTTAAACGAATTTTTAACATTTTTACAGGCCCTTAAGTTTAATTTTACCCAGTTTGATGTAAATAAGTTTTATTATCTTGCCAGAGCTAGTTTGGTCAAAGACGAAAAATTAATTGATAAATTTGATATTATCTTCGGAGAGTACTTTAATTCAATTGAGAGAATTGATATTGATGATGTTATTAAGTTTTTAAATATTCCACAAGATTGGCTTAAAAAACTATCTTCAAAAAACTTCTCAAATGAAGAAATTGAAAAAATTAAATCTCTAGGTAGCTTTGAAAAGTTAATTGAAACTCTAAAAAAAAGATTGTTGGAACAGAAAAAACGTCATCAGGGAGGTAATAAATGGATAGGTACATCTGGAACCTCACCATTTGGAGCTTATGGTTATAATCCTGAAGGAATAAGAATTGGACAGCACGAAAGTAGATATAGAAAAGCAATAAAAGTTTGGGATAAACGTATTTTTAAAGATTTTGATGAAACAAACGAATTAGATAACAGAGGTTTTCAAGTTGCTCTTAAGAGGTTAAGAATCTGGGCAAGAACTGGTATAGAGGATGAGTTGGACATTGAGAGTACAATCAGAGAAACAGCAAAAAATGGTTATTTAGATATAAAAACTAGGAAAGAAAGGGAGAATTCCATAAAAATACTCCTGTTTTTAGACGTCGGAGGATCAATGGACGATTATATAGAGTTAACTGAAAGGTTATTTTCAGCTGCACAAAATGTATTTAAAAATCTCAAATATTTTTATTTTCATAATTGCCTGTACGAGGGTGTTTGGAAAAATAACAAGAGAAGATGGGAGGAAAGATTCCTAACTTCAGATATCTTTAGAACCTTTGGAAAAGAATACAAATGTATTTTTGTTGGCGATGCTCAAATGAGTCCATATGAAATTCTTTCACCTGGTGGAGGAAACGAGCATTTTAACGATGAACCTGGGAGTGTATGGTTGGAGAGGGCTGTTGAACAGTGGCCATCAAATTTGTGGATTAATCCAACGCCCAAAAATGAATGGGAATTTTCACATTCAACCAGTTTGATAAAAGAAATTTTTATGAACAGGATGGTACCTTTGACAATCCAAGGAATTGAGGAGGGTACCAAAATTCTCTCAAAAAAATAAAATATTCAAATTTTAATGATTTTGAGATTTGTATAGCTATAATTTAAAATTATGTTTTTAAAACGAGTAGACAGCATAATACAAAATTACTTAATGAAATTTCGGTTTTTATCTGTTTTGTCTATGAGAATAATCTTAGGAACGGCCTTTATTATCCATGGTAAGAGTAAATTTCCTCTACCACCCCAAAAATTAATGGAATATTTTGGTTTTAGTCCTTTTTTTGCAAGTTTTATTGCATTATCTGAAGTTTTGGCAGGTTTAATGTTAATTATTTCATTTTTTCTAAAAAGCTTTATTGGCAATTTATTAACCAGAGTCTCTGCACTAACAATAGTTGTGATAATGATTTTTGCATTCTACCTAGCCCATAAAGATTGGTTTATAAACGAAAAACTTTTCACCAGTGAACAAATTTTTTTGTTTGTTGTAGGGATATATTTCTTAGTTAATGGAAATGAAGATTTTAAGAAAAAAGTATTTAAAAATTAATTAAAGAATTGCTTGAAATAAATTTTTTTTCTTTTACCTTAAGATTAACACTTTTCGCATTATTATGGGGTTCGACTTATCTTAAATCTAACCCTATTTTTTTGGATATGGAGGAATATGCGTAATTTTGTTAATCTTTTTACTTTTGCACTTTTTCTAGTGCTCTCAAACGTGGCCGTTAGTGGTGACGTAGGTGAGGGTGAAAAAAGATATGCAGTAAATTGTGGTAATTGTCACGGTCCAGGGGGTATGGGTTTAGCTAGCTATCCCAAAATTTCTGGTAAAGAAGTTGATTACCTAATTGACAGATTAAACACCTACAGATCCGGTAAAAAAATAGGTCCAAACTCTGATTTGATGATTATGATGGCGAAGCCCTTAACCGATGTCGAAATAGATAACTTAGCTGCTTACTTAGCAACAGATCCTGCTGCTAAGAGGTAATATAAACAATAAGGGAGGATATTTTTAATGTTAAAAAAATCTAAACTACTATCTGCAGCGATTTTTTCAGCTGCTACATTATTGGCTGCTAACGGCCAAGCTGATACTATGGGAACACCAAAGATCAGTGCGATGTCAATCGTTAATGGATTAGAGAATCCATGGGATATGGCATTTACAAAAAACGGTGACATGTTTTTCACTGAAAAATGTAAAGGTTTTTCTGTAAAAACAAAGTCAGGTAAAATCAACAAACTTTATGGAATGAAAGGTACATCTGGTTACAACAGTGCTGGTGATGATCTATTCTGTGAAGGGCAAGCCGGTATGTTAGGTATTGCTGTTGATCCAAACTTCAAAAAAAACAGAAGAATTTATGTTGCTTCAGCTTCAACTAAGCACCATGGTTCTGGTTGTAAAGACAACTTTGATGTTTGTAATGGTAACATCATTATGAGATTTGAAGTAAGTAAAGACATGAAAAGTGTTTCAAACAGAACTGATATTGTAAACGACATTCAATATAAGCCGTTTGAATCTGATCACCCATTTGGTGGTCCAGGTGCACACAATGGTAACAGACTAAGATTCGGTCCTGAAGGATATCTATGGGCAACTACTGGTGATCGTCACAAAGGCGATATCCCACAACACCCAACTCTTCTAGGCGGAAACGTACTTAGAATTGATACTGATGGTAAAGCACATCCTGGTAACAAGCCTCCAAAAGGTTTTGATAAGCGTATGTATACTTATGGACACAGAAATGTTCAAGGTATCGACTTCCGTCCATCTGACGGCAGAGCTTTCACAGCTGAACACGGTCCATGGCATAACGACGAAATTACTGCACTAGTAAATGGTGGAAATGCCGGTTGGGATCCAAAGCAAAATGTTGCTGGTCGTGGTAAATGTCCAGATGCATATTGTGGTTACATGCCTAATCAAAAAGAAGGTATGCTTCCAGCAGCTCGTGCAGAAGCAGGTACACCAATGAGTGATGAGCGTTTCAAAGACCTAATGCCTCCAGCATGGAATAATAATGGTCTTTCTCAAGGAACTGGCTCTGCAGCGTTCCTTAAAGGTAGCCAATGGGGTTACTGGGAAGGTCGTTTAGCAGTAGGTATCATGGGGATCGCTTTCGGTGGTACGCCATCAGGTATGAGAATTGACGTAATTGACATTACTAAAGACGGTAAAGCAATTAAAAGTGTAATTCAAATGCCAACTGGTCTAACAAAGAGATTCAGAGGTCTAAGATTAGGCCCAGACGGAGCTCTTTATGCTGCAGTAGATGAAGGTGAAATCTACAAGATTACTGCAAGAAAGTAGTAATTTTTAATATTCGCACCACAATTAGTGGTGCGAATATCTCTTCAAATTAAATTTTCTTAAAAAATCAAGAAGCTTTCCATAAACCTTTATCTTCACAAAAGGTTGTAACCTTAAACTTTTCTATACCTTTGATCTTAATGGATTGTTCAATATCTTTACAATTTCTTTTGTCTTTGATAAATGTATTCAACTCAGTAATTTTACCTGTCTTGGTTTCATCATCTTGACTTGTCCAGTTAATTGTTTTGATATTATTTTCGTTTGTAAGTAGTTCTTGTGTTGCTTTTCCATACTCTTTTTGTTCATTTTCTGTTAGCTGATTGGCTATTTCTCCGCCAATGAGTCCACCAATAATTGTTCCACCTGCAATTGAGAGTGCTCCACCAACTCCAGAACCAAATTGAAATCCAACTAAGGCACCAAGACCAGCTCCTAGGATATTTCCTAAGAGTGTTCCTTCATCTCTTTGACTACATGAGCTTAATGTAATAGTAATCAGTATTAAAGCAGTATACTTTTTTACATTCATAATATAATTATAATTAGTTATGCTGTGCCTATATTAATAAAAAATTGAGTTATCTAAAAGAATTATTTTGAAATTAAAAAAATTTTAAATACTCTTGTATCAATTGTTTTTTTGTTATCTTTAAACTTTATAACTTTTTTCAGTTTCCAGCCTTTTGATTTATAAGCTTTAAGAATCTCTGATGACTCTTTTCTATATTTTTTTTTTTTCCACCAAGAAGAATGATGAGTAACAAGTTTAATTTTTTTTAAAACCATAATAAATTTTTAATTTCAAAATAAATTTAATTGTTTTTTCTTTTTAAATGCAAATTTAATAATTTGAAAATAAATTTTTAAATAATATAAATGAAAAATCTTAAAGAAAACAATTTTCTTATTCCACAATATTTACTTCCTCATTTTAGAAGTAATCATGCCGGAGAAACTGGTGCTATTTATATTTATAAAGGTATATTAGCAGTGAGCAGAGATTCCGAAATTAGACAATTCTCTAGTAAACATTTAACTACAGAATCGCAACATTTAAAACTTATTGAGGAAGTTCTTGAGAAAAAAAATGTTAGTAAACTGATCACTCTATGGAAATTAGCTGGGTTTTTAACTGGTTTTATTCCAGCTCTTTTGGGGAAAAGATTTGTATACGCAACAATTTACCATGTTGAGAGTTTTGTTGAAAATCATTACCAAGAGCAGATAGATATTCTTTCAAAAAAGAATAGCCAAATTAAATTAAAAAAAATGATTACTGAGCTAATGAATGATGAGATATCTCACAAGGAAGAATCATTGATCAATGTTTCAAAACTAAGTTTCGTTCACAAAATATGGGGAGCCATCGTTACCGCTGGGTCTAAACTAGCTGTTGGTGTATCAAAAAAAATTTAAGAGAATATTTTAGCTTCTATACTAGTTTGATGGCTAGAACTGTTGTTATCAATGTGTAGACTAAGATACTAAGAATTATTAGTACAACTTGGCTTGCCTTGAAATAACTTTCTTTTGTTAACTCCTTCACCTGATACATTAAGTTAGGCCACGTATATGATACAAAGTCACCTTGAGACATAATATTGATTAGCTTTCCAGATTTATCCACAACAGGAACATGTCTAAATCTTTCGTTTGACATTTGTCTTAGCCAATTTACTAGGTTGTCGTCTTTATCAGCTACTTTAACAGGTGATGTCATGATTTTACTTAATTTTGTGGTTTTAGGGTTCATTGAATTATTGAGGAGTTTCCTCATTAGATCCCTTTCGGTGACTATTCCCGCGACTTTACCTTTGGTGTTTAATATAACTACTGACCCGAAATTATCCTTAGACATTGCTTTAACAGCGGACATTACTGAATCATTTTCTTTAAAAGTGAGTGGGGGTTTTTTACTTTTAAATTCTGGTCTATCACAAATTTTCATACTTCCTCCATTTATTAAGTTAGATATATAAGGAAAAAACCTGAAAAATCAAATCATATATAAATTTATTAATATTTTTTAAAAAAAATAAATTTTAGGAGTAATTTATAATAGATAATTAGTACTTAAACACAAAACTTGTGTATTATTAAAATATTAAATGAAGATTCTTATTTTCTCAGACCTTGACGGAACTTTTATGAATCATAATGATTATTCTTACAGTCATTTAAAAAATTTCATATCGAAGATAAAAAAAAAGTCTGAAATTATTTTCACCTCTAGTAAAACATTCTCTGAAATGAGTAAAATTTACGAAAATTTAAATATAAGTTTTCCATTTATTGTGGAAAATGGGGCATGCATTTATTTTCCAAAAAATTATTTCAATTTAAAAAAAATAAATCAAAAGGTTGTTGAATATGAAAATTTTCATTGTTTGAAATTAAGCGATGACTCCTTAAAAAAATTTAAAGAATATGTTAAAAAAAAATTTAGTAAAAATTTTAAATTTTCTTTTTTTAGTGAACTAAGTAATCAAAAGATAGCTGAACTTACAAATTTAACCCCAAATAAAATAGCAGATAGCAAGAAAAGGCAATTTAGTGATCCAATTTTCTGGAGAGATTCAAATAAAAATTTACAAGCTTTTAAAAAAAAACTTACAAAGAACGAAACTATTATTACTGAGGGCGGACGGTTTATTCACTTTAATGTTGGTTATGATAAAGGAAAAGCAGTCGCTAAATTTTTAGAAATTTATAAGAGACAAAAGTTTCAGAGTGTACTTTCTATTTCACTAGGAGATAGTGAGAATGACTTAAGTATGCTTGAATTAACAGATTACAGTTGTTGTATTAAATCACCAAAAAAAAAAAAACTTTATTTAAAAAAAAGTTTTAACAATTATTATAGTGAGAAAGAAGCACCTTTTGGATGGAAAGAGTCTTTAGAATATGTTTTTAAAAAGGAGAATCTAAATTTCTGACTTTTATCAAAATGGAATAGTTGCAACGCTGCATAACTTTTCAAGCAGAACTCATGATGATTTGGAGAGAGATTTAGTTGAATTTAGTAAATTCAGACCGATCACTCTTATTCTTCCCTCTTTGTTTTCAGAGTTAACAGGCAAAGCTCTACCAAATATTATAAGTGAAATTAGTAAAGTAAAATACATTAAAAATATTGTAATTGGACTTGATAGAGCTAATGAAAAAGAATTTAAAAAAGCAAAATCTTTTTTTTCAAAACTACCACAAAAGCATGAAATTTTATGGCATGACGGTCCAAATTTAAAGAAACTTGATAAACAGTTAAAAAAACATAATTTAGCACCACAACAAATGGGTAAGGGGAGAAATGTTTGGTATTGTATGGGATATATTTTATCTATTGGTGAATCTGAAGCAGTTGCGTTGCATGATTGTGATATATTAACATATGACAGAAGTTTACTAGCAAGATTGGTTTATCCTGTAGCTAACCCAAAATTTAATTTTGACTTTTGTAAGGGATACTACCCAAGAGTATCTGAAGGAAAAGTAAAGGGAAGAGTTGCAAGATTATTAGTAACTCCACTTTTAAGAGCATTGGAAAAGACTATTGGTAATAATGAATTCATCTCATTTGTTGATTCCTTTAGATATCCTTTAGCAGGAGAGTTTTCATTTAGAAGGAGAGTCTTAAAGGATATTAGAATTCCTTATGATTGGGGGTTGGAAATTGGAGTTTTATCTGAGATGTTTAGGAATTATGCTAGTAATAGGGTGTGCCAGGCTGATATAGCAGAAAACTATGATCACAAGCATCAAGTTGTTTCTTTTAATGACGATTCAACGGGTTTATCGAAAATGTCTATAGATATAACAAAAGTTCTTATTAGAAAACTTGCGTCTCAAGGGGAAAAGTTTTCAATGTCAATTTTTAGATCTTTAAAAGCAACTTACTACAGAGAGGCTTTAGATTTTGTCCAAATATATAAAAAAGATGCAATGATGAATTCTTTTGAAATAGATGTACATGAGGAAGAAACAGCTGTTGAATTATTTGCTAAAAATATTATGACTGCAGGTCAAATTTTCTTAGAATCTCCGATGGAGTCTCCAAATATTCCTACTTGGAATAGAATTGACACTGCTTTGCCATCCTTTTTGTCCGATCTAAAAAAAGCAGTTGCTAACGATAACTTCTAATTTTTTAAATGCTCAAAAAAGATTTTTCTGAAAAAGTAAAACAATATTTATTTCAAATTTATTCAAATGATTTGAGTAAAAAACAAATTAATAATCTTTTTTTTAATATTAAATCAATTTTTACTCAACAAATGAAAAGATCAAAAAAGGATTTGTGGAATGAAAAAGATTTTTTGTTGATCACATATGCTGATTCAATAAAGAAAAATAATCAAAAAAATTTAATAACATTGAACAATTTTTTAAAAAAATATTGTAAAGAATTTAATTACATACATATCCTACCTTTTTTTCCTTTTTCATCTGATGACGGATTTGCTGTAGTGGACTATAAAAAAATAAAAATAGAACATGGTTCTTGGAAGGATCTAAAAAAAATAACCAAAAATTTTGATATAATGGTGGATTTGGTTATAAATCACTGTTCATCAAATAATAAATTGTTTAAAAACTTTCTTGAAAATAAAAATCCTGGAAAAGACTTCTTTATAAATAGTGAAAAAAAATTTCCAAAATCAAATAAAATTGTTAGACCTAGAAGCTCTGATTTATCAAAAAAAGTTTTTGTTGATGGCAAAAATACTTACGTATGGTGTACGTTCGGACATGATCAAGTGGATTTTGATTTTAGAAACCCAAATGTTTTATTATACTTCTTTGAGATTATTAAATTTTATCTTGATCAAGATATTAAGGCTTTGAGATTGGATGCTGTAGCATTTTTGTGGAAAGAACATGGCACTAGTTGTATTAACCTTCCGCAAACTCATAATATAATCAGATTAATAAGGCTTATAATTGATCGTTTTTATAACAAAACACTTGTAATTACTGAAACTAATATTCCGAGTCATGAAAACCTAACCTATTTTGGGAATAACAATGAAGCTCATTGTATTTATAATTTTTCTTTAGCACCTTTGTTAATACATGCAGTTGTTTCAGGAAATAGTTTTTATTTAAAAAAATGGTCTAGAGGAATGCCGCCCGCACAAGAAAATAATTCTTATTTAAACTTTCTCTCAACACACGACGGTATAGGCATGAGACCTGTAGAGGGAATTTTACCGGAAAATGAGATTCAAAAATATTTTAATTTTTTTAAAAAACAAGGAGGTTTATTCTCTTACAGAACTAACGCGGGTAAGAAATCTGTTTATGAGGTAAATATAACTTTATTAGAGGCATTTAAAGAGTGTTACAACGGAAAGGATAAATTAGGTTTTGAAAGATTTATCCTGGCTCATACAATTTTATTTTCTATGGAAGGAATTCCAGCAATTTATATTCAGAATTTTTTAGGATCAAAAAACGATAACTCTAAAGTAAAAAAAACTAACAGTTATAGGTCTATTAATAGAAGAAATTGGAATTTTGATAGTTTAGTTAAGATCTTTCAAAATAAATCAAATATAAACAGTAAAATTTTGCATTCACTCAACAGACTTATGATTTTAAGAAAAAAGCAAATTGCATTTCATCCTAATGCTACTCAATTTACTCTTCAACTAGGCGACATTTTTTTTGGTATTTGGAGGCAAAGTATTGATAGAAGCCAAAGTATTTTTTGTATAAGTAATCTGACAAATAAAAAACAAAAGATCTCTTTATTGGACATCAATTTGATCAGTACTAATAATTGGTTTGATATATTATCAAATAAAAAAATAAAAAATATTGGAGATGAGTTAATGTTTAGACCTTATCAAACTTTTTGGATAACTAATAAAAAAATTTAGATTATGATGAATATATTAAGAATAGTATTAAAAGAATTATTATAACTAAAATAATTTTACTAAGGCTCTACAAGCAGCATCAATTTAACTGTTTTCAGGTTTTGATTCAAATGAAAGCCCTGAAGTATGACAGTAGTTTTTCATTCTTTAATGGTTATTAATTTACTTTAAATTAAAGTAGTTTAAAATTAAATGAGTTTAAGATTTTTCTACGATAAATAATCTTTCACCTTCAAAAATTTCTACTCTTATATTTGGATTTTTCTTCATATTGTCAATGTAAACAACCTTAGACTTTTCAGCAGATTCTTTAGAGTCAAACTTTAGTATTCCAATGCTATGCAATTCACTAACTTGAAATGTTTCTATAGATAAAATACCAGGTAGGTTATTAATCATTTCATGCTTTGCTAATGCTTGCATTGCGTCTGAATCAATTTTAGATGAAAACTTTAGGTTTACTACTCTTATATACATGTTCAAAAGATAAGTTAAAAAAATTAAAATTTAAAGTGTTATTAAAATTTTCCTAGTAAACCAGAAATCAGAAAGTGAATTGTAATTTAATAGAAAAAAATTGCACTTAATATTTATAATACGACTTTTTTAAATATTGTTAAAATAAGTATATC
>CACIYM010000006.1 GCA_902590895.1 uncultured Alphaproteobacteria bacterium
TAAAAGTGAAAATAACACTAAAGCAAGAATAAAATACATTTTTAGTTTTTCCGCTCTTATTGATGCCATAGCTATTCTTCCAAGTTTGTTAGCTTTCTTATTCCCAACAGTAGATTTGAGATTTGTAAGAGCACTAAGAATCTTTCGTCTACTTAAATTCTCAAGATATTCAAGTTCAATTAATACACTTTTAGTTGTTTTGTGGGATCAAAGAAAGTCCTTTGGTGCAGCTTTTTTTATTTTATTTATAATTTTGATAATTTCATCTAGTGGGATGTATTTAGTAGAAAAAGACATACAACCTGACAAGTTTGGAAGCATACCTCAGTCAATGTGGTGGTCAATCGTTACGTTAACAACAGTAGGTTACGGAGATGTTTATCCTGTAACATCAATGGGTAAGTTTTTTGGTTCAATCATTATAATTTTAGGTATTGGAACAGTTGCTCTTCCATCAGGTATACTTGCTTCAGCATTCACAGAGCATACTAAGAGAAACCAAAAAAAATATGAAGATCAATTAAAACTTATGTTATCTGATAACATAATTGACGATAAAGAAAGAAAAGAACTGGTGGAACTTTCACAAAGATTAAATTTAAGTGATGAAGACATTTTAGCTATAGAAGAACATTACAAAAGTAAAAAATAAATTATCCTACAGCTCCGATAAAATGAGAAATTCCAGTACTGACTCTTCTAGCACATTCATATAAAGCTTCTAACTGTCTAAATATGTTTTTCTCCTCCTTTGAGTAGTCAATATTTATTTCACTAACATAGTTTGAAGATTCATCTAAACCAAAATTAGACCTTTTTATTTTCCCAGCTGGAAAAATTTTTCTTAATGTTTTAACCGCATCTTCAACATCAAATCTAATTAGTTTTGCTATAACCTCTTCTCTTGAAGTTCCTGCTTGGTCACTAAATTTTGGAATATTGACAGAGAGTAAGAATATTTCGTGAAAAATTGCCACTCTTATACCGTGCATTAAAAGTAACTCGTCTCTTATTTCTTTTTCAATAACTCTACCTCTTCCAACAGCAATTCTTCCCCTATTTTTTCGACCCAATAACCAATTTCTAATCTCCATGTATTCTTGATGAAGGTTTCTATATACCTTATTAAGTCTCCAATGAACATCAAACTTCTCTAAAAGATTTGCGACCTCTTTCATATTTTCACTTCTATTGGAGTCAGCGGTTCTCGTTGACCATGACAGCCACATCCCAGGGTCAAAACAATCAATGTAAGCTTTTAAAACTTCTATATCACTGAACGCAAAGGCATACTTTACAATATCCATAATTCTTCTAAATCTCTCTGACTTATTGTAATATTCTGCAAACTGTTTTGGATTTTTTCTTAAAAACATCCCAATACCACCTAAAGAGTTTGCCATCATTCCCAACTGTTGAAGTATGCTGTTTTGAGGTATTGCACGTGTTTGACTGGGATGGTAAACTAAAGTTTTTACAGAGCCATCAACAAATCTCTTTACAGCTCTAGAGCCAGTTGAATGCGTTAAGTTTACGCCAAAAACATTTAATAATGCTGCATAGTTTGGATCATTCATGATATCTGTATTAAATTGTTTTATTGTGTTAACGAATTCTATTCCAAAATCTTGAGAGTCATAAAGGGCATCTTTTTTTTCAAAATTTTGCTCTTCAAGGCAGAACTCAAGTATTCTTGAAATAGATGCATAAGCTAAGTTGTGGTTCATAAAGTATTGGTATCCGTCGCCACCTTGAAAACTCATTTCTTGAACAAGGTGTATTCGCCAATCCTTTATTTTTTTTCTGGTATAACTGCAATTTACATAATTCAGCCTATCTTTAAGAGAGATTGGATGTCCGCCTCTTCCAATCGATTCACCATGAGTGTTAAAAATTAACAATTTGACTTTAGATAAATTGTTATCGTGAAGTAGTTTCGCTATTTTTCTCTGTAAATTTTCTATTGACAAAACTGCTGCTGATTGTCCCAAATACCTACCTGCATCTGAAAAACCTGTTTGTACTGCAAGTTTTTCTCTTTTAATAATATACTTTCTATAGTGACTATTTTTTAAAAGAGTTGAAATAACATTATGCCCAGAAGAAAGACCCTTTTCAGTCTCAAACAAAGGTGATATATCGACTTTTTCCTCAACGCCAAAAAGTTTAGAATAATATAGGGCAGTCATAACAGTGAGAGAAAAATCACACTCTGCAATAAGAAATCTAATCGATTGGTTTTCGTCTATATATTTTAACATTTGCTTTATAACCATAAAATATTTTCTAGCATTCATGTTTTCCTCAAGTATGCTTCCAAAATTAATCTTTACAGTTTTAACGTTTTCAATTAATTTTGAAATTTCTGATAGATAAGTTCTTTTTCTTGAGGGGTCATCAGGATCTCCTTTAAGATCAATTTCTTTTGAAATAGAGTTATTTAATTGGTTCGCATTTAATCTAACTTGCGTTCTTCCAAGTCCAAGTCCAAAATTTTCTATTTCAATTTTTAATAAAATTAATTCTTCTACTATTTTTGATCTTAATGTTTTATTTTTTATCTCTGTTGATACTATCTCTTCAATACTTTCAATAAGAAGATTAGAATTAGTTATTAAATCATTTTTCTTCTTGAACATAAAATTAGAGATTTTTTTAAACTCTTCTTGGTTCTCTAAAAAATCGATTCTTGAAAACGATTTTAAAATTTTTTCATTTAAAAGAATTGATAGATCAAGTTTTTTTTTTAATGTTAATAACTTTTTTTCAGTAAGTTTGTTTTTTGCTTTTTTGGAAAGGTTCAAAATTGAACTTAGATAGATTTTAAGTTGTTCAATTTTTACTTGAAGTCTTTTTGAGAATGTGTTGTTCCAAAAGATATCACCTCTTCCATCAACATCATAACCAACCCACGTATGAAGTCTCAAAATTTGCGGCTTTATTTCGTGATATTTTTCAGGATAAAACTGTTTGGAAACATTTATAACAATCTTGTAAAAACTCTTTAATGATAATTGAAGGTTTTTTAAGGCTGCGATTGACAAGCCATGCTCAAAATCAAGAGAAATATTTCTTTCTGGTCTTTGTTCAGTTTTAAAAATATCTTTTATAATCATTTTAAGTTCGTTATTAGAAATTTTTTCTCCCTTTTCATTTTCTGCTGTAGCTAGCTTTGCAAGATCTTGCATCATCTGAAAAGTCATCCCAAAAGTCGGATGAGCAGTTAGAACAATACCAAATATTTCTTGTCCAAGAAGTTTATTAAAACTTTCAAATTCAATAAGTTTTCCTGATTTATCAAACACAAGTTTTTTAATAAGATTAAAAATTTTTTGGTCATTATCCTCTTTATTTGATGAGCCAATATAAGACTTTAACCTATCAGCTCTTAATCCAACTGATCCAACAGCTAATCTTTGAATTAAAGCTTCTAATGCCGAGTAATTAAGTAAATTTTTTTCAAGTCTTCTGGAAATATCTAATGCAAGCATTGTTATTGAATTTGAAAAGGGATCCTTCTCTGCACCAGATCTAATTTTGTCTAAATCCCTTTGTAAAATTTTTCTCAGTTGCTGCGTATCTATATCTTTGTCAACAGGAAAGCAACTCCACGTTTCAGGGAGTAAAGGTTTTCTGTACAAATCCATTTCTGAATGTGATAGCTTTCTAATATTTATACTTGTCATTTTGGTAAAAAAATTATATTTAAAGTTTATATCATAGTTTGATTCCTTATGAAGTTTTTTTAAAAACAAAATACAGATTAATTAACATGGCTCTACTGAAAGAAAAAGTTACACAAATACACCACTGGACTGACAAGACATTTAGTTTCAAAACCACAAGAGATAAAGGATTTAGATTTAAAAATGGGGAATTTGCAATGATAGGTCTAGAAATTGAAGGAAAACCTCTATTGAGAGCATATTCTGTAGTTAGTCCAAATCATGAAGATCATCTTGAGTTTTTATCAATTAAAGTTCCCAACGGACCCTTAACAAGTAGACTTCAGCATATAAAAATAAATGACGAAATAATTATCAATTCAAAACCAACCGGAACACTCGTTTGTGATTATTTACTAAATGGTAGAAATCTTTTTTTACTTTCTACAGGAACTGGATTAGCACCATTTATGAGTATAATTAGAGATCCTGAGACTTATGAAAGGTTCAATAAGGTCATACTCACACATACTGTCAGAAAAATTAATGAACTTGCTTATTTCGATACACTTAATAAATTGAACGATGACGAAGTATATTCTCAGGTAACTCAAGGGAAGTTTTATTATTTTAACACTGTGACCAGAGAAAAATGGGAAAGAACCGGAAGAATTACAGAATGGATTAAAAATAATAATTTATGGAGTTATTTAAAAATTGAAGATTTTGATCCGAAACTTGACAGGGTAATGATTTGTGGATCTGAAGAAATGACTTTTGAACTAAAACAAATGTTTGAGGAACTCGGTTCAGTTGAAGGTTCTACAAAAGTACAAGGTGGTTTTGTAATAGAAAAAGCATTTGCTGAAAAATAATATGATAAAGTTGGTTTATTTTGATTTTAATTTTTGGCGTTTTGATATTTTAAGATTGTGTCTTAGTTATTCCAAAGTCCCTTATATTTCTGAAAGAATAAAAAGACAAGAATGGCCAAAAGTTAAAAATAATTTTCCCTTTGGACAACTACCAATTATGATTGTTGAAAATAAAAAATATGCACACACACACTCCCTAGCAAAATTTTGTGCATTAAAGGCAGACCTTTATGAAGATAACGAATTAAAAGCTCTAATCATAGACCAAGTTCTTGATTGGTCTAACGAAGTAACAAATAAAATTGCACCATCCATAAGGGCTGCGATGAGGGAAAAAGATCTTGAAAAATCAAAAAAATTAAGAAAAGAATTCATCGATAATGATTTATATCTTTGGTTTTCTTATCTAGAAAAACTCTTTGATGAGTGTTCATTAAAGAAAGTTTTTTTTAATGATAAGTTTAGTATTGCTGATATAACTGCATGGAGAATGATTCAGTGGTTTTGTTCTGGTAAACTTGAATATATAGACCAAAACTTTATAAAAGAATTTCCATTACTTGAGAGTTTTTACAACAAAATGAATAAAAATGAATCTTTTATAAATTTAAATGAGTATAAGGAAATTATAAGTTAGGTTTTTGATTTTTAATTGGAAACTTAACCCTCATCCAAAATAAAATCATAATTGCTGGTAACCCGCAAATAGTGGAAAAAATAAAAAATTTACCCCAACCAAAAGCCTCAACAATATAACCTGATGGTGACGACAAAATTGTTCTTGCTAAACCCATTATCGATGAGAGTAATGCATATTGAGTTCCTGTATATTTTTTATTGCATAGCGCTGATAGGTAAGCAACAAATGCTGCAGACCCCAACCCACCTGAAAAATTTTCACCAGCTACAGTTAAAAATAAATAATTTATTTCTGGCCCAACATTATTTAGTAAAACATATAGAAGGTTAGAAAATATTTGAAAAAAACCTGAAATTATCAACGCTTTTAAAATTCCGAATTGTTTAACTAAAAATCCCCCAACGAACACACCTACTATAGTCATAATAACCCCAAAAATTTTACTCGCATTAGCTATTTCAATATTTGTAAAGCCAATTTTTACATAAAAGGGATTTGCCATTACACCAGCAATTACATCACCAAACTTAAAAGAAAAAATAAATATAAAAATTAGTGAAATATTAAATAATGAATTTCTAAAAATAAATTCTTTGAATGGAGAAATGAGATTTCTATTGGACGAAGTGTGATTATTTTTTGAAGGAAAAACGAAAATAATTAAAATCATTAAAAAAAAAATAATTATTGAAACTAATAAAAATACCTGCTCCCAGCTAAAGTATAATGTTAAATAAAGTGATCCTGCACCAGCCAAGAGTCCCCCTATTCTATACCCAAATTGTGTCATAGCTGCGCCTGCTCCCTGAGAATCATCATCTAATATCTCAATCCTGTAGGCGTCCACAACAATGTCTTGACTAGCTGAAAAAAATGAAACTAATAAAGCAAAAATAGCGGTTGTTTGAAGATTATTTACTGGATCGCTGTATCCAAGAAATATAATAAACAGCATAAGGTTTAACTGGATTAATAAAAGCCAAGATTTTCTCTGACCTAAAAATTTATGTAAATAAGGAACATTGTAATTATCTAAAAGCGGTGCCCATAAAAATTTTAAACTCCAAGGGATCTGTGTTAGGGCAAAGAGGCCAATTGTAGAAATATCTATGTTCTCTCTAGTTAACCAAATAAAGAGTGTGGAAAGTATTAAATATAATGGAATTCCACTGGAAATACCCATCACAAAAATTAAGATTTGGTTTTTATTACAATATAATTTTAAAAAATTTCCAAACATTTTAGTTGAATTTTTGTTATTTAATACAATAATAATATCATGAGAAAATTAC
Source organism: uncultured Alphaproteobacteria bacterium (assembly GCA_902590895.1). GTDB lineage: Bacteria > Pseudomonadota > Alphaproteobacteria > Methylaequorales > Methylaequoraceae > MED-G10. The sequence goes on from CACIYM010000006.1 coordinate 6,473, forward strand.
TTTGCTGCAAACCTACTAGTAACTTTTTGAATTTTTCTTTTTTGTGACTTTATCTTATTAATATCTAAAATTTCATTATTTGATAAAATTTTTTTTTTAAATTTGTCTTTGTACTTTTCTAAAAGTTTTTCTATTCTTTTATTTTCAATAATATCAATACCTTGTCTGAAAAACATAACTAATACTTAAATATTTTATTAAATCTTATAAAAATAATTAAAATTATTACAGGAAAAAAAGGCATTAAATATCTTGGTGAGGCTATGTTTATTGTTGAAACAACTAATAGATGAAGGTTTATTAGTATCATTATAATATTTAGATCAAAATTATTACTAAATTTTGTTTTGAATAGCTCGTATAAAGAACATAAAGTTATTAAAATATTAATAATCAACATTATAAAAAAGAAAATCATTACAGTTAAAAGTATTTTTTTATTTACGTTCATAATTTTTCCAGAAGATTTTTCTAATAAATTTAAATAAGGTGGTGAGGGATTATCTTTTTGGTATTCTTCAAAAAAAATTTGTTTGCCCCCAGGCATCCACATTGCTAAATAATTTGATATGCAAAGACTTATGAAATCAAAAGGGCTACTAATTAATAGATTTTTTAAAATATCTATTTTTTCTTTCTCTATTTTAATGAACATGTTTTTTTCTCCAAGAATTTCAGATAATTGATACTGTCCAACAACCTCATAATCTGATTTTAAATTAAATTTCAAAAATGGATTTGAAATATTTTTTAAATATGCATTAACTGGCCTTGATTTTTCAGAAACTATTTCAATAAAATTATAATCTTTTTCAATCTCTATTTTATTCTCATAGTTTCCAGAGAGAATAAAAATTTTTCCAATGATTGATTTATCTAATACAGTATTCCTTTCATTATGAAGATTATAAAAAATCATATTTTCTGTGAATGGCAAAATACAAAGACTAATTACGAAAATAATTCTTTTCAAATTTTCTTTTTGTTTTATGATGTAAATAATTGACAAACACAAGGTTATAAGAAATCCCTCTGGTTTTATAGCCATAACCCCGCCTATAAAGAAACCTATAAAGAAGTTTGTAAAAAGAGAATTTTGTATCCTATTTCTTATTAAAAAAAGACCGATTGAAAAATTTATAAAAGAAAAATAAACAGCTTCTGTAAGAATTGATTTTGAAAAAGATGTATAGTAAAAGTTCAACAAAATAATTAAAAAAAAGAATAACCTCAAAAATTTATTAAACACAAATTCACTTAGTACTTGAACTAGGAAAACTATACTTAATGCTAAAAATATAACTTGAAATATAATTACATAATTAAAATTCGTTTCAAAAAAATCGATTAAAGATGGATATAAAGCAAACCTGTTACTTTCATTATTAATATAAGAAAGACTATCGTTCTCTAAAATTTCAAAAAATGATGGAGAGTAAAAAATTATTGATAATGAAATAAAAAATAAAAAAAGAAAATTAAAAATTTTTGAGTTTATATTTTCTAACATTTATTTTTTAAAAACCATTCAACAGTTAATTTTAATCCTTCTTCAATTGAAACTTTTGGTTTCCATCCAAGATTTTTTATTTTACTTGAATCTAAAAACTTTCTGTAAACACCATCTGGATATTTCTCATTGAAGATTAACTCACCATTATAACCGATTATTTTTTTTATTAATAAAGCAAGGTCATGAATGGTAATTTCAAAACCTGAACCAATATTAATAGGTTCGATTTTTTTGTACTTTTCTAAAATAAAAAATAACGCCTCCGCTAAATCGTCAACGAATAAGAATTCGCGCTTTGGTTTTCCAGAACCCCAAATTTCGCATTTTTTTTTATTACTTACTTTAGCATCATACATTTTTTTAATTAACGCAGGAATTACATGTCCTGACTGAGCAGAAAAATTATCTTTCGGGCCATACAAATTATTTGGCTGAACGCTTAAATAATTTAAACCATATTGTTCACTAAATGACCTACACATTTCTATCCCAGCTATTTTTGCAACTGAGTATGCTCTATTAGTAGGTTCAAGACGACCAGATAATAAATCATTTTCTCTAATTGGTTTATTACTAATTGGATATATACATGCTGAACCTAGAAAAATAATTTGTCTTATATTTTTTTTATATGCAGAGGTAATTACATTAGTTTGAATTTGAAGATTTTCAGAGATAAACTCTGCAGGATGATTGTTGTTTTCTAGAATTCCACCAACTCTAGCGGCAGCAAGGAAAATTATATCAGGTTTATTTTTATCGAGCCATATCTCAACATCCTTTTGTATCCTTAAGTCTAATTTATCCTTTGTAACTATTAATAAATTCATTTTCCTTTTTTTTAAATTTCTATAAATAGCTGAGCCAACCATCCCGTTATGCCCTGCTATCCAAATTTTTTTTTTCTTTTTTTTATTTTTTTCCATCTTTATTCTTTAAGATTCCCTTACTAAAATAATCAATTATAACCAAAAATATCATAAGCATAAGAGTTAATTCTGTATAAAATTTAAACCTAGTTAAATACGGGGCACCAATCAAAATTATAATTAAATTAGACAAATGTGTAAAAATTAATTGTAAAAAGAAGAAAAATCTATCATCATTTTTTCTTAAAAATTCATTAATTAAAAAAAGAAAAAAAAATAAAAAAATAATAAGATAGTATTGATTAATAAAAGCTGATGAAAATTTTAAAAAGTAAGATTCAGAAATATTTACCCTATCATATTTTAGATTCGTAAGAAAAATATCAAAAAATAATTCTTTGCTTACGTTTTCATTTTCAGTGAGATTGTTTTTTGGAAACTCTTTTTTTATCTCAACATTTGAACAGTTTTTGATAATAAAAGAATTATCCTCTAATACATGTAACCAGTTATTACCATTATTTTTTGCAATCTTTTTCGTTAAACCTTTATTTACAAGACATTGATGAATATTAATAAGCAAATTCTTATACTTAGAATGACTTTTTTCTATTATTTCTTCATTTGTAATAAAAATAGGAAGAATCATAAGTTGATTCCAAGTATCTGTAATTGGAACATTAACCTCATTAAATAAATTATTGAAATAAAGATTAATCTTATTTGGTACAAAAAAGATCAGAAGTGTGAGTGGAAAAATTAGTAAAGTTTGTTTTTTAAACTTTTTACTAAAAATGTAAGAGGCAGTTAAAATTAAACTCACCACTAAAAAAATAAGTTGAGGTCTGATTATGACACCTATAAACAAAATAAATAAAGCTAGGAAAAGAAATGTATCTTGTTTTTTTTGTAAAGATTTAATTATTGCTGTCATAAACAGTAAAAAGAATGAAAAAGCTAGAGACCCAGTTAAAATATTTAATGAAATTTTAGTTGTTATTAAAACTAGAATGGAGGAAAGAAAAACGATTATGTAATTGTTAAAGTTAAAGAAATACTTAATTTCTCTAACAAATAATAAAACTGAAAATAATGAAAAAAAAGACTGAAAAAATAAGACTAATTTTAAATTTTCATCAAGAATATGAATAAAAAAAGGATATCCAACTGATCTGGCCGGGTGATATGAGATATAATCTTTTGAGTCAGGATGAAAAATTGGATCAAAAATAAAACTTACGCTTAGAGAGATAGGAAAAATCAAGAAAAGTGTGTTCCTGTAGAATCTATTCATAAAGCTTTTCGAAGGTGTTAGTAAATGACTCTCTACTTAATTTTAATTTATAAAAGTTTGCAACTTTATCTCTATCATATACTAAATTCCTTTTTAAGATAAATTTTTTGTAATCATAAATATTTTTAATTTTGCTATTTAAATTAAAATAATCAGAAACTGAAGGGCTAGAAATAATTTGTAGTCCTGTCATAGCATATTCTGCAAATTTAGTTGGACTACCAGCATTATTGGCATGATTATCCTCTCTAATTAGTAATCCAAAATCACTAGCATTTAAATAATTATTAACATCTTCAAATTTAACATTTTTTAGAATAATACTATCGTTATCTTTTATATAATTCATTGCTTCGTTTGTGTTATTAGTAAGTACCAAAAGAATTATATTCTTATCGTATTTTTTTAAATCGTTAAAAAAATTTAAGGTTTGAGGAAACTTTTGATAATTTTGCATACCACCAACATAAATAAAAACTCTTGTATTATTCTTTATTTTCAAAAGCTTTCTCATTCTTTGTCTAATGTTTTTATTATAAAAAAATAAATCTGAACTTGCTAAACTAGGTATTAAAAAGATATTTTTTTTTGGAAAATTTTTATTAAGACGCTTAAACTTATCTTTTAAATACATTGAAACAAATATTATTTTTGTTGCAATTTTCCCCGCGTCGTAGAACCTTTTTTCTAAAATCATTCTCCTCAAAATTATAAACCTCTCTCTGGGATTGTGATACAATTCTGCAGTAGAATCCCCCCTGCAGTCCCAAACAACTTTTGTTTTTTTTTCTATCATCTTTAATATTTTCACACAATAATCAGTTCTTGCATGAATATAAGTAAAAGACCCAATTTTTTTTATTTTGTGTTTAAGCAGATAAGCATTGAGTGAATCGAGAAAAAAAATTGGTCTAAAAATTTTAAGAAAATGAATTTTTAGATATTTATTTTCAATTTCAGCTTTAGTTTTTAACAATTCACTTTGAGACCAATAACAAAGTAAAATTTCAAACTTAGCAATTTTTTTTTTCTCGATCATTTTGATATGTGCCAAGACTTGTGATTTAATCACACCCAAAGAAAGATTTTCGGTTAAAACATATAAAACTTTTTTCATAGAGAAGTAAAATATTTCATATTAATACTCTTTGTTTTATTTACCACACCAAATGAAGGACTAACATTGATATTTTTTTCTAATAAAGGATAATTATCTATATTAGGTCGGTTAAAATAATCAACAATTTGAATAACATTCTCAAATATTGAAATTTTTCGCACAATCTTAGTCTCTCTATTAGAGTAATGTCCGATAAATTCATTTTTTTTAAAGCGTAGACATTTTGCTGAATCATCAGAGGTGAAATAAAAATTATCAAAAAAGATATTCTGATGCTTTAATTGATCACTTAATCTAGGAACAAAATGTGATTTACTACTGCGGTATAGCTGTCTTAATTTAGTATCCTTAGCATAACAGAATGTTCCAGGATCTGTTATTATATTTATGTTACCATTTTGAATATCTATAGACAAGTTATCATCATGTGAATGACCTGAATAAAAAAAATTCGTTTTCTTTTTACAAACAATAAATAAATTTAATTGTTTATTAAAAATTTTATAAATTCCAAAGTTTTCGAAGCTCAAAATTTTAAGTTTTGATAATTCAATGGTAGGATTCATAGTTATTAAAAATTTCTTTTTTCTATAATTTCTAACATCATAATTCTTTTCATTTTGTTTAAAAGATTTATAATTGTTAGTTATACCCAATTTGTTTATGGTTTTATTAAAAATACATAATCGATTTTTTTTATTATTTAGAATTTTATGAATATTTTTTTTTTCAAGATCATCTGAAAAAAAATCAAACGAAATAAAACAACCTGAATCATTATCACCAATTTGGACAAAAGTTTCGTCATTTTTAATTAAGGATTTAGAGAAAAAATTAATTTTTCTTGTTTTTATTAATAAATCTTTTAATGGTAATCTACTAATTTTTTTTGAATTTTTAATAATTAAGTAAACCTTATTGAAAATCGAGCTTATGTATTTAAAACTCTCTGAGAATGTTATTTTTTTATTGATTTTAAAATAAACTTCAAATCCAATTATTATCATTTCATTTGATAAAAGATGATATCCTGTAGAACCTTCAACATTTCCTCCATCTGATAAAAATTGATTTTCAATTTCGTTTAAAAATTGATTAACAGCAAAGCTCAAAATTTCTTTATTTTCTTTTGAATCTGGAAGTACATATGCAATTATCATTAGACCAACAATATTTGATAAATAATGATTTGTTCTAGATAGCCTTGAATACTCTAAGTTATTCAGTATAAAGAGTTTATGGTCATTTAAGTAATTAATCACGATCAATAGTTCAGAATTAGAAAAAATTTTTTTTCCAATTATATCTACTATTAAAGCTAAGTTCGCACCTCTTATAGAGACCTCCATAGGACTCACCCAATTGATTCCTTTCATTGGTGGATTAGAGATTAAGAAGTCAAAAATAGAGTGTTTTAAATATTTTAGAATATTTTTTTTATTACTTTTTTTTTTTACCAAAAAATAAAAAATTGAAAGTTTTGTTAATTGTTGTAGTCTTGAGATTTCCCAAACAAATTTTGGATCTCCACAATTTTTTATATCTAGTTTATAAAATGAATAAAAAGATCTATTTGTCCAACTTTTATTTTTCTCTAAATCAGAATGCCAATTCATAAATTTATATTTTTCATCTGCAAAAATCTTTTTTAGAAGATTTAATGATTTATTCTTATTAGAAAAGTTTATATTTTTTTCAATCCACAACTCTTTATTATTTTCGCTAAGATTAAAATTTAAATATTTTTTTGAAAAATTTTTAAACTTGTTTTTAATCGCATATTTAATAAATTCTTCATCTTGAGAGCCTATTTTTTTTTGGTTTAGAAAGTTTAAATCTACTAGATGATTTATTTTAACGTTGTGTATTTTATGAGTGTATGATGAAACAAATGCAAATTTAAAAAAACTATATAAATTAAATATTTTCCTTAAAATTGAATTTATTGAATACTCTATGAAATCTCTGAATTTTAATTTTTTGTAAGATCTAAAATATATTAAAAAAGTAAGTAAAACTTTATTCATTTTTTTAAAAGTTTAAATATCCATGTGGCACACATAAAGGATGGCAGATAGTCTGGAAGTCTTGTATTTATTTTTTTCATTATTTCTGATCTAAAAAGAATTTCACCAGAAATATCTGCTCCCATAAAACTTCCATTTTTTATATAGTTAACTCTCATAGATGCTTTATCAAATATGTTCTTCAAAACATTAATTCTAAAAAATTGAATATGTCCAGACTCATAATTGAATGGAATTTTTTTTTTGGTTCTTTTTTTTTTTTTAAATAAATAATAAATTTTTTTTATAAAAGCATATATACCTAGTTTGTGAATTAGGAATTTTTCAATTTCAGTTAATCCGTATCCATTTGGAACTGAACCCAAAAGAATTCCATCAGTATAAAGTGATTTATTTAATTTTTTTAAAATAATGATTGGATCTACTAAATGCTCGAGAACCTCTGAACAAATAATAACATCAAATTTTTTTTTAGGAAAAACATTTGAAAAATTAATATTTTTTTTTTTAAAATTCGAGACTGCAAAATCAATACCTGGTTTATAAATATCGTAACCTAAATAATTATCTAGATTATTAAATAAGTATCTTCCACAATCTAGAGCATTTCCACATCCAAAGTCTAAAATATTTAATTTCTTTTTTTTAATCCTTAATAGATCTAGCTCTTTTCTAAATATATTAATTTTTTTTTTTGTAGCATAACAGTCTTCTATTGGATTATAAAGATACATCTGAAATAATATGTTTAATTATAGCGAAAAAATTAAGAATTTAATACTTAAATTCTATACGACTGTTATTGATTATTTACCAAAATATTCAACTTCTGAAAAATATTGGAATCAAAATCTTGTAGATACGCCGTTGAGTGGATTCAAAAATATAAATGAATCGATTGATCATCTCAAATGGAGAAATATTCAGTATATCAACTCTATCAATATTTTAAATCTAAAGCAATATGACAATAAAGTAATCCTTGATTTCGGTTGTGGTCCTGGAAATGACATTGTAAATATTTGTTCTAACTCTAAACCAAAAAAAATGCTAGCATTCGATGTTTCAAAAAAAGCAATTTCATTAGCTCGAAAAAGGGCTAAACTTCATAATTTCGATGTGGAATTTCTCGAAGGGTCTGAAAAAAAACTTATTTTACCAAATTCAGATAGATCTATAGATATTATCCATTCAATGGGAGTACTTCACCATATTGAAAATATTTCTGGTGTATTTAAGGAGTTTAGAAGAGTCTTGAGTAAAAATGGATTTATTCAGGTAATGGTTTATAACAGAAATTCTTTATGGTATCACCTACACGTAGCATACGAAGTAAAAATAAAAAGGGGATTGTGGCCAAACAAATCTCTTGATTACATTTTTTCAAAGACGGTGGATGGTTTTAAATGCCCTGTAGCTTTTTGCTATAGCCAGAAAGAATTCAGCTCTTTATGTAAAAAAAATGGATTCTCATGTCAATTATTAGGCATTAGCACATCTTTATTTGAGATGGAGAAACTAAAATTTTTGTGGGAAGCTTTACGACATAAAAAACTTAATCAGAAGTCGAGAGACTTTCTTAATGGTCTTAGTTTTTCCATAAATGGTGAACCTATCTATGAAAAAAAAATAGCCGGCATCAACTCCTACTATAAATTAAAGAAGATAAAAGTTTAGCTTGATGACCAAATTTTAAAAATTTCCTCAAGAGAAACTAATTTCATATTTTTTTTTTGGGTATATTCAATCATATTTTCAATAAAATTTCTAATACCAAACTTACCGTTCTCAACTCTTTTCAAACTTTCTATAGATAAATTATTCCATTCTTTCCTTGAAACACTATCTTTTATCTTTCTTGTATATTGAAAATCGGGAGTATTAAAACAGATGTGTGCAGGGTGAAAGTTAATAACTTTAAGGCCAGGCTTAGAAAAGTTTTCTAAAAAATTATTAAAATTCAAAGTTGGATCCATTAATAAAAAGCCACCATCTTCAAAAAAAATTGGAATTGATAATAATCCACTTCTGTGTAGATTTGGCTTCAAATAGTTTTCACACCTAGTACAGAAGTTAGAGAAGTATTTAAATCCATATTTATTAAAAATTTCAAAAATATCATTTACTTCAAAATATCTGTGGGATCTAAAACCCTTGGCATCAGGACAAAACTTTAAACAATTTTCTATAATTTCTTCAAAACTGTTTCCATGAGAACTATTTGGAAGAAAATTTGGATGTATCAACATATCAATCTCCTTATTTATTAGCTTCATTTTAAGTTCACTACTTTGATGAGTATTAAAAATTGTAATTTTCAAAGATTTCAGACCCAAAAGTTGAAAAGTTTTTTTGATCATATCCTCTGAAGCCCAATCTATATCAGATGTAAAACAAACAACCGGTTCCTCTTCCCAAATATTTTTCATATAATTAACCAATTAAAACCAATTGTTTTTCACCATGAACTGTTGTAAAACCTGACTTTTTAAAACCAATTTCTTCCATAGATCGAATCCATCCCTCTTTTACTTCATGAACTCTTACTTGGACTTTCTCAGCAAATTTAGATGCTTTTACATTTTGGAGACCTAACTTAAAGGCTACACTTCCGATACCTTTTCCCTGCATTTTTTCAGTTATATTCATACTTACTCTAGCAACTTTTTTACCTAGAGTTTTGTCAATATTATATCTTATCTGACCAACATCTTCGCCGTCATAACAAATTATAAAAAGCATACAATTTGAATCTGTTATAGCTTTTTTATACCATTCATTATGGTCTTCAAATTTTATAGCCTGTTTACTTGCCATCCAAGGAATCGTATTTGGCTCATTTCTCCACAAGAAGACTTTTTTTGAATGTTTTATTTTTGCTTTCACTAATTTTATTTTTGGCATTTTAAATATAAAGAGTGCTTTTGTGTTTAAAGAAGACCTTCCACCACAATGCTAAATTTAATAAGAACCATATTCTAGTATCATCTGGTCTTTTTTCTAATATATTTTCAATTTCTTTAGAATTTAGTAGTTGAGTTTCATTTGCAAAACTAATTATAAGTTTTTTTTCTGATACTCCCAACCCTTCTTTTAGCCAATCTTTTAATGGTAGTCCAAATCCTTGTTTTTTTCTTTTTAATAAAAAACTTGGTAACAAATCATTTACACATATTTTTAGAATACATTTTAAATTATTATCCTTCAATTTTACATTACTTGGTAGATCAATCATTTTTTCTACTAATTTATAATCTAAAAAAGGAACCCTCCCCTCAAGAGAAGAAGCCATTGTCATTTTATCAATTCTCATTAACAACAGCTCTGGCAATCTTAGTTTTAAATCAACATAAGTCATCCAGTTTATAAAACTTTTGTTCTGTGCTTTTCTCATAAAGCTTTTATAATAATTTTTAACAACTTTCCAAGAATCTTCATTAATATATCTTTTCTTTAATTTTTCAGATAATATTTTTTTTTTCTCAGTATCAGTAAAAGCTTCAGCACCACTCCAAAATATTGGTAGATTCTTTTTGGCTCTTAATAAAAGATCATATGAGTATTTATATTCAATTTTAAAAACTTTAAAAAAAATTATAAGAAATGGAATACATATTTTTTTAAAAAAATAGTTGTCTAAAATTTTTTTTATTTTAAGGGTTCTCAACCAATTTGTATATCCAAAGAAAAGCTCGTCTGCTCCTTCTCCAACCTGACAAACTTTCACATTTTTATTGGTAGCAAGTTGTGATAAATAGTAAATAGGTATACAAACCGGATCAGAAATTGGTTCGTCTTGATGATAAATAATCTTTTCTAAAACATTAGTAAAATCTTCTTTGGAAAGTTTTTTTTCAAAATGGTTTGAATTTACATCCTCTGCAACTTTCTTTGCATATTTTAATTCTGACTTATATGATGCATATTCTTTATCATAGCCAATTGAAAATGTATGAATTTTTTTTGAGTTTTTAGCTGATATATAAGCATTTGTAGAAGAGTCAATTCCTCCAGACAAAAAAATTCCAGTCTTTACGTCTGCAACAAGTCTAAGTTTTATTGATTTTTCTAATTCATTTCTAATTGATTCAAAAAAGTTATTTTTTTTATCGTTAAAAACTACTGGATTTTGCAGAGGGTCCCAATATTTTTTTTTTTTAATTTTACCAGACTTCTCCACTATAAGAAATTGACCAGCCTCAATCTTATAAATTCCTTTAAACATTGTCTTTGGAGGGGGGGCACAGCAATATGTTAAATAATCAAACAAACATCTTTCATCAATCTCTTTTTTATAGGTTTTATCCAACAGGATAGCTTTTATTTCTGAGGCAAAAATAATTTTATTATTATCAATTTTGTAATACATTGGCTTCACACCTAACCGATCTCTTACTAACCAAAGTCTTTGAAGTTTTTCGTCCCAGAGAGCGAATGCAAACATTCCTCTAAAATAATTCAAGCATTTTTCACCCCATTCAATATAAGAAAGTAAAAGTATCTCAGTATCCGAATTATTAGTCTTAAATTTATATCCTTTATTAATCAGTTTTTTTTTTATCTCTTCATAATTATAAATTTCTCCGTTAAATGCTAATATATAATTTTTAGTTGGATCTACAAAAGGTTGATTCGCTTCTTTAGAAAGGTCTATTATTGACAACCTTGTATGACCTAAACCAATATTTTTCATTTTTGAAATCCATATGCCAGATGCATCAGGTCCTCTATGTTTTAATATTAAATTCATGTTATGAATTTGTTTTTTTTTTACAAAAAAATTTCTATTAAAATACATTATTCCTGATACACCACACATTAAAGTAGTTCCTCGACTTCAAAACATAAATTCATAGCCTCTATCTGTTCTTCAATAGAAATAGAAAATTTGTTAAGTTTTAAATTATAAAAAAAGCTTTCATATTGATTTTGATAACCCTTATCTGGTAATTTAGATGAATAAAGAATTTTTTTTCTATTATTTGAAATTAATGTAATTTTTTGAAAATTCTCCATAATTATTGTTTTACTAGAGCTTCTTACTTCAATTATTTCTTTTTTGTCGTTTACTGAACCAGCTGAAGTGTAATTTAGTTTTGCAACACTCCCATTATTAAATTTTAGAGTTACAAAAAAATTATCAGTTTTATGCAAATCTTTATTTTCAGAATTTATCGAGCTTACTTGAATATTAGTGTAATTATTGTTTATTAAGAAAAAAATTAGATCATAAAAATGACAAGCCTCTCCAATATTTCTGCCTCCTCCCTCACAAGAATATATCCATGAATTTGGTAATAACTTATCTGCATTTACAGTATAATTAAGAAAAATTGGACTTGTACTTTCTTTAATAAAGTCTTTTAAAATTTTAGCGGACTTCGAGAATCTCCTATTAAATCCTGTAACAAGTATTGGAGCAACTTTCTTTTTTTTGAAAAAACTTTTTATTTCTTTTAGTTCACTAGCATTTATGCAAAGTGGTTTTTCACAAAAAACATGTTTTTTATTAAGAAGTGCATTTTTAGTAAGTTGCCAGTGATCTTTGTGTCTTGTAGATATAAAAATGACATCTAAAGATTTATTTTTTAGCATTAAATTAAAGTCATTAACGATATTTATGTTTTTATAAAAACTTGAAGAGTTTAAAAATGAAATTGGTTTTCTCACACATAAATAATCAAGTGAATTATAAGTCTTCATTTTTAAAAGGCTTGGAATAATTACTTCTTTTGAAAACCCTCCAACTCCGACTATTGCCGATGAGATAATTCCAGATTTTTTTTTAATAAAAGGAGTTTTTGGTTTAATAATTATTTCATTTTTAGAGTTGTATTTAAAAAGAGTTGAAATTGGTCTCTTCTTTTTCTCAAAAGCAGAATAAACCTCTTTAGCATTTTGTATAGGTTCTATATTGTCAATTAAACTTTTAATATTTATCTTTCCACTATCAATAAGATTAACATAACTCTTCATATTTCTATTTAAAGTCCATCTTACATATTCCAATGGATAATCATTTCCCTCTATTTCATAAGCTGAATCATATCTACCAGGGCCATAAGATGCAGATATCGAGAATTCAATTTCTTTTGAATAAATTTCTTCTCTATTAATTTTAATATCAACATCACCTACTAAGATGACTCTAGATTTTTTTCTACATAATCTGAAAGTTTTATTGAGTAAATCTTCTACTTTATTAGAAGCAGTTATTATAGCAGAGTCAAAACCTACACTGATCACATCTTGAGGTATTCTTTTTGACAAATCTTCAAATGAACTATAAACATTTGCAAAACCATCCTTTTTTGATTTTTTAAGAAAATCATCATTAGGATCAATTCCATAAACTTCAACACCTGCAGCTCTTAAAATTTGCATTGTAATTTGTCCAATAAAACCCAAACCAACTACTAATGTTATTTCACCAATACTAGTTTTTGATCTTCTTACAGCATGCATAGCTATCGATCCTAAGGCAACTGTGGAGTAGAGAGACAAATTTTCTTTTCGTTTCGTTTTAACAACTAAATTTTCTGGTACGAGTATCTTTTCAGCATGCGAAGCAAAACCTCCACCGCTACATGCAACTAAATCTCCCTTTGAAAAATTTTTAATACCCTCACCAACTTTTTCAATAATTCCCGAACTTGAATATCCAAGTTCATAAAACTCCGCTAGTTTTCTAGATACAATACCTCTAGTATTTTTAATGCCCCTTTTTTTTAAAACATCAATCAAGCTTTTTAATACTTGTGGCTTTTCAAAAATTTTTTTTAAAATATTTTTTTTTATTGAATTTAGTGAGGAAATTTCAGTACCAGGAGAAACACATGAATATAAATTTTTTATTAAAATTTTTCCTTTCTCAACTATGGGCTCAGGTACCTCCTTAATCTCAATTCCTTTTCTAGATAGAAAAACTTGTTTCATTTGTAAGCACACCCAATTATATCTTTAAATTTCTTTTGAATGTTTTGAAGTTCAAAATCTTTTGATTTTTTCATAGCATACTCTAAAGTTTGTTTTCTTAGGTTTGAATCAAATAAAATTTTTTTTAAAGACTTTTCTAAATTTACAAATGATTTTTTATCTTCAACATAAGCCCATTTTTTTTCTTTTGCATCATTAATAAAAAATATTTTGTCAGGACCATAAATAAAAATTGGAACCTTCGACATCAAATAAGAGCCCATTTTTGCTGGCCATGAATATTTATAATACTCTGTAGAATAATTATCAAAGTTTGAGGCTAATAATAGAAGATTGCTCTCACTGATCTTTCTAAAATATTCTTTTTCATCTAAATTATGTTCCTTAATATAAATATTTTGATGTTTTGCGAAATATGCCCCATAAATTCTTTTTTGACTTTCAGGTAAATAAAAGAAACATTGAATATCAAAGTTTTCATCCATTAATTTTTTTAATACATTCGTAATCTCTACCAAAGAGTTCAATTGGGCATTTTTAAAAACTGAACCTATGTATGTGATGATTTTGGTTTTACGTTTTAAATTAACTTTTCTTACTTTATTACGCTCAACACCATTATGTATAACCTCAAATTTATATCCAAAAATTTTCCTGTATTCTTCAGACATTTTTGTATTAATAGCAATTCTTATTTTTGATGAATGTATTAAATACTTAAAAAGTTCATACTCATTTGTTTTGTTGGTGTATGTTGCTAAAACATTATCCATTACATGTGTAATTAAAGGAATTTTTAACTCCATTTTCAACTGCTTAATTAAATACATTAAATTATAATTACCAAAAATAGTATAAATAATATCTGGTTTAAATTGTTTCAGCTTAGTGAGGAGATTAACATTAACTTTTTTTTTTTTTTTTATTTTATAAAAATTTTTAAGCTCAATTAAGAGCACAATAAATAATGGATGTAAAAATTTTTTTAAAAAATCACCAATTTTACTAGGTTTTTTAAGTAGGTATGAATTTAAAGTAGCGTTGGTATTTGCATTTACATCTTCATGTAATATGAAGAGTTTATCTTTTGGGTACTTTTCAAATAAATTCTTTAATAAAACTCCTCCACCAGAATTCTCGTTAAAATAAAATTCACTTATTATTAAAACCCTAGGAATTTTTTTTTTCATTATTTTAAAGTACTTAGATATATTTTTAGAATTTCAAAAATACGCTCTGCGGTTTGACCATCCCATTTAGGAATTTTTTTCGTTTTTTGTTTTAATTCTTTATTCAATAATGTGTTAATTTTACTGAGTTTCACCAGTTTATTTGAACCCATTGAAATAGTTACTGGCCTCTCAGTATTTTTTCTTAAGGTGAAACAAGGCTTACCTAGAAATGATGCTTCTTCCTGAATTCCCCCAGAATCGGTTATGATAAACTTTGATTCTTTTAATTGTAATAAAAATTCAGAATAACTAAGTGGAGTAGTTAGATGTAGATTATTTATCCTTTTAAGTTTTTTTAATAAATTGAATCTAATTAAATTTTTTTCTGTTCTTGGATGAATAGGGAATAGTATTTTGTATTTCTTTGTCCATTTTTCGATATTTTTTAAAATACTCTCCATTTTTTTTTTTTCATCAACATTTTCAGGCCTATGGAGTGTTATTAATCCATCAATGTCTGAAAAAATTGGTTTATCACTATTTTTTTTAAAAAAAGAAATCAGGCTATCAATCATAATGTTACCAACAAAAAAAACATTCTTGGTTATATTCTCTTTTTTTAAATTAAGATTTTCATTTTTTGAAGGAGTAAATAATATATCTGATAATGAATCGGTTAAACGCCTATTTATTTCTTCTGGAAGATTATCATCATAGCAACGAAGACCTGCCTCTACGTGTGCAACTTTAATCCCATTTTTTTTTGCCGCTAGTCCAGCAGCAATAGTTGAGTTTACATCACCAAAAACGATTACTAAATCAGGCTTTTGTCTAATCAAAATTCTCTCATACTTACTCATTATTTCTGATATTTGATAAATATGCGAACCAGAACCAATACCAAGGTTAAAATCTGGTTTTCTAAGATTTACGTCTTCAATAATATTTTCAGCTAAGGCTTTATCATAATGCTGTCCAGTGTTTATAAAACAGGATTTAAATATTTTTTCTTTGTCTAAGAGCTTTAGTAAAGGAGCAATTTTTACAAAATTGGGTCTGGCCCCACCGATTAAGTGAATAGTCTTCATTTATTAAAAACTTTTTTGTTAAATTTTTCTATTTTTTGTCTTTATTCTTTAAATATAAATTTTTAAAGTTAATGATAAATCAAAAATTTTCTTAATTATAATCAATTTCTATTAAATCCTGCTTCAAATCACCCTGAACCCAATTTACAAACTTTTTGATATCAGACTTAGTCATCAGATCATCGTAATCTTTAGGAATAAATTTAAGTGTACTTTTTTCCAAAGAAATTTTTTTAGTATCATAATCAATATATATTCCGTCCATTTTTATTGATCTTGCTATTAGTGATCCGTAAGTGTAAATTCTAGCTAGTTTAATTTTCTTTGAATTAAGTTTTCTGATGTTATTTATATCTATCAAAAAGTTAAAAAATTCTTTTTTATTTTTTGGATCTACAGTAAACCCCTCATTTGAGTATCTTCCTGTTCCTGCAGTTATTACAGGCACACCATAACATGCTAACTCACATCCAATAGTTCCTCTAACCGTCAACGCTACATCAATATTCCCAAAAAAAGAATAAGTATTAATAATTGAATTAGGTTTGATTATTCTTATATGATCTGGCAATTTTCTAAAGACTTTCTCTATTAGTTTCTCCTCTAACGATATTTTTGATCTTAAAAGATTTGCAGGGTGTATTTTAATTATCCAGTTAGTTTTCTTTTTATCTTTTATAAATAACAAAATTTCTCTAAGCCAATCCTCATACGAGGAAAATAAACTTCTACCATAAAAAAAGGTAGCATCGTTGAACACATGCGTAAAAATAACACATAATTTATTAGTATTATGAATCTTTAAGTTTGTAAGAAGTTCTTTTTTAGAAAATATTTTTTTATTTGTTTGTAGCTTTTGTCTATTAAACCACTTGCCACTATAATATTGATCCCTTAGATGCATCATTAATGCATCTGTAATTTGATTTCTTTTATTTTTTTTCTTTAAATAATTTTGTGAACTTTTACAAAGTGTAAGTGGATGTTTCGTTCTATTTTTCCAAGTATAAGATTTGAAAGAGTGATTATCAGCAATTGGTGCTCCAAACCATTGAATACATCTTATTTTATTTTTCAGAGCAAAGTCAAATATTTCTCCAGCTGGAGAATATCCTCTTTCATTAAAAATCATAACATCAATGTTATATTTGAATAATTTTTTTTTTAAAATTTCTATACTTGAAATTGACTCATAAAACATATTAAATATTTTTTTTTTATTAGAATTATTGATTTGGAATTTGCCTAATTTATTGATCATCAAGTATTTTGATGCTACGTATTTGCCAACACTGATTGATTCATATTTAAAATTTAAAAAACTTGATGTATTGTAATTCTTTTTGAAGAGAAAATTACATTTTTTTTTTAGATCTATTTTTCCATCTAAATATATAAAGTTTTTAACTCCAATAATTCTGTAGAAAAATTCATAAAATTTCGATTTATGAGGAAATAAAACATAAACGTTAAATTTTTTTTTTAAGGCTAATGAAAATAAACAATTTACTTTTATTGTTAACAAACTTGTACATAATTCAACAAACATAACATTTTTATCTGTTTTTTTATTTAGTTTTGCAAACTTTCTTGTGTCTAAATACCACTTTGTTATTTCAAATATTTTTAAAATATAAACTTTAAAGCTTTTCATTTAAGATCTCCTCATAAACTTTTATATAACTTGAAATCTCTTGATCTATTGAAAAATTTTTGAGAATTTTTTCTCTACAATATTTTTTAAATAAAAAAATTTTTTTTTTATTTCTTATTGAAAATGAAACAGCCTCGAGAAATTTCTTTACATTATTGTCCTTGATAATTAAACCTGTTTCTTTATCAATAATTTCATTTACTCCTCCAAAATTAAACGATAATGCTGGTAAACCACAAGACATTGACTCAAGTAAAACATTCGGGAAGTTTTCGTTGATTGATGGAAATATTAAAAGATCTGCTGAGTTGTAAAGATTTTTTTTCCATTTATCATTATTATTGTAATCAAAAGTTACCACATTTTTAGAAAATTTCTTTTTCCAATGCTTACTATCTACTCCAGCAATGAGAAATTGTATATCATTTCTATTTTTAAATTTTTCCAAGACCATTTCTAAAATATGTGTACCCTTCCTATAATTATTAAATGCTACCTGTGCTATAAAAAGGATAGAGAATTTATCTTTAATTTTAATATTTTTTCTTGCTGTATTTTTTGACAGAGGGCTGAATTTTTTAGTATCAACTCCATTAGGTATTATAAATATTTTTTTATCCTTAAGTATTGGGCTATTTTTAACTTTTTTAAATAAACTATTACTTGGTACTACAATACTCAAATTAAGATCGCTTATTAACCTTTTTTTTGTTTCCCATACTAACTTTGTATTGTCTAATCCAACTGAAGGATATGTTTTTAAATCGGGACAACTTTTACAAATTGTTTTCCATTTTTGACAATCGCCAGGATATGCACAATGGCCTGTCATTGGCCAGTAATCAGATAATCTCCAAACTAAAGGGGCGATATTATCTAGTTTTTTTAAAAGTGATAATTGAAAATAACCACCATGCAAATTATAAAGTTGTATAACAGAAGAATTATTTAGTAGGCCATTTAATTTAATATTTGAGGGTATAAAAAAATATTGCAAACCAAGTTTATTCATAAAAATATTTACAAAATAGTCTAGTTTTTTTAACAAAGGAAAATTGGTTAATGAGTATATTTTTTTTTGGTAATCAAATTCACCACCCACAAACATCAATGACTCATAACTTTTTGATAATAATTGTGAGTGAATTCTTCTTGCAGAAATTGCTGAACCTCCATCAAATGCTGATGTTGATATGTGAGAAATCATATTATATTCTTTTATAAATTCTATCTTTTAATTGTGTAAATACATTTCTAAGAAGTACAACTGCTGAAGAAGGATGAAAAAATAACATTCTTAGCATAAAAATTAAATTAAGGTTTAAAAGAAGAAACAAAAGAGTTTCATTAAATGGCTTAGAATTATAATGTAACTGAGTAATTGCAAAACCTATTGCTTTTTTTAAATAAAATCCTTTATCTTTTATTTTAGATAATCTCAAATATGTTCTATGAATATTTTGCCTTTGTGGAAATGGCTCTAGTTTGTTTTCAATTTCATAAATTCTATTATTATTTATTCTAAGATTAAAAAAGTTGTTTTTAAATATATCCTCTTTATTAGGTAAAACTTTCTCGATTTTTATTTTTTTTGATAAAATTATGCTATTCGATTCAAATGATCTTCTTTTGGGAAAGAAATTATTTATTTTTTTGAAATTTTCCAGTCGCTCAATAATTCCTAAACTTATGTAATTTTTATTTTTTAAATGTTTCATTAAAACTTTAGATTCACCAGAATACTCTACTCTATCATAAAAAGTAATATCTTGAACGAAAGCAATATCATTTAATCTTGGAAATAAATGGTTTATGTACCACTTGGCAAACCACTCATCATGACAAGAATCAATAAGTACCATATCTGGGTTAGCAAAACTTTTTGATGTTTCAACAACATCTCCAATGATAATTTCGTGATTTTTATAACTATAATTTTTTATATTATTTTTAATTAGTTTTTTAGTATCAATATTAAATTTTTTTTTTTCTATCTCAAAAGAATAAAGTTTACCTGAATTATTTTGAGCTAAAGCACTTGTTATATAAATTGAAGAAAAACCACAATCTGGTGAAATTTCATAAACTATATTTGGCTTTCTTTCTCTAACCAAGCAATATAGGATTTCACCATCAAAATCTGAAAAAGTAGCTCTATACTTTCTAAAATTTGAATAATCTTGCCTTATCCTGTAAGTTAAAATTCTTAACTCATTAAAGTATTTTTTATAAATTTTAAAAAGATAAGTTTTGCTAATCTGATTTTTCATAATTTATTTTTTGTTTAAAAAGTAGTGATGCAATTTCTAAATCATTTTCATCATCTATATCTATAGATTCTGAAAATTTCATTTCAAATGGAATTGTATTTTCATTATATAAACATTTCTTAAGTATTCTTTCTTTTGTTGCATAAATTGCGGCACCATTCCTTGCGAAATAAATAGGTTTTTCGTTACGATTAAAAATTTTTTTTGAATGTTCTGTATTAATTAAAAAATCATTCTTGATTTGCATTAGAGATTCAGGTGCAAAATTGTGAGGTACTTTTACACAAGAAACTAGAGAATCCGAATTTCTGTTGGCAATAAGTTTTTTTAAAGCATAAGTAATATGTTCTGAATTTCTCAGAGGAGAAGTTGGTTGTAAAGTAACAACTATTTCTGGATTATATCTTTTTTTTTTTTGTTTTTCCCATTCATAGACTATCACATTATGAGTTGGCGAATTATCATCAGACAAACTTTTTGGGCGAAGTTCATTTTTTTCTATATTGTACTTCTCTGATATTTTTTTAATTTCAACTGAATCTGTGGACACAATGATTTTATCAATTAGTTTACAATTTAATGCTGATAAAATAGTCCAACAAATCAATGGTTTTCCGCAAAAGTCTTTAATATTTTTATCTTTTAAACCCTTTGAACCTTTTCTTGCAGGGATTATTGCTAAAATCTTCATTTTAATAGTTAATCGTTTTCTGAACTTTTATATTTTTAATTTTTTCTAGAATATTTACAATTCTTTTTCCAGCTTTTCCATCACCATAAAGAAAATCTTTATTGTATTTACCAATCTTAATTTGCATTTTTATCGCATTAATTATTTTTTTTTTATCGTATCCAACATCTTTAACATTCTTGCCTCTCTCTCTTAAATTCTGTCGTGAGCCTATATTCACACAAGGAACGCCAATATAATTTCCTTCTCTTATTCCGCTAGAAGAATTACCTACTATACATTTAGTTTTATTGAGAAGATGAATATATGTTTGTGTTGGTATGTTTTTAAAGAGTTTAGTTTTTTTTAAGCCACCTCTTTCTCTATAAATTCTAATCATTTTTGCAATTTCTCCTGAACCAGCGTCAGCATTTGGCCAAATAATAATTGATTGAATATCAAGATCGTTTACACAAGAAAGTAAAAGATCTATTTGATTTTTTATATCTAAATATTCCGTGGTAACAGGATGATAACTGAATATTATAAAAGGCTTATCATAATCAATGTGATGGCCTACACCATCTCTAAGATCATCTTTATTTAGTTTTGTTAATTCAAGGGTTTCATTTACAAAATCTATTCTTGGACAACCTACTTGAAAGATATTCGATGGATTTTCACCCATTTTTTTTACTCTAATTTTAGAATTCTTTGTGGCAACAAAATGTAGATGGGATAACTTTGTTAAAGCATGTCGAATTGATTCATCAATGGTTCCAGTTACTTCTCCACCCATAGTATGAGCTAGGGGTATATTCATATATGTTGAAGAAATAGCTGTTGCCATTGTTTCAAATCTATCGCCTACCACAAAAACTAAATCTGGTGAAATTCTATCAAGACATGTAGAAATTTCAATTAATCCAAGACCAGTTGATTTAGCCATTGTCAACGGTTTCTCTCCCTCTACGAGAGTGTAAATTTTGTCATTAATTAGGAACTTATCCTTTTTCAATAATTCAGAAATATCTCCGTATCTATCTAAAATTGAAGAGTTGAACAAAATAATCTGAATATTAAAATTCAAATTTTTTTGAAACTCTGTCATAACTGTTTTAATTGAGCTATAGTTAGCTCTTGAACCCAGAACAAAACATATTTTTTTCTTAATTATTTTTTTATTAAATCCCATCATTAGTTATTTTTAAAAAGTTCTTATTAATTTTTTGAAATAGAAATAAAAAAATTGTTCTCAAAATTCCAATTTCTAAGTACTGAAATTGTATCCTAATTTGAATTCTTTTTGTGCCAGATTTCATAACTCCTCTACTATGAAAACCACAGTTATCAGTAAGAACTAGCGTATTTTTTTCTCCAGAAATAGATTCCTCTTTTAATTTTAATTTATTCCTAAAGTAAGGACTTATAGAATCATAAGATTTTAAGTGATATTTATCTGCTTTCAAACCAAGAATATTCATTAAAAGGTTTTTTGAAGCTCTAAACGCACTTTCATATTCATGAAGGTATCTATAAAAAGTATTTATTTTATGGGATTTTTTGGCATATACATATGCACCATTTTTACTATTTTGTGGATTTATATAAAAAAATAATTTGATGTGATTAAAAAATCTATCGGTATGTAGTACATGTAAAGTATCATTCTTATCTGAACAATTTTTTGGTATAAAAATTTCTTGTATTACAACTCTAGGTTTCCAATAAAATAGAGTTCTTTGTTTGAAAATTATCATTTCTTTTAAATATTTATCTTTAACAAAAATATCATAAATAAACCTTCTATCATTACTAGATTCATCACCATTTATAGATAAAGTTTTAATTTTACCACCAGATCTAAATTCTAGATATTGCATTTCAGAGAAAATTTTCTTCAATATTTTCTCAATTTTCTTAAAAGTTTTGTCTGGAAAGTATTTTTCTATTTTTAAAATACCATCTCTATCCATAAGAGAAATAGGATTTTTGTATTTTTTAAAAATTTTTGCTAATTTTTTTTTTAAAATTATACCTCTTAATTTAAAGCTAATTTTATAAAATAAAATTCTAAATAAGTTAATACCAAAAAAATCTAAAAAAAATATCTTCAATCTATATTTTGGTGGTTTAAAAAAAAATTTAAAAGATTTTATTAAAAATGATTTTATCATATTTTAGTTAATTACAAAAATTTAACATTAGTAAATTAATATATAAAAAGATGATCATTATTTATTTTGATATTTAACATATAATTGAGGAAAGAATCGCGTTTTCTTTTCTCAGAATTGGAATATCTTTTAAAATTGGAAAAGAAACACCAAAATGATTACTTAAATAAAAATTATTTTTTTTTATTAAAGAAAAATTTTCCCCTGGAAATGTAAACTTTATTTTTTTTCTTTGGCTTTTTTTTTTTAATTCAATCATATAACAGGCTGTTGCATTTAATGGATTAAAAGGATTTTCTATTTTAATTTTTTTAATTAGTGATCCTCCATTTTTTTTGATGTACGGCTCTAAATCTTTTACAAATTTATGAATATTCATTCTTTTTTTTCCTGCAGCGGAATTAAATTCATAACAGGGTTCAAAAAAAAGTAAATTTTTTTTTGCAACTCTAAAAAGCTCTTTGACTATTAAATCAACATTCATAAAATTTGGTTCAATTGAATGATGTGTTGTAACTAGATCAATACTAGAATCAGGTAAAGGTAGACATTTCATATCAGAACAAAAAGGTTTAATTTTATTTTTAATATTTTTATATTTTTTTGAAAATTTTAAGCCTGTAAATAATCTTGACCAGCTTAAATCGCAAACATAAATAGTGGAAACTTTCTTTTTAATTTTTGAAGTAATATCACATAAAGTCGTTAGTTCGCCAACACCAGCATCCAAATAATTTACAAATGACTTCTCTTTCATAGAATCAATTATTTCCACAATTTCTTCACAATAATTTCTCTGTATTTTTAGATTTTTCATTGCCCATTTTATATATGAACCTGTTTGAACATCATAAATTGTTTCAATTATTTGTTCTTCAGAAATATCTTTATATTTTTTATTAAGGAACTTTGTTAAATTAATTTTTTTATCAAATAATTTATTTAAAAGTGCAATTTCAATAAATTTTTTATCCATTACAAACTTTTAATTTTTTTATATTTTTTTAAATAAAATTTCATATTTTTAATAAATATTGTTGATACACTTTTTGGTGTAACTTTATTTTCTTTAAAAAAAGAAATCCCGGTAAATGGTTCATTGAAGGCCTCTATAGAATATTTTTCGATAGTTTTTAAAAAAACTTTTAGTTCAAAATGAGTAATTTTTTGCGTTTTAAATTCTCTTAAAAATCTATCAAGATCATTGTAAGACTTTGGATAAAAAACAGAAGGTGCTACTTTCAGAATTGTTTCCCCAAAACAAATCACTTGCTTACCTAAGAAAAGGGCTTCCCAACCTGCGCTTCCTGTTATAGTAGCCACAATATCCGATTGTTTAATAATTGTAAATGAATCAGTATTTGTATCAACAAAACAAATATTTTTATTTTTTAAAATCTCTTTGTAATATTCATAAGATCTTGACAATGATTTTTGGAAAGGATGTTCTTTAATGACTATAGTAAAATTATTTTTTTTTGCATAGAAAGCCAAGTTATCTATAACCTCTAGCTGATCAAAATATTTATAACCTCCCATAGGAACAGTTGCAGACTCAGGTTCACAATGCAAAGGAAAAAAAATAATTTTATTTTTTTTCGGCATTAAATCAAACTTACTTTTTAGAAACTTATTTTGATAATTTAATTTTTTATAAAACTTTTGTTCATAATAATTTGTAATTAAATGCTTTCTAAATAAAGTCATATTTCCAGTTAAAAAATAAAAAATTATTTTGGTTAGTAGATTAAACTTATTGTATTGTTTTTTATACACAAATGCTTCTTTACTTTGCTCTGTCCAGTGAGGTTTAGATATTTTCTTAGAAGTCATTTTTGAGAAATATTTTGCTGCAAAATGAGAAAGCTTAATTTTTTTATGTTTAAAAATTTTCAAATTTTTTTTGTAATCCATTTTTATTGATTCAAAATTATTACTTACATTTTCACAGGGAATGAAGCATCCCTCATACATTGATATTGGACAAAAGATAGCTGGAATCTTTTTTAATTTACAAAGCTCAAAAACAATGAAATCCCAAACAATATGTGGAACTGTGGTTGAATAGAAAAAATTTATTTTTTTTTTTTTTAAAATATTTGACCAAAATCTCAAATGTCGATTAAATAAAATTCTCCTAAAACCAAAATCAAGCTCTGCTCTAGAAAAGCTAATTTTATCTCTAAATTTTTGATCTTCTTTAATATGATAATCAACTAACTTTGAGGGTTTTTCACCTCTATCCATCATTTTAAAAATTAATGTTTCAAGCTTTAAAAAGTTCTTTTGTATTTTTTCTTCTACCACCTCCGCTTCAGAAAGATTCATACCATATTCACCGTAATGAATATTTTCAATATTAATAAAATCATAGTCAAATTTATATTTTTTTCTGGGTTCTTTAACGTCACACACTAAAACATACTTAATATTTTTAATCTTTTCCATTTCTTCTAATAAATGTTCAGAATAGAATCTGTCAATATTAACAAGAATTAAGTTTACATCTTTCATACTAAATTTTTCTTATTATGATTTTTTTAGGTCGGAAAAAAAAATTTGACTATCAGTTTTTTTATTTTTATTTAAAATTCTACCGATAATCTTTTTATAATTTTTGGGGGGAATTCCGTCACCAGGTTTTTTAAATTTAATATCATCTTTATTGATTATTTCACCTTTTTTTTTTTCTCTGGCCATTACAATACTTTTTTGAAATGTTTGTCTCATAATTTTAAAACTATTCAGATTATTTTTATTTACAGGATTATCAAGCATTTTCCATACATTTTTAATCGACATACAATAAGCCTTAAATTCTTCGGGTTCTAAAGCAAACTTTGCGTCACTTCCATACATTGATCTTGAAAAGGTGATATGTTTTTCAATAACTGTTGCTCCTAAAGCGGCTGCAGCTATACCTGCTTCTATTCCTAAATAATGATCAGAGAAACCTATTTGTTGTTTAAACTCTTCTTTAAATTTTTGTATATTGTTAAGACCCACATTTTTAATATCGCAAGGGTACTGAGAAGTACACTGCATGACAATTAATTCATTTTTAGAAAGAACATTAATAGCCTCATTAATTTCTTTAAAATTACTCATACCAGTCGATAAATAAACTTTTTTTTTTGTTTTACCTATCTTTTCAATTAGTGGAAGATTAGTTAGTTCGCCTGAAGCAATTTTATAAGCATCAACATTTAAATGTTCTAGTATCTCAACCGATTTTTCAGAAAAAGGAGAACATAAAAATCTTACATTAATTTTTTTACAATGACTTATAATTTTAGTTAGTTGATTTTCTGAAAAAAGAATTCTTTCAAAGTATTTATCTCTTTTTTCTGACTTGAAGTAAGGAGGAGGTTTTGCTCTTTTTGTCATCTCCTCATTTGCTAAATGATGTTGAAACTTAACAACATCAGCACCATTTTTTTTTGCTAGTGAAATTAAATTTAAAGCATTGCCTATTGAACCATCATGAACAGAACCTATTTCAGCAATTATCTGTTTAATCATAATTTTTCACAAAGAATTCTTTTATTTTTATGTTTTTTTTAAGACTTGATGTTTTACCTTGCATCAAAAGTTTTCCAGCTTCGAAAAAAAATAATTTTTCACTTTTTTTTAGTACATCAATATCATGGGAAATCATAATAATAGTAATGTCGATTTTTACCAATTTATTTAAAAGTTTAAAAAAATCATTCTTACTTTTATTATCTAAAAAAGATGTTGGTTCGTCAAATATAAAGATCTTTCTTTTATTAAAAAGTGCTCTTGCAATCATTATTTTTTGAATCTGACCACCAGATAAGTTCTTTCCATCTTCATTGACTATAAAATTTAATTTTTGTTTTTTAGAATTTATTAATTCTTCTAAGTCTAAAATTTTTAAAATTTCCCATATCTCTTCATCTATTTTTTTATTTACTTCCCTACTTAGGGCTATATTTTCTCTAAGAGTACCATTTAAAACAAAATGATCCTGAGGAATATAAGAAAAAAGACTCATTAAATTCTGCTTTTTTGTATTAATCAACTTGTTATCTATTTTAAATTTTCCTTTTTCTGGGTTAAGCAGTCCCATTACTAAATTAATAGCTGTTGTTTTTCCAGCTCCAGACTTTCCAATAACACAATGAATCTTAGATTTTTCTATGATCATTTCGTCTATTAATAATGAATTAGATTCATTGTTGTGACGATAGATTAAATCTTTCATCAAAATTTTATTTTTAAAACTAATTTCTGACAAAATATCAGTTTCGCTTGAATGATCTCCTAATTTTTTAAACTCTTTACCAATATCTTTAAAATCACTTTCAATGCTTAGAAATGATGGAATACTATTCTTTAGCTCTTGAATTGCAGTAGTTAACTGATTCACTAAAGGTAACAATCTTGATGCTGAAATAGCTAGCAAACCTAAAAAGGGTATTAAATCAATAAAATTTGAACCATTGATAGTTTTATAAAATATATAAAAAAAGATAATACAAATAAAATTTAATTCTAAAAAAAATCTAGGGAAGTGATTAAGTGTATATATTTTTTTATTTAACTCTAAGGTCTTATCTATATCCTCAAAAAATACTTTTCTAAAAAAATAAACTTTTGAAAAAACTTTTATTACCTTGAAACCTTTAACCATCTCAATAATATTTTTAATGATTCTTTTATGATGAAATATAAAATTTGTATTCCAAGTATGAATTCTTTTTGACACAAATAAAAAATAAAGTGAAACATTCATCAAGGTTACAAGGATAAAAATTAACGTTGTTTTAAATTCTATAAATAGAATTGTTAATAAAACAACTAAACTAAACATAATTGTAGAAACTATTTGAATCAAACCAATATAGCCTTTAGTTATCATTTCATTTGGATGTCCCCATATATTTAATAGAATTTTGTTTGACTCAATATTCATAATTTCTTTGTAAGGCTTGTTTATATAAAGTAAATAAATTCTACTTGAAAAATAATAATTAAGTTCTTTTACTAGTTTAAAATTAAAGCAAATAATAAAGAATTGCATAAAAATTCTTGAAATAATTATTAGTAAAATAAAGATACTAAAAAAAGCTAGTGTTTTAGAATAATTTTCAGTCAAAAAAGTTAAACCTAAAAAACTAATTTGGTTAGATAGTTCATCATCAATTGCATAATTTAGAAAAAAATAAAATGATGATATTCCCAAGACCTCTAAACTACTGGAAATAATCAAAAAGAGGATTAACCAAATGAGTTTTTTTCTATACTTTGCTGGATACAAATCAAATAGTTTTAAAACTAATCTTTTTATTTGCATTTTTGTTTCTAATTGAAAACTACGATATCAGGAATATCATTTTTTATGGTAAATGGATTTACATGATTTACATAAGCACTCTGACAATCATCGATTCTAATTATCTTCGAAAAATGTTTTTGCAATACAGTATAAAACTGAGTTTCTGAAAAATAATAATTATGAAAAGGATTTAGTTGCTTTTTTTCAATTTCATTTGAAAAAACTATAATACCCTTATTCCCTAAAAGACTTTTTAATTTTAAGATCGACCTATTTATATCTATACTATGAATTAATAAATGAAAACAGAAAATTGCATCAAATTTTGTGTCAATTTTTTTTTTTATTTCAAATATTCCATTTATTTCTCCGGGAATATCTATTAGTTGAATATTATTATCTTGAACATACTTTTTACAATTTGAGGAGAGCTCCATTCCATAAATCTTAGCGTTAAATTTTTTTTTTAAGAAGTCTACTGAGTTACCAAACCAGTATCTAAGAATCAAAATTCTTTTCAAATTAAAATTATTTTCTCCAAAAAAATTATCCCAATTTCTTAACCTTTTTTTAAAATATGTATTATTAAAAGATTTTAGAAAATCACTTTTTGGTGGATAAGTTGAAAAGTTTTTTTCTGATGTTAAATGATCTTTGTTAATTAAATTGAAAGTTTTAAGTTCATCTAAATTTAATTTATTAAAATTCTGACTAATACCACAAACTTCACATATACCATTAATTTTATTTTTTAATTTGAAGGCTATTTTTTTGTCAAATAGGTTGGGATTAAAATCTAATGAACTCTTAACTTTTTCATATTTAACTAAATCAGAATGACAAAAGGAACATCTGTATTTTTTTTTTTTCAAAAATCCTAACATTAAGCTCTAGCTTAAAAAATAAACAATTATTCTTTTACCCCGCAAAAGGTATAATGAAAACCGTCACCTTCCTCACTAGTAAATTTTCCGCTGTACCAGCCAAGATGCATTGGTTTGAACATTGAAAATTTATTGCACAATTCATCTTGATTCTCAGTAAAAAATATATAGTAATCTTTACACTGATATCTAGAGTTAGTGAAATTCACACACCTTAACCAGTCATCATCCGTTTCTTTCGAATTTTTAAAGTATTCTTCAGATTTAGTACCCATCATTGTTGCAAAAAAAACACCACCTTTATTTAATTGACTGTATAACTTCTCCATTAAATCTTCAAAATCTTTTCTAGTAAAATAATATAGAGATTGAAATGCAGTTATAACGTCATATTTTTCTAAGTTGCCATAATGTTTATTATTCAAAGGTTTTGGGTCACATAATGAAAAAGAATTGGCAATACCTGGAAATCTATGCCTGGCAACATCAATATCAAACTTTGATATATCAACACCGTAGGAGTCAAATTTTAGACCCGCATAGTAATTAACTGCGGCACCTTGACCACATCCAAAATCTAAAAGACTAGTATACTTCTTAGGTAGTTTGAAATAGGGTTTTAAAATTCTGCCATATAATCTAAAAACATGGTGATCGACCATTGGAGCTGTATAACCATTCTCCCAGTAATCAGCGTTACTTTTTAAATAATCCATAATATGAGTCACACTATCAAATTAAAGTTTTATTACAAGTGTTATGTTCTTAAGTAATTGAAAAGATACTTCTTATAGTATATTTTCCACTAGGTTCGATAACACTCTCAATTTTTAAACATTTTAAATCCAGTTTTTTGCAAAGAATCTTCAGTGAATCTTTTGAAAAAACATGAAAATGTTCAATCGTAAATTCCTCTCTATTTTTTCCATCTTGACTAGCTTTAACATCAGGAACCTCAACATAAAGAAAACTTCTTTTTTTTAAAAATTTTAATGATTTCTTTAACATTGCTTCGGGATTAATTATATGTTCAATGACTTTATTGAATGTTATAATATCAAATTTTTTTTTTGTTTTTAAATCAAAAAAATCTTTATTGTAGGTTTTTACTCCAATATTTTTTTTTATATGTTCTATATTTCTTTTATCTGGATCTAACGCTGTGATCTTTAAGTTACTTTTATTCACAAGCCATGGAAAAACTCCTAATCCAGAACCTACATCAAGTATTTCAATCGCCTTCTTATCTAAAAAAAACGAGTTTAAAAAATTTGAAATAAACTTAAATCGTTTTTCATTATCTGAACTCCCTTTGGGTAAACTTATCAACCTATCAAATGTCTTTTGCATTCCTAGTCCATAAGTAATTTCTGTATATTCCCCATCATAAAATTTAGAGAAGTCATAGTTTACTTTTCCACACATATGACCACATTTTTTACATTCGTAGTATTCTCTATAATAATCACTTTTATCAATTTTAAAATCAATTTCTACGTCAGGTTTACTCGTATATTTAAATTTTAATTTCAAAGATTTTTTTTGGCAAATTGGACAAAATAAAGTTTTACTTTTCATTGGATTTGTTAAAAATAAACTCTATTTTTTTTAAATCGTTAATTTCATCAAGCCTACAAATAACTTCTAGTGATTCCTGTTTCATATATTTTTTAAGTTCTTTTTCCATTCCTATTTCCTGTAAAAGTACAAAATATCTCTCTGTTATTTTATTTTTTACAAGTATAGACTTATAACCTTTATTTTTTAATCGCACATTTAGCGATGGAGTTGCATAATAACCCCATTTTTTTTTTACTACGTCATACTCTAAATTTTTATTTTTAGATTTAAAAGTAATCATTTCGTTTTTATCTAAATAGACAGAACCACAATCTTTTATTATCTCAAGTTTTTTTAAACCAGTAGGAAATTCTCTTTTTTTTTTTTTTAAATTTATCCTCATTTCCATCTCCAACTATCAATTAAAAAATCTTTGATTTTCCACTTTTTTCCATCTAGATACCAAATTTTTTTGTTTCTGAATTTTTCACTTTTTCTCTCAAATTCACTTTTAGTTATATTTGTTAATTTACAAAACTTTTCTATATCTTCGTTTGGTCTTTGATCCCCAATTTTTTTCAATTTCTCAATTGCATATTTTCTATTAATTCTATTATTTCTAATTTCAATTGATAAATTATCAAAATATCTAGTGAACCCAAATTTATACCATTTCATCCAGTGATGTATCGATATAAGATTATCATCTATATCAGCAAAATCATAAAGGCCTGTTTTAAGATTACTTTTTTCATAATAAAAACCATTTTTTTTTGCTACCTTCATTGTATTAATTGGATCCCATTTAAAAAAATAACCTAAGAAAATACCTTCAACATCAAATTTATTTAATATACCTTTTTTTGGCAACATATAAGGTGATAGGTCTTTTTCAGTAAACGTTTTTGAGACCCAATTCTTAGCGTTAGTTTGATTAGTTGCTCCATATTTTTTTATCCACTTAGCATTAACATTTGCACCAAAATCATTCTTTACTCCCCCATACTCAAACGCTGAATTCTCTCCCCAAATTATTAACGGTATCTTAAACGTGCAAGCTATTCTCACAGGGAGATTGTAAATAGCCAAATGCATTGGAATTAAGGGAGATCCTGATTTTTCAAATGTTTTCAGCATAAACTTTGATTCAATTTTTGGATTAATTGTGAAGTCGATATGGTTAACACCCAAACTTACAAGATTTTTTAAATTTTTCTCACCGATAAGTGTTCTTTCTGGAGTTTTCCATGTAAGTGTTAATGGTTTAAGACCATACTTTAAAGCAATTACAACCTGCCAGACACTATCTTTCCCCCCGCTAACCGGTATTAAACAATCATATTCAGCTTTTTTTTTTTTTATTCTTCTAACTAAGTTTTCAAACTCAAGTTTTCTTTTTTCCCAATTTATTTGTTTTTTGATTTTACCTTGTTCACAGGCATTACAGACACCTTTGCTATTTATTACTAAATTAGGTCTTGTGCTTGGCAGCACACATTTTTTACACCACTTCATTTAATAAAAAAAAATAAAAGATTTAAGAACATTCGTTAGTAAGTTATAAAATATCTTTTTTATGAATCAAGAAAAATTTATTTTTTAGAAATATAAAAGTTGTTGAGAAAAAGAGCATCTAAGCCTGAACTAAAAAACGTTCTAATAGCATCTTGTGGAGAACAAACGATTGGCTCTCCTTTAACATTAAAACTTGTATTTAGCAAAATTGGAATTTTTGTTTCTTTATAAAAATTATTAATTAAGTTATAAAATTTCGGATTAATTCTTTTTGAAACCGTTTGAAGTCTAGCTGAACCATCAACGTGCACAACAGCAGGGATTAACTTTTGTTTTTCTTTTTTTACTTGTAATGTTTTACTCATAAAAAAGGAATTTTGTACATTTATAAAAAAGTCTTCAACTTTATTCTCAAGAATTGAAGGAGCAAAAGGTCTGAAACCTTCTCTATATTTAATTAAATGGTTTACTTTATCTTTCATTTCTTGACGTCTTGGATCTGCTAAAATACTTCTATTTCCTAAAGATCTATCACCAAATTCTAAGGCTCCCTGGAACCATCCTATAACTTTTCCCTCACATATATCTTTAACGGCAACCTCTTCTGGATTATTTAAAAACTTAAAAGTTAATTTATAAGTTTTTATAATTTTTTTTATTTCATTATCACTGAATGATGGTCCTAGGTAATTATGTGTTAACTTGTTAAGTTTTTTCTGATTAAAAATAGTATGGTTTACATATAAGGCCGCACCTATTCCGACACCACTATCATCAGGGAATGGGGGAATGAAAACCTTTTTAAAGGGAGTATTACTTAAAATTTTTCCATTAAGTGAACAATTTAAGGCACAACCACCAGCAAAAACCAGAGTTTTATTTTGAGTGAGTTTGTTTAATCTATGCATTAAATGAATGCAGATATTTTCAAAGATTTTTTGGACACCTGCAGACAAATCATAATATTCCTTCGATAATTTTCTTTCCGGTACATTTGGTTTAATTCCTAAATGACCAATTAATTTATCAGAAAATAATCCTGGGCGATGAAATTGAAAGTGATTGAAATAATTTAAGTTTAATTCAAATCCATCTTTGATTGGATAAATTAGTTCCTCAAGTTTTTTTAAAAACCTTTTTTCGTCGCCGTATGCACTAGCACCCATTAGTTTCCACTCGTCACTTTGAGGCCTAAATCCCATAAAAGATGTGAAAGCAGAATAGAAAGATCCCAAGGAATGCGGGAACTCTTGGGACCATATAGAAGAAATCTTTGAGCCCTTACCTAAAAAAAACTCAGTACACTGTTTTTCTCCAAAAGCATCTATAGTCAAAATTGACGAAGAAGAGAAGTCAGATAAATAATATGATGAAGCGTGTGCCAGATGATGTCGAATAAAAAAGATATGAATTTTTTTTTTTTTATAATGTATTATTTGTTCAGATACATCGCCAACATTTGGATCAAGGTTAATAAAATTATTTACTACATTGTGAAAAATTTCTCCTAAAAATCTGGTTTGACCAAAATTAAAAGCAGTATTTAAATTTTCTAAATTAATTGCTGGGTTCCATCCAATTGCTATAAAGTCAATATCCTCTAGTTTGAGACCAAATTTCTCAAAAATATAATTCACTGCTTTAATTGGAAATTTCCTCGTTCTCTTTTCTCTATTAAGCCTTTCCTCCTCAACAGCAAAAAATAACTTATTGTCAATAAATAAACTACAGGATGTATTAAATCCGGAGCTATTTATACCTAAACAAACTTTTTTTGACATATTTTCTAACTAGTTAAGAATAAGCTTCCATAAAGAACTTTGCATTAATAAAATTAAATAAAAACTTACTTTCACTATTAGTTAATTTATCAGAAAATGAGTTTCTTATTTTTTTTCTATCAATAATTTCAAATATAGGACTATCTTCAAGTAACATTTTTTCAGTTTTTTTTTCATTAAAATTTACAAAGTTTTCTAGTGGCATATTAAATCCTACTTTTCTTGGATTATTTATTATGTCGGGTGGTGCAATTCTTTTTACTGATTCTCTAAGTATATATTTACCATAACCATTTTTTATTAAAAATTCAGTAGGAACTTGAAGTAAGAACTCATAAAGGTCTTTATCAAGAAAAGGTGATCTGTTTTCTACAGAATAATACATTGAATTTAAATCGTCCTGATGAAGAATTTGAGGAACTGTTTCATTAAACATTTCGTTTGACATTCTATTTCTAAGTAAAATGTCTGAATATTTAAATTCATAAAAATCCTCATTAAATTCGTCAACTAAATATTCTTTAAATTTATTTTGATTCAAATATATATGTCCTCTTTCATTAATATCTTCCATAAAATGTTTTTCATTTCTCAAAAAAGGATTTCTAATATACTTTTTAACTTTATCTTCCCAATCTTTTAAGCATTTTGAGTATTCATCTTTTTTAAATCTTTTCATATAGCTTAGGAAAGCATTATGATGATCATAATATCCAGTGTAAATTTCATCCGCGCCTGTACCACTAATTGAAACCTTATATCCTTGACCACTAATCTCTTTCATTAACCTCCACTGAGCATAATAGGATATAGTTAATACGGGACCATCATAATAACAAATTTGTTTTTTAAGATTTGTAAAAAAATTATCATTTTGCAGTGTTTTTTTTGTGTGCTTAAGTTTCAAAGTTTTTGAAGCATAATTAATCATATCAAGTTCTTCGTATCTCTTATCTTCATTAATTATTGAAAAACCGTGTACTTTATAATCAAACTCTCTGCAAGCAATTGAAATTAAAGAAACTGAATCAACTCCTCCACTTAGACAAAAAGCTATGGGGACATCTGACCTTAAACGAAGTTCCACAGATTTTCTAAGTAACTCATAGGATTTAGAAACTATATCAAATTCTGTTAGCTTTTTATTATAAAAATCAAATTTAGGTTCCCAATATTTATTTTTCTTCAAAACAAGATTTTTATCAATTTCATAATAACTTGAAGGTTCAACTCTTTTTAATCCATCAAAAAAAGTATCTTTTTCTTTGAAAATTGATTTATAACCGTTAATCAAGTACCTCTTAATGTGCGAAAAATTAATTGGAAGTTTTCGCCCTAATAAACTAAAAATAAATTTTGGTTCAGAACCAAAATAAATTCCATCACTGTCTTCAAAGTAGAAAAGTGGTTTTTCACCAAATCTATCTCTAGAAAGAAAAATTTTTTCGTTTTCTTTTTCATAAAAGACAAAAGCCCACATCCCTTCACAACTTTCTAATGAGTTTATTCCCATATTTTTAATCAGTTTAAAAAGTACCTCTGTATCACCTAAAGTTTTAAAATCAATATCTTTTCTGGCTAATTTTTTTTTTATTTCTTTGTAATTATAAATTTCTCCATTAAAGCTCATAGCATCTCCAATATTATTTTTGAAAGGTTGGTTTGAACCCGAACCTAAATCGATAATACTTAACCTACTATGGATGAGTACCAAATTATTTGTATTTTTAGATAAAAAATAATCACAATGATTTGGGCCTCTCCTCTTCATTAACATTTGACATTCTTTAATTTTTGAAACCTCAATATCTCTTTTCCCAAAATATCCTGCAATTCCGCACATATCTAAGTAACCATTATTCTTTTTAAATTAAATAAAGAAGTATTAATTGTATTAGTTCCTTTTATAGCAGTTGGAGATGAAACAATTCCAAACTTTTTTAACACTTCAATAACCTTTTTATTGTAAGAACCTTTAAAACCTTCAGGATAAGAAAAATTTTTAACTTCTAATCCACACTTTTTTTTAAGAAAATCAATACTTGTTTTAATTTCCTTCTCTAATTCTTTTAATTTTAAATGTGATAAAACTTTGTGCGTTTTTGTATGTGCACCAAAGCAGATTAATTTGTCTTTTGAAAAAATACGTATTTGCTTTGAATTTATTTTTTGATCAAGAAATTTATCCTTGTGAATATTTTTAATTTTCAATTTTTCTAAAATATAATTTGAAAATTTAGTTGGATCAATTTTTTTAGATTTTTTAACTTTATCTCTTATTTCATCAATTATTTGAATTTTTTGGTCAATGTTAATTATACAAACCTCTTTTTTACTCCAAGGTAGTATCAATCTTTTTTCTTTAGTATGTTCGAAAGCATATTCAATCTTATCTGTCCAAGACATTTCATTTTTCTCAGAAAAATCTGAAGTAACATAGATGGTAAATGGCATCTTTAAATTTAGTAAAATTGGTGCTGCTATACTTAAATTATTCTCAAATCCGTCATCAAACGTTATAGAAAATGAATAATCAGGAAATTTTTCTTTTTTTATTATGTGTGCGCTTAACTCGTCAATTGATATACAATTTCCATTTTGATCTAAATCTTTTATGATTTTTTTAAACGTTTTTAACTCTAAATGTTTATTTGTATAGTTTCTTAATAAAAAATTATTTTTAGGAATAACACCATGAAATAAAAAAATAGTATGACTATTTTTTTTAAGATAATTAGAATAATTAATCATTTTTTTTTAATAACTCAAAATTTTTAATACATTTTACAATGAGACAACTAGGAATTGATGAATAATATCTTCCTTTATTTTTTTGATTAATTTTTTTTATTTTTTTACCTAAAGATATCTCTTTAATTAATTTTTTTGATAGTTTTGCACAGGTTTGTGTGTTGAAAATTTGAAAATGAAAAATATCAGGTATTTCACTTAGAATAATTTTTTCTTTACTGTATATTTCTCCACAATCAACTCTCAACGTTAAATGATGAAGTGTTGAAACAAGTCCATCTATATCTTTATGATACATAGACCATAGATGAGAATCTAGACCTCTGTAATTTTCTGGGTCTCCTCCATGCAAATTAAATAAGTTCGTCGGAAGTTTATCAATAGTTCTAGCATTAAGAATTTTTGTACCAAAACAAATAGCCAAGTCAAAAATATTATTTCCTAAAAAATTCAAAGATTCATCTGAATTTATACAGTCTATATACTTTGTAAAAGTAAAGTCACTGAGATGTGTCTTTTTTTTAAACCAAAACCTATTTTCAATTTCTTCTCGTTTTAAAAAAAAATTAGACTGAAAATTTTTTTTTCTTTTTTGAGAGTTTTCTGAAATGACTGTAATATTTTTTTCAACTTTTAATAACTCACTTAAAAAAAAAATATGATGAGGTGTCTCTGTCGTCAGAATTAAGATTTTCATAACAAATTAGATTTACTAAAAGACTCAGAAAATTTCATTTTTTTTTTTATTTTTTTTCCTATTATTTCTTTTTTTTCAATAATTCCATTTCCTGGGCGAACCCATATTAAATCATTTTCAATAATTTTTTTTTTTGCATTTAACGATCTTGATGCGGCTAAAGATCTTCTAGTTGGAAGTAAATTTTCTTTTTCACAATCTTGAATCATAAGATTTCCTGTTCCTGTTGCATTATAGAATTTTTTTATTCTAGTTATCAAAGTCTTCATTTGTTTCGGATCTGCTGAAAGCTTGTGGTCTCTAAAATTCGAAAATTTTCTATCCAAAGTAAAATGTTTTTCAATAATATTAGCACCCATAATTGAAGCAATATATGCAGCTTCTATTCCTATCACATGGTCTGAATAACCCACAATCACATCCTTAAATTTTTTTTTTAAAGAAAGGATTTTTTGTAAGTTTGCATCCTCTAATTTAGTCGGATAAGCAGATACACAATGTAAAAAAACTAAAAATTTATCATCAGTAAAATAACCCCATTTTTTTTTGAAAAGATTATAAATTTTTTTTAGAAGTGAATAATCTGAAAGACCTGTAGATATAATTACAGGTTTATTGTAAGAGATTATCTGTTCAATTAAGGGGAAAAAATTATTATCTCCAGACGAAATTTTAAAAAATTTTTGGTATTCATTCAAAAACTCTGCACTTTCATTATCAAAGGGTGTTGAGAAGACAGTTATTCCCATGTTTTTTCCATAATCAATTAATTTTTTGAAATCGTCGTAACTTAATTGAAATTTTTTAAGTTTTTTTAACCTTTCTTTTTGATCATTAGAGTAATAAAGACTTGGAACAAACGTTTGAAATTTAACAGCATCGACACCACACTTGTATGCTTCAAGAATAATTTTTTTTGCAATTCTTAAACTACCTTCGTGGTTATTACCTGCTTCGGCAAATACAAAAGTTCTTTTAGATGATTTTAAATTTTTGAGACTAAAATTTAATAACATAAAGTATTAATTATTTTATTAGAATTTGTAATTATTTTCGTACCAATCAATATATTTATCTATTCCTTTATAGATATCAAACTTAGGAGAATATCCTAATTTACTTTTTGCTAGGTTAATGTTTAAGGTTCCTCTTTCAGGCATTAAATTATCTTTTTCTTTATATTTAATACCTATACTGAATTTTGATGAGATGTGAGTTGC